>DASUCM010000039.1:0-18554 GCA_036276035.1 Candidatus Limnocylindria bacterium | reverse complement strand
GAGCTGGCGCGCGCGGGGTGGGGGAACTCGCCCGGGAGCCGCGAGCGTGAAGGCTCTGCCCTAGCGCCCGCCGGGGTCACGCCCCGTTATCACCGTGCTCGAGCGGAGGATGCCGTCGGGGCTGTGGCGCAGTGGGAGCGCATCACACTGGCAGTGTGGGGGTCGCGGGTTCGAATCCCGCCAGCTCCACCGACACGGTGGGCGGGTCCTCAAGTCGGGGTGGTACCGCGGAACTGACCCTTCCGTCCCCTTCACGGACGAAGGGTCTATTCATGTCCGCGGAGGTGACGTCGTGGCGAAGAAGGCAACGAGCGTTCGGCCGGGCCCGGCATCGTCCGCGCCCGACCGTCCGCAGGACGGGCGCGACGGGTCGCCGGGCGGGCGCGACATACCGAAGCGGGAACGCTATTCGCCCGGCGCCATCGAGGCGAAGTGGCATGAGCGCTGGACGCGCGATCGCCTCTACGAGACGCCCGACAGCGATCCCGAGCGGCCGAACTTCTACTTCGTGACGATGTTCCCGTACCCGTCGGGCGATCTCCACGTCGGCCACTGGTACGCGATGACGCCGTCCGACGCGTCCGCACGCTTCCTCCGCATGCGTGGCCACAACGTCCTCTTCCCGATGGGCTTCGACGCGTTCGGCCTGAACGCGGAGAACGCCGCGATCAAGACGGGTGTCCATCCGTCCGACAACACCGAGCGGAACATGGCGAACATGCGCCGTCAGTTCCGCCTGATGGGCACGATGATCGACTGGCGCCGCGAGGTCGTCACCTGTCACCCCGACTACTACCGCTGGAACCAGTGGCTCTTCCTGCGCCTGTTCGAGCGCGGGCTCGCGTACCGCGCGAAGGCGCCCGTGAACTGGTGCCCGAAGGATCAGACGGCCCTCGCGAACGAGCAGGTCATCAACGGGCTCTGCGAGCGGTGTGACACCCCGGTCACGAAGAAGGACCTCGTCCAGTGGTTCTTCAAGATCACCGCGTACGCCGACGAGCTGCTGCGCTTCGACGGCCTCGACTGGCCGGAGCGCGTGCGTGTCATGCAGACGAACTGGATCGGGCGATCCGAAGGCGCGGAGCTGGCGTTCGAGGTCGCCGGCTCGACGGAGCAGATCCGCTTCTTCACGACGCGTCCGGACACGATCTTCGGCGCGACGTTCATGGTCCTCGCCCCCGAGCACCCGCTCGTCGCGAGCATCACCACGCCGGAGCGGCGCGCGGCCGTCGAGGCGTACGTCGCTGCCGCGCGGCAGGCCACGGAGATCGAGCGCACCTCCACGGAGCGCGAGAAGACGGGCGTCGATACCGGCGCCTTCGCCGTGAACGCGTTCACCGGCGAGCGGATCCCGATCTGGATCGCCGACTACGTCCTCGCGACGTACGGCACCGGCGCGATCATGGCCGTCCCCGCGCACGACGAGCGGGACTTCGCGTTCGCACGGAAGTACGGGCTCGAGATCCGCGAGGTCATCTCACCCGACGGCACCGAGCACGCGCGCCTGGACGCCGCGTACATCGGCGCGGGCGTCATGGTGCGGAGCGGCGGCTTCACCGGCCTGTCGAGCGAGGAGGGGAAGCAGGCCATCGCGAAGGACGCCGAGCGCCGGCACATCGGCGGCGCCTCGGTCACGTACCGGCTGCGCGACTGGCTCATCTCGCGCCAGCGCTACTGGGGGACGCCGATCCCGATCATCCATTGCCCGGCGTGCGGGACGGTCCCCGTCCCCGACGACCAGCTGCCGGTCGAGCTGCCGTACGACGTCGAGATCACGCCCGACGGCGGATCGCCCCTCGCGCGGAAGCGCGACTTCATCGAGACGACCTGCCCGCAGTGCTCCGGTCCCGCCGAGCGGGACGCGGACACGATGGACACCTTCGTCGATTCGTCCTGGTACATGTACCGCTACCCCGACCCGAACGACAGCCGGCGCTTCATGAACCCCGAGATCGCGAGGAAGTGGCTGCCGGTCACGCGGTACACCGGTGGCATCGAGCACGCGATCCTGCACCTCCTGTACGCGCGGTTCATCTGCAAGGCGCTCGCGGACATGGGCGAGCTGTGGTTCCGCGAGCCGTTCACGCACCTACGCAACCAGGGGACCATCGTCTTCAAGGGCCGCAAGATGTCGAAGTCACGCGGCAACGTGCAGGCGCCGGACGAGTACGTGGCGCGCTACGGGGCGGACACGCTGCGCCTGTTCATGGGGTTCATGGGCCCCTGGACCGCGGGCGCGGACTGGGACGCCTCGGGGATCGAGGGCGTGTACCGCTTCCTGCACCGGGTCTGGGACGTCGCGCTCGCTCCCGCCGGCGACGGCCCGCGCGACGCGGACCTCGACGCCACCGTGCAGCGCGCGATCGGCAAGGTCACGTCCGATCTCGAGGAGTACCACTTCAATACGGCGATCTCGACGCTCATGGAGCTCGCGCGCGACCTCATGCACGCGAGCGGTCCCAGCCGCGAGGACGGCGTGCGGACGCTGCTCCTGCTGCTCGCGCCGCTCGCGCCGCACATCACGGAGGAGCTCTGGGAGCGCAGAGGCGGCACGAGCTCGATCCACCTCGAGCGCTGGCCCGCGTTCGACGCGGGGAAGGCCGCGCGCCGTGTCGTCACGATCGTCGTGCAGGTCGACGGCAAGGTGCGTGACCGCATCGAGGCGCCTGCGGGGCTCGGCCGCGCGGACGCGGAGGCGCGCGCCCTCGCGAGCGAGCGGGTCCGCGCGGCGCTCGACGGCCGGACGCCGGCGAACGTGGTCGTCGTGCCGGACCGCCTCGTGAACGTCGTGACGAAGTGAGCGACGCCGAGGTCCGGCTCGCCGTGCTGTGCGACCACGCGCTCGTCGGCCAGGACGGCAAGCTCAGCCTGCTCGGCATCTTCCGGAACATCAGCGTGTCGGACCTGCCGGCGCAGCACCCGCGGATGTTCGTCGTCGCGATCCTCGGGCTCGACCAGGGCCAGCACGCCGTCGTCGTCCGTCTGCTCGACCCCGAGGGGAAGCCGGCGATGCCGCAGGCGCCGGAGATGGCCGTGCACTCCTCGGGCGGCGGGCAGGATGTGAACGTCGTCGTCGAGCTGAACAACCTCAGCTTCGGCGCGTACGGCACCTACCGGTTCGACATCGAGGTCGACGGGCGGGCGGTCGGCGCGCTCCCGGTCTCCATCGGGCAGATGCCCTCGACGCCCGGGGGGCGACGGGCGAACTAGGACCCGGATCCGCAGCGGGGCGACGGGCGAACGCGACCCGTCCTCGAAAGAGGCGACCGCTCGTCATGCCTTCGGGTACACCACGCGACACGCTCCGCCAGGCACGCTGCGGCCATGCCACGACCCCTCCTCGCCGCCATCGCGCTCCTCGCATCCGCGGGCATCGCGCTCGCGATCGCCGGACGGATCGCATCGCCTCCGGTCGCCGCGATCGAGATCGCCTCCGCGCCCGAACCCACGCCGCCGGCGACGCCGGCGCTCGTGGTCGTCGACGTCGGCGGCGCGGTCGCGCGCCCGGGAGTCCTCCGGCTCGCGGCGGGATCGCGCGTGGTCGACGCGCTCGCGGCGGCGGGCGGCGTCACGCCCGAGGCCGACCTCTCGGCAATGAACCGCGCCGCGCCTCTGCGCGACGGCGAGCGGATCTACGTGCCCCGCGCCGGAGAGGTCCCGCCCCGCGCCGGCGGTGGTGACCTCCGGGTCGACCTGAACCGGGCGACGCCAGCGGAGCTCGAGGCGCTGCCGGGCATCGGACCGGGCATCGCGGCGCGGATCGTCCGCGCACGCGAGCAGCGTGCGTTCGCGCGCCCGGAGGAGCTGCAGACCAGAGGCTTCGTGAGCGCGCGCGTGTTCGCGGAGCTCCGCGACCTCGTGGTCGTGCGATGACGCGCGTTCTCGCCGTACCGCTGCTGCCCGCCGCGCTCGTCAGCGCGGGCGTCGCCTGGTGGCAGCCGGGCGGACCGCTCTGGCCGCTGCTCGTCCCGGCCTCGGTCGCGCTCGTGCTCGCGCGCATGAGCGCCGACCGGTCGCGCTGGGCGCTGTGGTCCGCGATCGCCGCGGCGCTCGGGCTCGCGGCGCTCGCGCGCGTCGCCCCGCCGCCCGCCGCGCTCCTGCCCGACCCGCTCGCGGCCGCTCGCGACGGGCTCGCCGAGGTCCTCCTGCGGCTCGTCCCCGAGCCCGAGGGCGCGGTCGTCGTCGGCATCGTGCTCGGCGAGCGGGGCGCGATCAGCCGCGAGCTCGCCGACGCCTTCGCACGGAGCGGCACGGCGCATCTTCTCGCGGTCTCCGGCTTCAACATGACGCTCGTCGCGTCCGCCGTCGCGTTCGCGGTCCGCGGCCGCCTCGCACCGGTCGGCGTCGCGGTCGCGACCGCGTCGGCCCTCGCGGCCTACGCGCTCCTGGTCGGCCCGTCGCCGAGCGTGCTCCGCGCGGGCCTCATGGCCCTCGTCGCCTCGCTCGGTCTGGCCCTCGGACGCGCGTCCGCCGGCGCGAACGCGCTCTGCCTGTCCGTCTGCGTCCTCGTCGCGCTCGACCCCGCGATCGCGACCGCGGTCGGCTTCCAGCTGAGCGTCGCCGCGACCGCGGGCCTGCTCGCCTTCCAGCGACCGATCGCCGCGCGGCTCGAGCGGCTGCCGTCAGTCCTCGGCGAAGGCATCGCGACGACGCTCGCGGCGAGCCTGCCCACGATCCCGATCGTCGCGGCGGTCTTCGGCCGCGTGTCGGTCGTCTCGCCGCTGGCGAATGTCGTCGCCGTCCCGCTCTTCGCCCCGCTCCTCGGCCTCGGCATGGCGACCGCCGCGCTCGGCGCGATCGTCCCGGATGCCGCGCGCCCGCTCGGGCTCGCGTGCTACGCGGTGGCGACCGCGATGCGGCGCGCCGTCGAGGTCGCGGCGGATGTCCCCGGCGCGAGCGCCGAGGTCCCGCGCGGCGGCCTGACCGGCGTCGTCCTCGTGCTCGCCGGTGCGCTCATCGTCGCCGCGCGTGCCCCGCTCGCGGACGCGGGACGCCGGCTCGTGCGCGCCGTGCCGCGACTTGGCCTGCGCGCGACCGCGGGCGTCGTGCTCGCCGCGGTCATCCTCACCGCGGCCGCTCTCGGATCGGCCGCTCCCGTGCCCCGCGTCCGCGCGCTCGATGTGGGCCAGGGCGACGCGTTCCTGCTCGAGCTCGGCGGGGCCGTCGTGCTCATCGATGGCGGCCCCGATCCGGGGCGGCTGCTCGCGCTCCTCGGCGGTGCGCTGCCGCCGTGGCAGCGGCGGATCGACCTCGTCGTGCTCACGCACGCGCACCAGGACCACGGTGCCGGCCTGCTCTCGGTGTTCGGCCGCTACGACGTCGGCCTCGCGGTCGAGCCGCGCGGTCTCGAGGACACGCCCCTCAGCCGGCTCTGGGCCGAGCGCGTTGCGCGCAGCGGCGTCCCACGGCGCGCGCTCGCCGCGGGCGACCGGCTCCGCGTCGGTGCGCTCGAGCTCGATGTCCTCGCGCCCGGTGAGCGCTCGGGCGAGTACGTGTGCCTCGTCGTCCGCGTCAGCGCGGGCGGCGTTTCGCTGCTCTTCACCGGCGACGCGACCGACGAGACGCTCGCCGACCTGCTCCTCGATCCTGCGCCGCTGCGCTCGACGATCTACGTGCCGCCGCATCACGGCGCGGCGACACCGCATGCGGACGCGCTCGTCGCGGCGGTGCGGCCACGCCTCGCGCTACTCTCGGTCGGCGCATCGAACCGGTACGGACACCCCACGCCGGCGACGCTGAGAGCGCTCGCCGCGGTCGCGACGTACCGGACCGACCGACATGGGACGGTGGAGGTCCAACTGGATGGCGGCCGCCTCCTCGTCCGCACCCGCTCGGCCGACGTTCCTGCTCCTCGGCGACGATCCGTTCCGGACGCGGCTGCGCCTCGCCGAGCTCGTGACGGCGCTCGCCGCCGGCGCGCCGACGGAGAGCGCCGGCCTCGTGCGCTGGCCGAGCCCCGATCTCGGCTCGCCGCTCGGGGTCACGCGTCACGACGCGCGCAACGATCCGCCCGAGGCGATCGTGATGAGCGGCGCGTCGCAGGGCCTCTTCGCCGCGGTCGATGAGCGGCGGGTCGTCATCGTCGAGCATGCCGAGGCGCTGCGGTCGGACGACGTCGTGCGGTCGTTCCCGCCCGACGCCGCGCTCGTGCTCGTCACGACCGAGAAGCTGCCCACGTCGCGCGCGCGCCGCGCACCGGCGCGCGCGAAGAAGGATGAGGCCCCCGCGGTCGATCTCGTCCGCGCGGTGACGGGGTCCGGCGGGAGCGTCGAGCGCGTCTCGCGGCTCCAGCCGTCCGAGGTCCACCCCTGGATCGCGGGGCGCGCGACGCTCCACGGGCTCACGCTGGCGCCCGCGGCGATCGACGCCCTCGCGACCGCGATCGGCGCGGCGAGCGAGCACCCGCAGATCGACAGCGACCGCATCGAGCAGGAGATCGGCAAGCTCGCGGCGTTCGCGGCCGGGAAGACCGTGGAGGCCGCCGATGTCCGCGCGCTCGTGGCGGGCGCGATCGAGAGCGACGTCTTCCGGCTCACCGAGGCCGTCGTGAAGCAGGACGCGCGAGCCGCCATCGCGCGGCTCGAGGAGCTGTTCGCCGACGGCCAGGCCGCGCAGCAGATCCTCGCGCTCCTCGTCTGGCAGTTCCGGATCCTGCTCTTCGCGTCAGCGATGCGGGGCGCGCAGGATGCGGAGCGGATGGCGAAAGCGATCCGGGCGTCGTCGCCCGCGTCGCTCTACCGCTGGCAGGCCCAGGCACGCCGCGTGGACCGGAAGATCGTCACCCGCGCGTACGAGTCGCTCTACGCGACGGACCTCGCGATCAAGCAGGGCCGGACCGATCCTGAGACCGCGCTCACGCTCTGCGTGCTCGACCTCTGCGGCGTCGCGAACGCGGACCCGCGCGAGCTCGTGGTCGGGGAGCCGCCGAGGCGCTAGGCCTTGGCCGCGGCCTTGCCCTGCGGGGCCTCGACGGGCTTCGGCTCCTGCGTCTTGCGATAGTCGGCGAGGAACCGCTCGACACCCTGATCGGTGAGCGGATGCTTCACGAGCGACTCCATGACCTTGAACGGCATCGTCGCGATGTCCGCGCCGGCGAGCGCCGAATCCTGGACGTGGATCGGGTTCCGCAGGCTCGCGGAGAGGACCTTGGTCTTGATCGACTGCTGCCGGTACGCGTCGACGACCTCGCGGATGAGCTGGATCCCGTCCTGGTTGATGTCGTCGAGGCGGCCGACGAACGGGCTCACGATGTACGCGCCGACCGAGGCGGCGAGGAGCGCCTGGTTCACGGTGAAGCAGAGCGTCACGTTGATGCGGATGCCCTCGCCAGCGAGCACCTTTGCGGCGCCAAGACCGTCCCACGTCATCGGCACCTTCACGATGACGTTCTTGTGCCACGAGGCGATGCGGCGACCCTCGACGATGAGGTCATCCTTCTTCTCGCTCACGCACTCCGCCGAGACGTTGCCGACGATCTCGCAGATCTTCTTCACCTGCGTCTCGTGATCCTGTCCGGCCTTCGCGATGAGCGTCGGGTTCGTGGTCACGCCGGTCACGACGCCCCAGGTCTGGACGCCGGTGACCACCTCGTCGAGCTGCGCCGTGTCGAGGAAGAGCTGCATGGCTACGTCTCCTGGAGCTGCATCGGCACCGCGCGGGCATCCGCGCGGCCCTGGGATCGAGCGTACTCCAGCGAGGCGCTGATGAACGCCGAGAAGAGCGGGTGCGGGCGGTTCGGCCGCGAACGGAACTCCGGGTGGTACTGCGTGCCGAGGTAGAAGGGGTGGTCGGTGAGCTCGCAGATCTCCACGAGCCGCCCGTCCGGGGAGAGGCCGGAGAAACGCATGCCGTGCGAGGCGAGCAGCTCCCGGTACGAGTTGTTGAACTCGAAGCGGTGGCGGTGTCGCTCGAGCACGATCGGCTGCGCGTACGCGCGGTGCGCGACGGAGCCCTCCTCGAGCACGCAGGGATACGAGCCGAGGCGCATCGTGCCGCCCTTGTCCGCGATGTCGCGCTGCTCGGGCAGGAGATCGATGACCGGGTGCGGCGTGAACGCGTCGAACTCCGTCGAGTTCGCGTCGTCGGTGCCGAGGGCCTTGCGCGCGAGCTCGATGACCATGCACTGCATGCCCATGCAGAGGCCGAGCGTCGGCACGCGCTGCTCGCGCCCGAAGCGGACCGCCTGGACCTTCCCCTCGATGCCGCGGTAGCCGAAGCCGCCTGGCACGACGATGCCGTCGAGGCCGATGAGCGGCTCGACGTCCCGGTCGCGCTCGAGCTTCTCGCTGTCGATCCAGCGCAGGCGGGCGGTCGCGCCCTGCGCCCACGCCGCGTGGTGCACCGACTCGATGACGGAGAGGTAGGCGTCGGGGAGCTCGATGTACTTGCCCACCATCGCGATCTCGAGCGGGATCCGTGCGCTGCGGATCCGCTCCTCGAGCGCCCGCCACTCGGAGAGGTCCGGCTCGGGCTTCTCGATCCCGAGCTCCTGCACGACGATCCGGCCGAGCCCGGCGTCCTCGAGCATCGTCGGGACGCCGTAGATGCTCCAGGCGTTCGGCTCGGAGATGACGTTGTCCGTCTTCACGTCGCAGAAGAGCGCGATCTTCTCGCGCAGCTCGTCGGAGAGCGGCTCGTCGGCGCGGGCCACGATGACGTCGGGCTGGATACCGATCGAGCGCAGCTCCTTCACGGAGTGCTGCGTCGGCTTCGTCTTCAGCTCGCCGCCGACGGTGCGCGGCAGCAGCGTGAGGTGCACGTACAGGACGTTCTGCCGGCCGACGTCGTTGCGGAACTGGCGGATCGCCTCGAGGTAGGGCAGCGACTCGATGTCGCCGACCGTTCCGCCGACCTCGACCACGACCACGTCGGCCTGCCCCTCGCGGGCGACCCGGTGGATGCGCGCCTTGATCTCGTTCGTGATGTGGGGGATGACCTGGACCGTCGCGCCGAGGTAGTCGCCGCGCCGCTCCTTCGCGATGACCGCGTTGTAGATCTGGCCCGTCGTGAGATTGGACGCGCGCGTCACGTTGCGGTCGAGGAAGCGCTCGTAGTTCCCGAGGTCGAGGTCGGTCTCCGCGCCGTCCTCGGTGACGAAGACCTCACCGTGCTGGTAGGGGGACATCGTGCCGGGGTCGACGTTGAGGTAGGGGTCCATCTTCAGGGAGCCGACCGAGAGCCCACGGGCGGCGAGGATGCTGCCGAGCGATGCGGCGGTGATGCCCTTGCCGAGGGAAGAGGTGACCCCGCCCGTCACGAACACGAACTTCGGCACAGATCGGACCTCCGGGGTTTTTCCAATGATAAGGCGCGCCGGAGATCAGCTAAAGGGCAGTGATTGCAGGAGGACGAGCCGCGGGCGCTCGCCGGTGCCGGTGGGGGGCGCGGATGGCACCGGCAGCGGCTCTTCGGGCCGGCAGTCCTCGACGCGCGCGTCGAAACGCAGCGCCCGGAAGCGCGCGTCGCCGAGGGCGAGCGGATCGTCGCCGTCGTGCTCCACGATCGCGGCGAGCTTCGGCCGGAGCCAGTGCAGGCCGCTGCGGAGCGGGATCGGAGCGGCGAACGACGAGACGTCCGACCTGAACGCACTCGTCGCGTCGGCGAGCCACTTCGCGAGGAACGGCGGCACGGCCGCGTCGCCGACGTATGTCAGCGAGCCGTCATCGTTCGCCAGACCGCAGAGGACGCTCCGCGCGCCATGCTCATCGATGACGAGGCCCCCAAGGACGACGTCCGAGCGCGGTGTGACGTGGCACTTCAGCCAGTCCACGCTTCGCGTTCCCGGCACGTACCGTCCGTCTCGGCGCTTCGCGACGACACCTTCGAGCCCGTACTCCGCGACGACCTCGAGGAAGGGCTCGCCGTCCGCCTCGAGGTGCTCCGGCACCAGGACGCGCCGGCCCGGATACGGTCCCGCCTGGAGGCGGCGGCGCCGCTCGATGAGCGGCCGCGTGAGGAGCGGCCGGTGGTCCTCATAGAGGAGATCGAAGGCCACGAAGTACGGGCCCTTCCCGCGGCGGAGCGCCTTCGGCCCCGCGCGAGCGGCGAGGAGCTCGTAGCTCGGACGCCCGCGGGTGTCGCACACGACGACCTCGCCGTCGAGGACGCTCCCCGCGGGGAGGCGAAGATCGCGGAGCTCCGGGACGAGCGGGAGCAGGTCGCCACCGTAACGATCGAGGAGCCGCACGCTGCCGTCCGCCTCGCCGAAGGCGACGGCGCGGATGCCGTCCCACTTCAGCTCGAACACCCAGTCGACCGAGTTGAACGCGTCGGCCGCGAGGCGCGGTCGCATCGGCGTGATCGAGCGCGGTAGCCCGTCCGTCGCGGTGCTGACGTCGATGAGCGTCGGGCGCAGGGTCTCGTCCCGACGGGGCTCCGACACCCGCCGAGTATCCGGCCTCAGGACGCCTTGCGGCGCGCTGCGGGCTCCTTCTTCGACGTCCCGGACCTCGACGTGGACTTGCGCGACCCGATCGACTCGTGGCCGCCGCGCGCCTCGCGTCCGACCTTCTTCTCGCCGGCCTTCGCCTTCTCGACGGACGCTTTGAGCGCCGCCATGAGATCGACGACGGTGGTCTCGGCCTCGACCTCGGGCGCCTCGACGAGGTCCTCGCGGCCCTCGACCTTCGCGCGGACGACCTTCATCACGGCTTCCTTGTACTCGTCCTTGAAGTCGTCAGGCTCGAACTCGGTCGCCATCATCTCGACGAGGTTCTCCGCCATCTTCAGCTCCGCCGGGCTCACCTTGACGTCCTCGGGGATGTCGAGGTCCTCGCTCGAGCGGATCTCGTCCGGCCAGTGGAGGGTGTTCATGACGAGCGCGCCGTCGAGCGCGCGCACCGAGACGAGGCGCTCGCGGTCACGCAGCGCGAACTTCGCGATCGCGACGCGCTGCGTCTTCTCGAGCGTCTTCTTCAGGAGGGCGTACGGCTTCTGCGCGGCCTTCTCGGGCTCGAGGTAGTACGCGCTCTGGTAGTAGAGCGGCCCCGGCAGCTCCTCATCCTTGATGAACCCCGCGATGTCGATGCTCTTGCTCGACGCGAGCGGGAGCTCGTCGAGCTCGTCGTCCTCGAGCACGACGTAGCTGCCCTTCTCGTACTCGAAGCCGCGCACGGCGTCGCTCCACGCGACCTCGTGATCGCCCTCGGGACACCAGCGCTTGTTCTTGATGCGTGCCTTGTGCTCCGGGCACAGGAGGTTGAAGGAGACCTTCGAGCTGCTTTCGGTCGCGAGGTACAGCCGCACCGGCAGCGCGACCATCCCGAAGCTGATGGTGCCCTTCCAGATCGAACGCGGCATCTCGCACCTCGCCTGTTTCTTCCGCGCGGCTTGCCGCGCGCATCATAGACCCCCGCGTCAAGGGCTGCGCAGCCTCGCCGGGTCGACGCCCGCGAGGCGCAGGAGCCGGGCAAGCATCACGTCGGAGCCGCGCCAGTGCGCGCGCACGAGGAGCTCGTCGGTGCTGCGAAGCACGTAGCGCAGCGCGATCGCCGCCACGATCGCGTCGTCGAGCGGGCCGGCGACCGGAACGAACTCCGGGATGAGGTCGATGGGCGACGCGAGCCAGAGCGAGGCGAGCGCGAGGACGGCCTTCGCGCGGAGTGGCACTCCCGGGTCGCGGATGAGGCCGGCGAAGAGGACGACGAGGTCTGGCAGCAGCGTCGCGAGCTCGCGCGCGAGTGCCCCGCGTCCCGCGAGGACGAGCCCGGCGATGAGCGCCAGCCAGATCGCGCCTGCGAACGCCAGGCCCGTGAGCAGGCCCTCCATCGCTAGGCGGGGACGCCGCGCTCCTCGTGCTCCGTGATCGCCCGCTCGGCGAGCGCGGTCGGCAGTGAACCGGAGGACGTGATCGCGTCGTGGAACTCCCGCAGCGCGGCGACGTCGTTCCGTCCGCGGCGTGCGAGCCAGCGCGTTCGGATGTCGAGGATCTCGAGCATGCCGGTGAGGTACGACGATGCTTGCGTCGGCCATGAGCAGTAGCGCCCGACCTCGGCCTTCGCGTTCGGCGCCGTGAGGTTGCCCTTCGTCCGCATGAACTCCACGGCCTGGTCGAACGTCATCTCGCGCAGGTGAAGGCTCGTGTCGACGACGATGCGCGCCGCGCGGAAGATCGTCGCCTCGAACTGGTAGAGCACCTGCTTCGGATCCTCGAAGAAGCCCTGCTCCCGCATCATCCGCTCCGCGTACAGCGCCCAGCCCTCCGAGAAGTACGAGGTGCTGAACGTTCTCCGCACCTTCGACGGGTTCGCGCCGGCCATGACGAGGTGCCAGTGGTGGCCCGGATACGCCTCGTGCACCGCGGTCGTCGGGATGCCGTCGGTGCAGTTGCCCTCGAGCCGTTGCTGGACCTCTGCCTCCGGCGTGCCGTCCGGCGGGAAGGGCACCATGAAGTGACCGGTGCGCGAGTCCGTGAACGCCGGCGGGCGGTTGTACGACGCGACCGCGAGCACCGGCCGCTGGAAGTGCGGTGACGGCTCGACGAGGCACCGCTCGCCCGGTGGCAGCGTCACCAGCCCGCGCTCGCGCAGGAACGTCCGCGCGCGCTCGGTCCACTCCTCGTACTCGCGGCGCATCCCCTCCGGGTCCTTCGCGTGGTGCTTGTTCAGGCGGTCGAGGAGCCCGACCCAGTCGTCGCTCCCCGAGATCTCCTTCGCGATCTTCTTCGCCTCGGCCGCGAGGAGGTCGTACTGCTCCCGCCCGCGCTCTCGCAGTGCGCGTGCGTCGTACGGGAGCAGCTCCTTCTCCCGCAGGAGCGCGGAGTAGATCTCCTCGCCGACGGCGTGGTCGCCGCTGGCCTTCGAGCGATTCGACTCGAGGTGCTCCGCGAACCGCTCGATCGCTCTCGCGGCCACGTCTCCCGCGGCCGCCAGGCGCTCACGCTGTTCCGGATCCTGCACCTCGTTCGGCACGAGCTCCCGCGCGTAGCGCACCGTCGCCCGCGCCTGTCCGATCCCGCGCTCGAGGTAGACGGGCGGCACGAGCGAGAAGTCGAGGTTCGCGATGCCCGCCTCGATGGTGCGCGGGACCTGCTCGAGCCGCGCGCGCGCAGCCTCCGCGAGCTCGCGCTCGGGCCGGATGCGGTGGAGGAACAGCGTGAAGACGCCCTGCGAGCCCGGGTTGAGGTACGCCGCGGGCTGCCGCTGCCACATCCGGTGCGGCCGGAGGATCTCGCGCCCGCGGAGGATCGAGATGAGGAAGTCGCGGTCGATGCGCTCGGTCGGCGCCAGGCCGTCGTCCGGGACCGCGCGCAGCCGGCGGAGCCACTCCGCGTCGCGCTCCTCCTTCCGCCGGATCGCGTCGGCGGAGAGATCGTCGAGACGCTCGTCGTACTCGGTGAGCCCGAGGCCGCTCGCGAGCACGGGCGAGGCCTCGTACTCCTCTTTCAGGATCTGGTCAGCGAGCGAGCTGAACGACGACGGCATCCGGCGCCTCCTCCGACAATGTGGACCGGACGACGATGAGCCTCACCGAGTACCAGCGCAAACGCGACTTCAAGCGCACGCCGGAGCCGAAAGGCGGCAAGCCGGAGGCGGCGCCGCTGCGCCGGTACGTCGTGCACCGGCATCACGCGACGCGGTTGCACTGGGACGTGCGGCTCGAGATGCGCGGCGTGCTGGTGTCCTTCGCGGTGCCGCAGGGACCGCCGCTCGAGGCGGGAAAGCGCCGCCTCGCGGTCCACACCGAGGACCACCCCATCGAATACCTCACCTTCCACGGCGTGATCCCCGACGGCTACGGCGCCGGGACCATGACGATCTGGGACACCGGGACCTATGACCTCGTCGAGGAGAACACCAAGCGCGGCGCGAGCGAGCCGACCGAGTACAAGGTGCGCTTCCACGGCGACCGCCTCACCGGCGAGTACGTCATCGTCCAGACGACGCAGAACGAGGGGCGCGACTGGCTGATGATCCTGCACGGCACACCGCCGACGGATCATCCCCTCGACCGGCGTCTCGTTCCGATGCTCGCGACGTCCGCCGACGAGCCGTTCGACTCACCAGCGTTCTCCTACGAGCCGAAGTGGGACGGCGTCCGCACCCTCGCGTTCGTCGACGGCGGCGTCGTGCGCCTGCAGACGCGCAATCTCCTCGACTGCACGGCGCAGTACCCCGAGGCGCACGGCATCGCCGAGGCGCTGACCGGCGCGTACCAGGCGATCGTCGACGGCGAGATCGTCGCCCTCGACGAGAAGGGCGTCCCGTCGTTCCAGCGCCTGCAGCCGCGGATGCACGTGCAGGACGAGTCCGCCGTGAAGCGCCTGCGCAAGAGCGTGCCGGTGCGCTTCCACGTCTTCGACCTGCTGTGGCTCGACGGCAGGGACCTCTCGCGCGAGCCGCTGCGCGAACGGCAGCGCCTGCTCGAGTCCGTCGTGACGCCCATGGGCGCGATCGCGCGCTCGGAGCCGTTCGTCGGCACGGGGAACGCGCTGTTCGCGGCGGTGCGCGAGCAGGGCCTCGAGGGCATCGTCGCGAAGCGCCTCGACTCTCCGTACACCCACGGGCGCAGCGCGGCCTGGATCAAGATCAAGTCGCAGCGCACGCTCGACTGCGTCATCGGGGGTTGGACCGAGGGCGAAGGCGGGCGACAGAACACGCTCGGGTCGCTGCTCGTCGGCGTGTACCGCGAGGGGAAGCTCACCTCGGTCGGGCACGTGGGGACCGGATTCGACGAGCGCACGCTCCGCGACCTGCTCGCGAAGCTGAAGGAGCGGGAGTCTCCGACGCCGCCCTTCGCGTCCGTCCCGCGCGTGAACCGCACGCCGCACTGGTGCCTGCCCGAGCTCGTCTGCGAAGTGCAGTACACGGAGCTGACGAACGACGGGACGCTCCGGCAGCCGTCCTTCCGTGGGCTGCGGCCCGACATCGATCCGAAGGACTGCGTCGGCGTGGAGCGCATGGCGACCGCGAAGAAGGCGCAGCTCGCCGCGGCGAAGGAGGCCGCACAGCCGGTCGCCTCCGCACCGGCCGAGGCGCCCGGGAAGCAGGCGCGGGTGCCGGCCGTGCTGCGCATCGACGGGCGCGAGGTGAAGCTCACGAACCTCGAGAAGGTGCTCTTCCCCGAGGACGGCTACACGAAGGCGGATCTCATCCGCTACTACACCGAGGTCTCGCCGTACCTCGTCCCGTGGGTGAAGGACCGCCCGCTCACGCTGAAGCCGTTCCCCGACGGCATCAGCGGGATGAGCTTCTACCAGAAGCAGAAGCCTGGCTTCACCCCGAAGTGGATCGCGAGCTGGAAGGATCCCGAGGAGGCGGACAACGACTACATCCTGTGCAACGACCTGCCGACGGTCGTCTGGCTCGCGAACTACACCGCGATCGAGATCCACCCGCGGCTCGCGCGCGTCGACCGGCCGGACCACCCCGACAACGTGATGATCGACCTCGACCCCGCGACGGGAGCGACCTGGGACGACGTGAAAGAGGTCGCCGCGGCGGTGAAGACGATCCTCGACGACATGGACCTGGTCGGATTCCCGAAGACGACGGGCTCCCGCGGCATCCACGTGCTCGTGCCCATCGCGCGCCGCTACACGTTCGAGGAGTCGCGGGCCTTCGCGCAGCGGATCGGCGAGATCGCGCGCGAACGGCTCCCGAAGCTCGTCACGCTCGAGTTCGCGAAGGCGAAGCGGCGCGGCATCTACATCGACTACCTGCAGAACACCCGCGGGAAGACGACGGCGGGGCCGTACAGCGTGCGTCCGATCCGCCGCGCCCCGGTGTCGGCGCCGCTCCGCTGGGAGGAGATCGCCGCGCTCGGGCGGCCGGATGCGTTCACGATCGCGAACATGGCCGCCCGTCTCGCCGCGGTCGGCGACGTGCTCGGTGCCTCGATCGGGATGGACCAGAAGATCCCGCGCGCGCCGGCGCCAGCGGCTCGCGTCAAGGCAGCACCGGCGAAGCCGTCGCGCCGGTCATGAACGGTGCGGTGCTCGCGCCGGGCTACGGCGGCGACGCTGACCAGCCGATCCTGCGCGCGCTCGTGATCGCGCTGGGGGCGGCCGGCATGATCGCGTCCCCGATCGCCTTCTCGACGCGGAAGAGCCGTCCAAGCAGGGACTACGCGACCGAGATCGCCGAACTACGCGCATACCGCGACACGCTCCGCGCGCAGGGCGTCGAACGGATCGCCCTCGTCGGGCGCTCGTTCGGCGGCCGCATCTGCGCGTTCCTCGCCGCCGAGGAGCCACCCGACGCGCTCGCGATCCTCGGCCACCCCATCTCGCCACCGGGGCGTCCGCGGCTGCGCGACGAAGCGGCCCTCGAAGCGGTCGCCTGCCCGACGCTCGTCGTGCAGGGCGACCGCGACCAGCTCGGTCCGATGGCCGTGCTCGAGCGCATCGCGGGACGTAACCCGCGGATCGACCTCGTGCGGCTCGAGGCGACCGGTCACGACTTCGGGAGAAAAGAGACCGAGGCCGTGCGCATCACCGCACGGTGGCTCACATCGATGCTTCGCTGACGCACCGCGTGGCCCCGCATCGCGTTAGATAGGGGTGATGTTCCAGAACCTGATCATGGCGGTCGCGGTCGTCCTGGCGGCGGTCCCCTCGGTGGACACGCAGGCACGCGGCGGCCCGCGCGACGCCGCGGCGACCGCGACCGCCGTCGCGCCGGGGCAACTGCGCGCGCTGTGGGTCGACGCGTTCGGCGACGGGATCTACACCGAGGCGCAGATCGACGAGCTCGTGGCGTACACGAAGGGCGCGAACCTGAACGCGATCATCGCGCAGGTCGTGCGGCGCGGCGACTGCCTCTGCTCGCGCTCGATCGCGCCCCGTCTCGAGGGCCCGCTCGCGCCGCTCCCGTTCGACCCCCTGCAGAGCCTCATCACGAAGGCGCACGCGCAGGGGATCCAGGTGCACGCCTGGGTCATCGCGACCGCGATCTGGAAGAACACGGCGCCACCCCTCGCGGCGGGGCACGTGTACAACCAGCACGGCCCGTCGCGGCCCGGACGTGAGAATTGGACGACGTCCCGCTCGGACGGGGCGCTGCTGGCGGCCGGCGATTACCACCTCGATCCCGGCCATCCGGACGCCGCGGACTGGGTGGCCCGCCTCGTGGCGAGCATCGTCGCGAATTACGACGTCGACGGCGTGAACCTCGACCGCATCCGCTACCCCGACGAGAACATCGGCGGGGCGCCGTCGTGGGGCTACAACCCCACGGCGCTCGCGCGCTTCCAGGCCGTGACCGGTCGCAGCGATCGCCCCGCGGCCGCGGACGCTCAGTGGGCGCAGTGGCGGCGCGACCAGATCACCGCGATCGTGCGCCGCGTGTACCTCGAGAGCTTCGCGCTGAAGCCGCGTGTGCAGGTGAGCATCGACGGCATCGCCTACGGAGGCGGCCCCGCGGCGCAGGGCGGCTGGGAGCGGACGCGGACGTTCACGGAGCAGCTCCAGGACTGGCGCGGCTGGCTGCAGGAAGGCATCGTCGATCTCGCGATCCCGATGAACTACAAGCGCGACTCGGTCACCGGCGGCAGCGGCGACCAGCGCGTCATGTACGACCAGTGGTCTCAGTGGACGAAGGACAACCAGTTCGGGCGCCAGAGCGCGATCGGCTCCGCGCTCTACCTGAACGAGACCGCGCACAGCGTCCGGCAGATCCGGGAGGCCCTCGCGCCGAGCGCCGCCGGCAACACCGCCGCGGGCTGGGTCGGCTACTCGTACCGCACGCCTGACGCCCAGGTGAACGCCGGCACGCGCAGCGCCGCGGTCGGCCGCGGTCTTCTCGCCCACGCGCTCACGCAGCCGAGCACCTACGACGCGGTGACGCCGCCGGTCTTCGCGACGGCGGCGGCGGTGCCCGAGATGCCGTGGAAGACGCGTCCGACCGCCGGGCACATCAGCGGCATCCTCCGCGACGACGCAGGCGCGACCCTCGCGGACCGCGCGGTGACGCTGGTGAGCGAGACGACCGGTGCGGCCGTGGCGACCCGGACGAGCGACGGCGTGGGGTGGTTCGGCTTCGTCGACGTCGCGCCGGGTCGCTATCGGGTCACCGCCGGCACGCGCACGGCGACGGTGACGGTGACCGCCGGCGTCCTCGCGACGCCATCGTTCGCGAGCGCTGCGCCGCAGCCGTGCACCAGCAGCGTCGGCCCCGGTATCCCGCCGCCCGCGAACGTGCCATCGGGGATCCCCGGA
Source organism: Candidatus Limnocylindria bacterium (assembly GCA_036276035.1). Taxonomy (GTDB): domain Bacteria; phylum Chloroflexota; class Limnocylindria; order P2-11E; family P2-11E; genus JACDAF01. Next base: position 400 of record DASUCM010000039.1, on the reverse strand, counting down.
CGTCACGCCGCGTGGTACGGCCAGAGTGGCTACCCGACGCTCTGCGCGGGCCAGCGCAGCACCGCCACCGTCGCCTTCTACAACTCCGGTTCCGTCGGCTGGGTCGCCGGACGCATGGGGGAGATGGCCTACCTCGGCACCTGGGAGCCGGAGCCCGGCCAGGATCGCGCGAGCGCGCTCGGCGGCGACGGCACGAACGGGTCGCCCGCGACGGGCTGGCCGCGCTACAACCGCGTCGCGGCGCAGCCCGCGCCGTACATCGGTCCGGGTCAGGTCGCCTGGTTCCAGTTCGACGTCCAGGCCCCGAGCGCCCCTGGCACCTACCGCCTCGCCATCCGCCCGCTCATCGAGGGCGCGCAATGGCTCGAGGACTACGGCGTGTTCTGGTTCGTCACCGTCA
>DASUCM010000038.1:0-2838 GCA_036276035.1 Candidatus Limnocylindria bacterium | reverse complement strand
ACCCGCTGCGCGCATTGACGGCCTCAGCCTCATCGACGAGCGCGCGCGACTCGGCGAGCATGCCGCGGCGTTCGAGGTACTCCGCGTGGTCGGCGATGAACTTCGGCAGCGTCGTGGTGTACTCGGTCCCCCTGACGATCTCGATGCTGCGGCGAAAGTGGCGGTCGGCCTCATCATCGCGTCCGGCTGCTCCGCGAACGACCCCGAGCGCGAGCTCGACCTCCGCCATGGCGGTCAGGTCACCCTCGCGCACCTGCTCGCTCCCCTCGAGGGCCCATCGTTCGGCGTCCGCGACGGCACCGCGCTTCGCGGCGGCGATCGCTCGCATCGCGATCAGCTCGGCCCGGCTCCAGCGCTCTCCGGTCTCCACGCTGAGCTCAATGGCCCGCGGCAGCACGTCCTCCACTTCGGCATACCGCTCCAGCACGAGCAGGCAGTCCGCGATGTGGCGCGAGGCGGCGATGATCCGCAGCCGGTCGCCGACCTCCTCGGCGCGCTGGAGATTGCGGCGGAAGCCCGCCAGGGCGTCATCCGTCTGCCCGCGCATGAGCAGAAGGCGCGGACGTGCGCTGATCAACCACGGGGGCTCCGGTGTGCCGAGCTGCGTCGAGAGCTCGACCGCCGCGGCCGCGTACCGCTCGTAGCCTTCCTGATCGCCGAGGAAGACCGCACAGCTCGCGAGCCGCGCGTTGATGACCGCCGCGCGCGCGATGTCGCCCGAGCCGAGGGCGAGCGCGAGGAGCTGTTCCCCTTCGGAGCGCATGAGCTCGAGCTGCCCGTTGCCCCAGCGCTGCTCGAGCAGGAGCATCGCCGCGTCGAGCTGGAGCGCCGGCTCGCCGGAGAGCCCGGCCAGGCGCAGCGCCTCCTCCTGCTCGATCACGAACTGGTCGACGGTCTCGGCTGCCCAGACCATGACCCGGAAGCGGCCGATCTGCGCGCGTGCCGCAAGGTCGATGCGGCCGCCCTCGAGCGCGAGGTCCCGGGCCGCGCCGAACGCCGCGAGCGCGTCGTGGTAGCGGCTCGAGAGCTCGAGGAAGTCCGCCTCGGCCGTCGCGAGCACGATCCGCTCGGCGGCCGTCAGGCCGTCACCGAGTGCCGCGGCCGCGGCGCGCGCCTGCTCGAGGTGGCGCGCGACCACGTCGATCTCCCGGAAGGCCCCGACGTGCTGCGCCGCCTCGAGGTGGATGGTGAGCGCGTGCCGGGCACGGTCCGCGAGCACCGGGCCGCTCAGCCGCAGCTCGAGGCTGAGGGCGAGCGCGCGCTCGGCGTGATGCGCGACGATCTGGGTGTACTCCGCGCGCCGGTCACCCGCCTCCGCGAGGAGGAGCCGCCCGAACCGGTCGTGGAGGTCGGCGCGCTCCGCCTTCGGCAGCGACGCGTATGCGACGTCGCGCACGAGCAGGTGCTTGAACCGATGGCGGTCGGCGGAGCTCGCGTCGTCGTCCTCGCGTACGAAGCCCTTGCGCCGCAGCGGACCGAGCGGCAGCGGCCGGTCTCCGGACAGGACCCGGAGCTGCGACTCGGCGAAACGCTCGCCGATGACCGAGGCGACCTGGAGCGCGCGCTTCTCGTCCCCGGTGAGCCGGTCGATCCGCGCGGCGATCACCGCCTGCACTGACTCCGGCACCCGGACCTCCGAGATCGCCGCCGTCGCCTGCCAGCGCTCGTCGATCCGCGCGATGCGGCCCTCGTCGATGAGCATCCGCACGAACTCCTCGCAGAAGAGCGGGTTCCCCTCGGACCGCGCGACGATCCGCTCCCGGAGCTCCGCGGGCAGATCGTCCACATCCAGCAGACGAGCGACGAGGGCCGTGGTGTCGGCGGCGCTCAGCGGCTCGAGGGTGATGAGCGTCGCATTCGCGCGCCCGCCGAGCCAACCTGCGCGGTCGAGCAGCTCCGGCCTCGCGATGCACACGAGCAGGAGCGGCGCGTCCACCGCGCGCTCGAGCACGTCGTCGAGGACCGCGAGCAGCGGCGCCTCCGCCCACTGGATGTCGTCGATCACGATCACCGTCGGACGCCGCTTGGCCAGGGCCTCGAGGTGGCGGCGGATCCCCCAGGCGAGCTCCGACGGCAGCTGCCCGGCAGCGATGCCCGGCAGGGCGACGGCCGGCAGCTCGAGGCCGAGCACGACGGCGAGCCGCGACCGGACCGCGCGACGGTCGGCATCGTTCGCGATGAGGCCGCTCACGCGGGCATCGAGCTTCGCGAGGACGGCGTCGCGCTCGTCCCCTGCCGCGACGCCGCAGTCCTGCCGCACGAGCTCGGCGATCGGCCAGTAGGTGATCCCCGCGCCGTACGGGAGGCAGCGGCCGCGCGCGACGTGCGCCTCCCCGCCTGCGGCGAACCGCGCGAGCGCCTCGCCGACCAGGCGCGACTTGCCGACGCCGGGGCTCCCGACGATGGTGAAGAGGTGCGCGCGGCTCTCCTCGGAGACGCGCGCAAAGACCTCGAGCAGCAGGCGCAGCTCCCGATCGCGGCCGACGAGCTGGGCGCGCATCCCCGGAAGGCCGCGCGCCTGGTCGGGCGTCCGGCTGCGCGGCCGGACCGCGACGAACGCCGCGAGCGGCTCCGCCTTGCCCTTCGCGACGATCGGAGCGTGTGCCTGGTACTCGATGGCCGCGCGCGTGAGGCTCTCGGTGAGCGCGCCGACCACGACCTCGCCGAGGTCGGCGCCCTGCTGGAGCCGCGCGGCGACGTTCACGGTGTCGCCGGTCACCAGGAACTGGCCGTCCTGGCCTCCTCCCGCCACGGCCTGGCCGGTGTTCACCGAGATCCGCGCGCCGAGCTCGACCGCGATCTCGGCGTTCAGCGCCGGCATCGCGTCGCGCATCGCGA
>DASUCM010000037.1:0-26149 GCA_036276035.1 Candidatus Limnocylindria bacterium | reverse complement strand
GGGTGAAGCGATCACTCGATAGCATCGATCGGTGAGCGCTGATCGCACCGCTTCCCCCGTCGCGATCTGGATCGCGCTCGCGATCGTGTACGTCATCTGGGGCTCGACCTACCTCGCGATCGCGATCGTCGTGCAGACCCTCCCGCCGCTCTCGTCCGCCGGGTTGCGCTTCTGCGTCGCCGGCCTCGTCCTCCTCGCCTGGGTCGGCGCCCGCCGCGGGCTCCGGGTCGGCCGCGAGCAGCTCGTCGGCGCGTCCGTCGTCGGCCTGCTCCTGCTCGTCGGGGGCAACGGCTTCGTGTCGCTCGCCGAGCGCACGGTCCCATCGGGACTGACGGCGCTCATCATCGCGTCGGTCCCGCTCTGGATCGTGCTGCTCCGCCGGCTCGCCGGCGAGCGCGTGCACCCATCGACGTTCGCCGGCGTCGCGGTCGGCTTCGCCGGGGTCGCCTTCCTCGTCATCCCGCGCGGCTCGAGCGGCGAGCTCGATCTCGCCGGCGTCGCGATGCTCATCGTCGCGACGCTGTCGTGGGCGCTCGGGACCTTCCTCGCGCCGCGACTCCGCATGCCGCGCGACGGCCTGCTCTCGACCGGCCTGCAGCAGCTCGCCGGCGGCGTCGTCCTCGTGCTCGCGGGAGGCGCGGTCGGCGAGCTCGGCCGTCTCGACGCGTCGGCGTACTCGGCGGAGTCCCTGCTCGCGCTCGGGTACCTCGTCATCTTCGGGTCGCTCGTCGCCTTCACCGCGTACAGCTGGCTGCTGCAGCACGCGCCGGTCTCGCTCGTGGCGACGTACGCCTACGTGAACCCGGTCGTCGCGGTGCTGCTCGGCGCGCTCATCCTCGCGGAGCCGGTCACGCCGTCGATCCTCATCGGCGCCGCGATCATCGTCGCGGCCGTCGCGTTCATCGTGACGCGCGAGGGCGCCCGCCAGCGCACGACGCGGGCAGCGGCGGCGCGGGCCGCCGCCGCGCAGGCGGACTAGCGGGCGATCACCGCGTCTCCAGCGCGCGGCGGAGCGACTGCGCGGTCGCGTTCCCACCGGTGACCCAGCAGACGACCTTCCTGCCCGCGAGTCGCGGCGCCAGCTGCTTCGCCGCGGCCGTCGCGGCCGCCCCCGCGCCCTCGGCGACGAGGTGGCCCTCGACGAGGAGCAGCCGCATCGCCGCGTAGAGCTCGTCGTCGGTCACGAGCACGAAGTCGTCGAGGAGCTCGGCGAGGATGCGCTGCGGGAGCGCGAACGCGGTCCGCGTGGCGAGCCCGTCGGCGAAGGTGTCGGCCCGCTCGGTCTCGCGCGGGCGGCGCTCCTTCCAGGTGAGGTACGCGGCGGGCGCGCCGGCGGCCTGCACGCCGATGACGCGCGTCGCAGGGCGCAGCGCCTTCGCGACGATCGCCGCGCCGGCGGCGCCGCTCCCGCCGCCGACGGGGACGATGAGCACGTCCGCATCGGGCAGCTGGTCGCGCAGCACCTCGAGCGCGGCGGTCGCGACGCCCGCGATGAGGTACGGCTCGTCACCGGAGTGCACGTAGCGCACGCCGAGCGAGGCCGCGCGCCGCTCGCACTCGAGCCGCGCGTCCTCGAAGTCCGTGCCGTGCTCGACGATCGTCGCGCCGTTCGCGCGCATCGCCGCGACCTTCAGCGGGTTCGCCCCGTGAGGCACGACGATGGTCACGGGCACCCCGAACACGCGGCCCGCGTACGCGAGCGACTGGCCGTGGTTGCCGGTCGAGGCCGCGATGACGCCCGCCTTCGCGGTCGGGTCGCGGCCGACGAGGTTCAGGCCGCCGCGGACCTTGAAGGCGCCGGTCGGCAGGAGGCTCTCGCACTTCAGCCGGACATCGAGGCCCAGCGCTGCGGAGACGCCCTCGCGCTCGAGCAGCGGGGTGGGAGGCAGGTGCGCTGCGAGGAACCCGCGCGCGGCGATCACATCGTCGAGGGTGACGTCGGCCGCGACGACGGGCGCCACCGCTACACCCGCTCGATCACCGCGGCGATGCCCTGGCCGCCGCCGATGCAGAGCGACGCGAGGCCGTAGCGCCTCTCGCGCCTGCGCAGCTCGTACGCCAGCGTCAGCGCGAGACGCGCGCCCGATGCGCCGAGCGGGTGCCCGAGCGCGATCGCGCCGCCGTTCACGTTCGTGCGCTCGCGATCGAGGCCGAGGTCCTTCTCGACGGCGAGGTACTGCGTCGCGAAGGCCTCGTTGATCTCGACGAGGTCCATGTCCTGCACGCGGAGCCCTGCGCGCTCGAGCGCCTGGCGGCTCGACGGTGCCGGGCCGATGCCCATGATGTCCGGGTCCACGCCGCACACGCCGCCGGCGACGATGCGCGCGATCGGCTTGAGCCCCGCGCGCTGCGCCGCGTCCGCGGAGGCGACGACGACCGCGGCGGCGCCATCGTTGATGCCGCTCGCGTTGCCCGGCGTCACCGTGCCGCCCTCCTCGAAGCGCGCGACGAGCCGCGCGAGCGACTCGGGCGAGGTGTCCGGGCGGATGTGCTCGTCCTTGTCGACCGTCACCGTCCCCTTCTTCGCCTTCGCCTCGACCGGCACGATCTCCTCGCTGAAGCGGCAGGCCTCGCGCGCCTTCGCCGCGAGCAGGTGGCTGCGGTAGGCGAATTCGTCGGCCTGCTCGCGCGTGATGCCGTACTTGCGGCCGAGGTTCTCGGCCGTGTTCGCCATCCCGAGCCCGTTGTACGAGTCGACGAGCGCGACCCAGAGGTAGTCCTCGAGCTTCTGCTCACCGAGCGGGATGCCCCAGCGCGCGCCGCGGATCTGGTGCGGCGCCATGCTCATGTTCTCCGCGCCGCCCGCGAGCACGAACTCCGCCTGGCCGAGGCGGATCTCCTGCGCGGCGAGGAGGATCGCCTGCAGCCCGGACCCGCAGAGGCGGTTCACCGTGAGCGCGGGCGCCTCCTTCGGGATGCCCGCCTTGAGGCCGATGTGGCGCGCGAAGTACACGGCATCGCCGCTCGTCTGCAGGACGTTGCCGAAGATCACCTGGTCGATCCGCGCCGGCTCGACCTTCGCGCGCTCGAGCGCGCCCTTCGCCGCAACGACGCCGAGGTCGGTCGCCGAGACGTCCCGCAGCGCGCCGCCGAAGGTCCCGAACGCGGTCCGCGCTCCGTCGATGATCACGACGTCCTGCATGTCGCCCCCCTAGCCGCGGACAGCCTCTGCGATGCCCTCCGCCACCTTCATTGTCCCACCGGCGCGCTCCGTGTCGGCGACCTCGGCGCCCCGGATCCGGCCGCTCACGAAGGCCTCGCGCAGTGCGCCGTCGACAGCGGCGGCCGCGGCGGGCTCGCCGAGGTGCTCGAGCATGAGCGCGACGGCGCCGATCGCCGCGACCGGGCTCGCGACCCCCTTGCCCGCGTACTTCGGCGCCGAGCCGTGGATCGGCTCGAAGACGCTCGTCTCGCCGGGCCGGATGTTCCCGGACGCGCTCACGCCGAGCCCGCCGACGAGCGCGGCGCCGAGGTCGGTGAGGATGTCGCCGAAGAGGTTCGTCGTGACGATCGTGTCGAAGCGCTCGGGGTGCTGGATCATCCACATGCTCGCGGCGTCGACATAGATGGCCTCACGCTCCACGTCCGGGTATCCCGCGCCGACCTCCTCGAGGATCGTGCGCCAGAGGCCCTGGATCTGGATCGCGTTCGCCTTGTCCACGAGCGTGAGATGCCGGCGCGGGCGGCCGCGCGCTCGCTCGAACGCGTAGCGGATGACGCGCTCGATGCCGCGGCGCGTGAAGGTCATCTCGACCGAGGCGCGCTGGTCGGGTCCTTCACCGCTGATCGTGCCGGTGTTCACGTAGACGTCCTCGGTGTTCTCGCGCACGACGAGGATGTCCACGTCCGCGACGGTCTTGTCCTTGAGCGGACAGAGCCGTTCGTCATACAGGACGATCGGCCGCAGGTTCACATACAGGTCCAGGCCGAGCCGGAGCCCGATGATGATGTCGCGCTCGATCATCCCGCGCGGTGCCTCGGGATGGCCGATCGCGCCGAGGAGCACCGCATCGAACCGGCGCAGGGATCCGATCATGTCGCGCGTCACACGCTCTCCGGTGTCGAGGTAACGCTGGCTGGACCAGGGGAGCTCCTCGCGCTCGGTCGTGAAGCCGAAGCGGGACTGGGCACCGTCGAGCACACGGAGCGCCGCACCCGTCACCTCGGGTCCGATCCCGTCGCCTCCGATGATGCCGATGCGATACGACCGCTCTGCCACGGCGCCATGCTGGCACCTCGCGGGCATTGACGCGCACGCCGCCAGCCCGCTAGCCTGCGCGGCAGTGCAGCGCGCCCACGTCCTTCCGATCATCGTCATCCTCCCGCTCGTCGGGGGGCGAACGTCGTTGGGAGGCGCGTAGCGCGGTCATCGAGCAAGGACCATCGCGGACCAGAGGCCTCCCGGAAATGGGAGGCCTTTTCAGTTCCCGAAGGAAGCGAGGAGCATGTTGGCGGCGTACTCGGCGATGGCGCTGGCAGCGCGCGGCGCGCGGGAGGACCGCCTGCGGCAGGCGGCCGAGTTGGCCGCGCCCGTGGGCGCGCGGGTCCTCCGGACACGTGCCGGCGCGATCGCCATCCTCACGCCGACGGCCGAGGGCCAGGATCCGGCACCGTGGGCCGAGGACGTCCGCGCGCGGATCGCCGGGACGCTCGGCGATCCGGCGGTATCGGCCGGCGTGGCGGGCCCGAAGCGCGACACCGGCGGGGCGCATCAGGCGCTGCTCGAGGCGGAGCACTCGCTGCTCGTCGGCCGCGCGCTCCACGGCGAGGGCCGCACGGTCGCGTTCTCGCAGCTTGGCCCGTACTGCTTCGTGCTCGGGCAGCCCGCGAGCGACATCCGCGAGTTCTGCGAGAAGGTCCTCGGCGCGCTCGACGATGACCTCATCCGCACGCTCGAGGAGTACGTCCGCTCGCACGGGAGCGTGAAGACGGTGGCTGCGCGCCTGTTCCTGCACCGCAACACGGTGCGCCAGCGGCTCCGTCGCATCTCCCAGCTCACCGGCGCAGACCTCGAGGACGCCGACTCGCGGCTCGCCATCCAGCTCGCGATCCTCGGCCGCCGCGCCCTCGAGCGGCTGGCCTCGTAGCCGCCGTGCGCATGTGCAGCGCGCACATACCTGGTACTGGGACCGTTGACCCTGCCGCTGCGGGGCGGCTACGGTCCGCGGACATGCAGCGCCCGGTCGTCCTCCTTGTCGGCATCGTCCTCATTCCGAGGGCGGGAGACCACCTGGGAGGGTAGCGGCGCGGCGATCACGCGATACGGAACACCAAGGCCTCCCAGATGGGAGGCCTTTTCAGTTGTGGAGAGGAGCGCACGAAGTGGCGGTGACGGTGATGCACTCGGCGGCGAAGGCCGCACCGGCGACAGCGATGCCCGCGGCAGCGGACGCGGCGCCCGCGACGGTCCGCGGCGCGGACGCGCTCTGCCACGCGCTCGTGCGCGCGGGGGTCGACGTCATCTTCGGCTACCCGGGCGGCGCCTCCCTCCCGATCTACGACGCGCTGCCCGACCACCCGGCGCTGCGTCACATCCTCGTCCGTCACGAGCAGGGTGCCGCGCACATGGCCGACGGCTACGCGCGCGTGCGCCGCCGGCCGGGCGTCTGCATGGCGACCTCGGGTCCGGGCGCGACGAATCTCGTCACGGGCCTCGCGTCCGCCTACATGGACTCGATCCCGATGGTGGCGATCACCGGCCAGGTCTCCACCGCGCTCATGGGGCGCGACGCGTTCCAGGAGACCGATGTGCTCGGCATGGTCGCGCCGGTCACGAAGCACGCCTTCCTCGTCGAGCGCCCCGAGGACATCGAGCCGATCGTCGCGCGCGCCTTCGCCCTCGCCCGCTCGGGACGTCCGGGGCCTGTGCTCATCGACATCCCGAAGGACATCCTGAACGCGCGCGTCGCGTCTGCCGGCCAGGCGCTCGCGGCCGCGCCGTTCGTCGTGCGCGACGCGCTCGACGAGCGCGAGCTCGGGCGCGCGGTCGCGCTCCTCGCCGGAGCGGAGCGGCCGCTCATCATCGCGGGGCACGGCGTCCGGCTCGCCCGCGCGCACTCCGCGCTCCGCCGTCTCGCGGAGCGGCTCGACGCGCCGGTCGCCCACACGCTGCTCGGTCTCGGCGCGATCGACGAAGGCGATGCGCTCTCCGTCGGGATGCTCGGCATGCACGGCTCGACCGGCACGAACGCCTCGGTGAACGCCGCCGACGTCATCCTCGGAGTAGGCCTGCGCTTCGACGACCGCGTGACCGGGAAGATCGCCGCATTCGCGCCCGGGGCGAAGATCATCCACATCGACCTCGATCCCTGCCAGATCGGGAAGAACGTGCCGACCGCGGTCGGCATCGTCGGCGATGCCGGTGCGGCGCTCGACGCGATCGCCGAGCGCGTCCCCGCGGGGTCGCGTCCGGCCTGGCGGGCCGCGGTCGCGGGCTGGACCGGACGCTCGCGTCCGAAGCTCGATGAGTCCGACGCGCGGATGGAGCTCGCACCCCGCGCGGTCATCCGGGCGATCCGCGACGCGGCGCGCGCGGACGCGTACTTCTGCGTCGACGTCGGCCAGCATCAGATGTGGGCGGCGCAGTGGCTGCGCCTCCGGACGAACGACCGGTTCCTCACCTCGGCCGGCCTCGGCGCGATGGGCTACGCGCTCCCGGCGGCGCTCGGCGCGCAGGTCGCCGATCCGGACGCGGACGTGTGGGCGATCGTCGGCGACGGCTGCGCGCAGATGACGATCCAGGAGCTCGGCACCGCCGTGCAGGAGCGCCTGCCGGTGAAGATGGTGATCCTCAACAACGGCTACCTCGGCATGGTCCGGCAGTGGCAGCAGCTGTTCTACGACGGACGGATCTCGCAGACGCCGATCGCGAGCCCGGACTACGTGAAGCTGGCCGACGCGTACGGCGCGAAGGGCTACTGCGTCGAGCGCCGGACCCAGCTTGGCCCGATGCTCGCCGCCGCCGCGCGGGAGACCGGCCCGGTCATCGTCGACGTCCGGATCGAGAGTCACGCGAACGTGTGGCCGATCGTGCCGCCGGGAGGCGCGAACGCCGACGCGATGGACGACCCGGCAGCGTGACGAGCCGCTTCCGCCTCTCGGTCGAGCGCGCGCCGGGATCGCTCGAGCGCGTGCTCGCCGTCGCGCGCCGCCGCCGCCTCGGACTCGAGAGCGTGTCGGTCACGGCAGCGGACGCGGACCGTTGGGATGTCGCGATCGTCGCGGGCGTGCCCTCGGGCGAGGGGCCGCTCGCGCTCCGCAACTTCGCCGCGCTCGTGAACGTGCGCCAGGCGGCGCTCGAAGACATCAGGGAGGGATAGCCATGGCCGCCACGATCTACTACGACAGGGACGCCGACCCGAAGGCGCTCGCGGGCAAGACCATCGCGATCATCGGCTACGGCAGCCAGGGGCACGCCCACGCGCAGAACCTGCGCGACAGCGGCTACGAGGTCATCGTCGGGCTCCAGGCCGGGAGCCGCAGCTGGGGAAAGGCACTCACCGACGGCTTCGACGTGCGCGAGGTCACCGATGCGGCGAAGCACGCCGACGTCGTCGCGATCCTCGCCCCGGACCCCTCCCACCGCGGGATCTGGGAGCGCATCTCGCCGTCGATGGGGAAGGGACGCACCCTCGTCGTCGCGCATGCCTTCTCCGTGCACTTCAAGGAGATCGTCCCGGGCCCCGACATCGACGTCGTGCTCGTCGCGCCGAAGGCGCCCGGGCACCGCATGCGCGAGGTGTACCAGGAGGGCAAGGGGGTGCCGTCGCTCCTCGCGGTGCATCAGGACGCGAGCGGCAGGGCTCACGCCACGGCTCTCGCCTACGCCGCCGGTCTCGGCTCCGCGCGTGCCGGTGTCCTGCTCACCACGTTCGCGGAGGAGGTCGAGACGGATCTCTTCGGCGAGCAGGCCGTCCTCTGCGGCGGCATCTCCGAGCTGGTGAAGGCCGGCTTCGAGACCCTCGTCGAGGCCGGCTACCAGCCTGAGGTCGCGTACTTCGAGTGCCTGAACGAGATGAAGCTCATCGTCGACCTCATGTACGAGGGCGGCATCAGCTACATGCGCTACTCCGTGAGCGATACCGCCGAGTTCGGCGACTACACCTCGGGGCAGCGCGTCATCGACGCCCGCGTCCGCGAGACGATGCGCGACGTGCTCGCCGAGGTGAAGGACGGGACGTGGGCACGGCGCTGGATCGCCGAAGCGCGAAAGGGCGCGCCCGAGCTGTACCGCAGGCGTGCGGAGGAGCAGGACCACCAGATCGAGCGCGTCGGACGTGAGCTCCGCGCGATGATGCCCTGGCTCCCCAAGCGCGAGGTCCCCGGGAGGGCAGCGCGGCCGGTCATCGACCTCGCCGTCGGCGAGCCCGCGACCGCGGCCGAGTAGGCGAGGTCGCGTGACGCTCCTCAGCCTCGACGCCGCGGTGACCCCGCGCTCGCGGTTCACCGCGCCGCGCGACCCGCGAGGCTCGTTCATCGACGAGACGATCGGCATCGTCGCGCGGCAGACCCGTGACATCGTCTCGTTCGCGGTCGGCTCGCCAGCGCCGGAGGCGCTCGCGCTCGTCGGCGCGGCGGACCTCGCGCGCGACGTCATCGAGCGGGACGGCCCGGCGGCGCTCGGGTACGGCATCACCGAGGGCGATCCCGATCTTCGGGAGATCGTCGCGGACGCCGCACGCGCACGTGGCATCGACGCCGGCGCCGGCGACGTCATCGTGACGGCCGGCGCGCTCCAGGCCATCGACCTCGTCTGCCGCGTCCTCGTCCGTCCCGGCGACCTCGTCGTCGTCGAGTCGCCCGGCTTCACGAACGCGCTCTCCGCGTTCCGGAACTACGGCGCGCGCCTGCTCGAGGTCCCGGTCGACGCCGACGGGATGGTCGTGGCGCACGCCGCGCGCGCCCTGCGCCGGAGCGGCGAGCGCCCGCGCCTCATCTTCGTCGTGCCGAACTTCCAGAACCCGACGGGGTCGACCATGTCGCTCCGGCGCCGCGAGGAGCTGCTCGCGCTCGCGGCGGAGACGGGCGCGCTCGTCGTCGAGGACGATCCCTACGCCGAGCTGCGCTACCGCGGTGCCGACCTGCCGCCCCTCGCCGCGCTCGCGGTCGACACGGGGGTCATCAGCATCGGCAGCTTCTCGAAGGTCTTCCTGCCCGGCCTCCGCGTCGGCTGGGCGATCGCGGACGGTGAGATCGTGCGGCGCATGGCCGCGGCGAAGCAGGCCCTCGACTCGTCGACGTCGTCCCTCGGCCAGCGCATGGCCGTCGAGTTCGCGCGGCGCGGGCGTCGCAGGGCGCACGTCGCCTCGCTCCGCGCGCTCTACGCGGAGAAGCAGCATCGGGCGCGCGTGGCGCTCGCACGCTCGTTCGGCGACGTGCCCGGCGTGCGCTGGAACGACCCCGAGGGTGGCTTCTACTTCTGGGTGGAGCTGCCCCGCGCCGTCAGCGCGCGCCGGCTCTTCGACGCCGCGCTCGAGGAGGGCGTCGCCTTCGTTCCGGGGGACGCGTTCGCGACCGGCACGGACCATTCGTCGGCGCTCCGCTTCTCCATCAGCGCGCCGTCGCCCGACCGCATCGACGAGGGGGTCGCCCGCCTGCGCCGCGCGTACGACCGCGTCGCATGACGCTCCTGGAAGCGCGGCGGACCCTCGACGCCGGCGCCGTGGCCGAGGCCGCGCAGCGGATCGGGCCGCATGTGCGGCGCACGCCGACCGAGCACTCGCCGGCGGTCTCGGGCCTCGCGGGGCGCGACGTCTTCCTGAAGCTGGAGAACCTGCAGCGGACCGGCGCGTTCAAGGTGCGCGGCGCGCTGAACGCCCTCCTGCAGCTGGATCCATCCTCGCGGCAGGCGGGTGTGGTCACCGCGTCCGCCGGGAACCACGGCCAGGGCGTCGCGTTCGCGGCGCAGCTCGTCGGCGTCCCCGCATGCGTCGTCCTGCCGCACGGTGTGCCGCTGGCGAAGCTGACGGCGATCCAGCGCACCGGCGCGGAGACCGTGCTCGTGGACGGCGCGTACGACGAGGCCCACGCGGCCGCGGTCGAGATCGCGCGCGAGCGCCGCCGCACGTACGTCCACGCCTTCGACGACGACGAGGTCATCGCGGGGCAGGGGACCGTCGCGCTCGAGCTCATGGACGACGTGCCGGACCTCGACACGATCGTCGTCCCGGTCGGCGGCGGCGGGCTCATCTCCGGCATCGCGCTGGCCGCGTCCGCGCACCGCGCGCGCCCGCGGATCGTCGGCGTCCAGGCGGCGGGCTCCGCGGCCCTCGCGGAGTCGTTCGGCCTCGGGCGGCTCGTCGAGCGCCCCACCTCGACGATCGCCGACGGCATCGCCGTGCGGCGTCCCGCCGAGCGCACCTTCGGCATCGTCAGGCGGCTCGTCGACGACATCGTGACGGTCAGCGACGAGGCGATCGCCCGCGCGATGGTGCTCCTCCTCGAGCGCCAGAAGCTCCTCGCGGAGGGCGCGGGCGCGGCGGCGCTTGCCGCGGTGCTCGAGGCGAACGGCCGCGTCGGTGGCCGGCGCGTCGGCGTCGTCGTGAGCGGCGGCAACGTCGATCCGAACCTGCTCGGGAAGGCGCTGCAGCAGGGCCTCGCGTCGGCCGGGCGCTACCTCGCGTTCCGCACGTGGCTCGACGACCGCCCGGGCATGCTGCACGACCTCACCGGGCTGCTTGCCGGCGAGCACATCAACATCCTGCACGTCGGCATCCATCGCGTGGGGCCGTACGCGACGCTCGGCCGCGTCGGCCTCGACGTCATCGTCGACACGCGCGACCGCGCGCACGCCGACGCGGTGCTCGCGCTCGTCCGCGGCCGCGGCTTCCCGGCCGACGAGCTCCTCGACACGGCTCCCGCGGTGCAGCAGTGAAGATGCCGTTCGGCGCGTACCGGCGCTTCGAGCCGCTGCCCGGCGGGCTTCCCGACCGCACCTGGCCCGACCGGCGGATCGAGCGCGCGCCGCGCTGGTGCTCCGTCGACCTGCGCGACGGGAACCAGGCGCTCATCGACCCGATGGACCCGCCGCGCAAGCTCCGCATGTTCGAGACGCTCGTGCGCATCGGCTTCACCGAGATCGAGGTCGGCTTCCCCTCCGCGTCCGCTCCGGACTTCGCGTTCGTGCGCCAGCTCATCGAGGAGGAGCTCATTCCCGACGGCGTCTGGATCCAGGTGCTCACCCAGTGCCGCCCGGAGCTCATCGAGCGCACCTACGAGTCGCTGCGCGGCGCGCCGCGCGCGATCGTGCACTTCTACAACTCCACGTCCGCCGTGCAGCGGCGCGTCGTGTTCCGCGAGGACCGCGCCGGCATCACCCGCATCGCGACGGACGCGGCGCGGCTCTGCCGTGCTCTCGAGCGCACGCTCGCGGGCACGGACCTGCGGTACGAGTACTCGCCGGAGTCCTTCACCGCGACCGAGCCCGAGTTCGCTCTCGAGATCTCCCGGGCGGTGATGGGCGTCATCGAGCCGACGGCCGGGCAGCGGCTCATCCTGAACCTGCCGGCGACGGTGGAGTGCTACACGCCGAACGTCTACGCCGATGTCATCGAGTGGTTCGGCCGGCACATCGGTGACCGCGACCGCATCCTGCTCTCGCTGCACCCGCACAACGACCGGGGCACCGCGGTCGCGGCCGCGGAGCAGGGCGTCATGGCGGGCGCCGATCGCGTCGAGGGCACGCTCTTCGGGAACGGCGAGCGCACCGGGAACGTCGACCTCATCACGCTCGCGCTGAACCTTTTCAGCCAGGGCGTCGACCCGGAGCTCGACCTCAGCGACATCGACGCGCTGCGCCGTGTCGTCGAGTACGGGAACCGGCTCCCCGTCCATCACCGCCACCCGTACGCCGGCGACTTCGTCTACACCGCCTTCTCTGGCTCGCATCAGGACGCCATCAAGAAGGGGCTCGAGGCGCTCCCCGAGGGTGCGGCGTGGGAGGTCCCGTACCTCCCGATCGACCCGAAGCACGTCGGCCGCACGTACGAGGCGGTCATCCGCGTGAACAGCCAGTCCGGCAAGGGCGGCGTCGCGTACATCATGCGAGCGGAGCACGGTCTCGACCTTCCGCGGCGGCTGCAGATCGAGTTCTCCGGGCGCATCCAGAAGATCACCGAGGACACCGGCACGATCATCTCGCCGGACGAGATGTGGCAGGCGTTCGCGCGCGAGTACCTGCCCGAGCGTCCCGCGATCGAGCTCGTGGACCACGAGACGCGCACGACGGCGGATGGCGCCGCCGTCCGGGCGGGCCTTCGCGTGGACGGCGAGATCCGCGAGATCTCCGGCGAGGGGAACGGTCCCGTCGCCGCGCTCGTCCACGCGCTCCGCGCCCACCTCGGTATCGAGCTCGAGGTCCTTGACTACGCCGAGCACGCGCTCACGTCCGGCACCGACGCCTCGGCGGTCGCGTACGTCGAGGCGCGCGATCCCGCCGGACGGGTGCGCTGGGGCGTCGGCATCGACACGAGCATCCTCACCGCGTCGCTGCGCGCGGTGCTGAGCGTCGCGCTCCGCCTTCGGCAGCCCGTGGAGGCGCGACGCGAGGCGGTCGCCGCCTCCGTCTAGCCGTGGCGCAGACGCTCTCGCAGAAGGTCTGGGAGCGACACGTCGTGCGGCGCGCGCCCGGCGAGCCGGATCTCCTCTACGTCGACCTGCACCTCGTCCACGAGGTGACCTCTCCCCAGGCCTTCGACGCGCTGCGGCTCGCCGGCCGGCGCGTGCGTCGTCCGGATCTCACGCTCGCGACCGCGGACCACAACACGCCGACGATCGATGTCGACCGGCCGATCGCGGATCCGGTCTCGGCCACGCAGCTCGCGGCGCTCACGCGGAACTGCGCGGAGTTCGGCGTGCGGCTGTACCCCATGGGCCACGCGCTCCAGGGGATCGTGCACGTGATCGGCCCGCAGCTCGGCCTCACCCAGCCGGGGATGCTCATCGTCTGCGGCGACAGCCACACCTCGACGCATGGCGCGTTCGGTGCGCTCGCGTTCGGCATCGGCACGAGCGAGGTCGAGCACGTGCTCGCGACGCAGACGCTGCCGCAGCCGCGGCCGGGAACGATGTCCGTGACGGTGGAGGGCGCGCTGCCGGCCGGGGTCACCGCGAAGGACGTCATCCTCGGCGTCATCCAGCGGATCGGCGTCGCGGGCGGGCAGGGGACGATCGTCGAGTACCGCGGCGACGCGATCCGGAGCCTCTCGATGGAAGGCCGCATGACCGTCTGCAACATGTCGATCGAGGCTGGCGCGCGAGCCGGGATGATCGCGCCGGACGACGTCACCTTCCGCTATCTCGAGGGTCGGCCGCGCGCGCCGAAGGGCGCCGCCTGGGAGCGGGCGCTCGACGACTGGCGGTCCCTCTTCACGGATCCGGGAGCCGCCTTTGACCGCGAGGTCCGCATCGCGGCCGGCGAGCTCCGCCCGTACGTCACGTGGGGGACCAACCCGGCGCAGTCGAGCGAGATCGACGGCGCGGTGCCCGACCCCGACGCGTTCGCGGACGGAGCGAAGCGCGAGAGCGCGCAGCGTGCGCTCGCCTACCAGGGCCTTCGCGCCGGCACGGCGATCCGCGACATCGCGGTGGACGCGGTGTTCATCGGCTCGTGCACGAACGCGCGGATCGAGGACCTTCGCGCCGCGGCGGGCGCGATCGACGGCCGCCGCGTGAAGCACGGCGTGCGCGCGCTGGTCGTGCCCGGCTCGGCGCAGGTGAAGGAGCAGGCGGAGCGCGAGGGCCTCGACCGCGTGTTCGTCGAGGCCGGCTTCGAGTGGCGCGCCGCGGGCTGCTCGATGTGCCTCGGCATGAACCCGGACGTGCTCCGGCCGGGCGAGCGCTGCGCCTCCACCTCGAACCGCAACTTCGAAGGACGGCAGGGGCCGGGCGGGCGAACGCATCTCGTCTCGCCGGTCGTCGCGGCCGCGACCGCGATCGCTGGACACTTCGCGCTGCCGGAGGATCTGTCCTGAAGGCTGTCCGATCCATCCAGGGTCGCGCGATGCCGCTCGACCGGCGCGACGTCGATACGGACCAGATCATCCCCGCGCACTGGCTGAAGCGCGTGGAGCGGACCGGCTACGGCGCCGGTCTCTTCGAGGCGTGGCGGCGCGATCCGGTTTTCGTGCTGAATGACCCGCGGTACGCGGGCGCGACCGTGCTCGTCACGGGCGCGAACTTCGGCTGCGGCAGCTCGCGAGAGCACGCGGTCTGGGCGCTCCAGGAGCACGGCTTCCAGGCGGTCATCTCACCGAGCTTCGCCGACATCTTCCGGACCAATTGCGCGCGCGTCGGCCTCGTCACCGCCGCGCTCCCGGAGGCGGCTGTCGCCCGGCTCATGCGCCGCGTCGAGCGCGATCCCGCGCTTTCGGTCGTCGTCGACGTGAGCTCCCGGACGGTCACGGCCGGCGGCGAGACGCACCCGTTCGCGCTCGATGACTTCACCCGGATGCGGCTGCTCGAGGGGCTCGACGACATCGGGCTGACCTTGCGCCATGCGGAAGCGATCGCGCGCTTCGAGGCAGTGCGTCCGGCACATCTGCCACGGGTCAGCGATTGACGAGCGCCGGTCCCCCGTCCTAGGCTCGCCGGCAGATGAACGGGCGCGTCCTCCTTACGGTCGTCGGCATCGTCCTTATTACGAGGACGGGAGAACACCTGGGAGGGTAGCGGCCACACGCGCGGGACCAGCAGCCAAAGACCTCTCAGGACATGAGAGGTCTTCTTGTTTCCAGGGGGACAAGAGGAAAGGAGATCGCGATGTCGCCGCACCAGGAAGCCCTCGCCGCGCGGCTGCGCGCGCTCGGCATGCACTTCGACAAGGAGCAGATGCAGCGGGTCGAGGCCATCGTGCGCTCCGCTTCGGACGCCCCGCACACCATGGCGGACATCTCGCTCATGACCATCGCCGTCGAGGCGTACCGCGGCCCGACCCACCCGGTGCGGGAGATCGTCTAGCCCCCTCGCTCGCCTAGTCTTCGGTCTCGTGGACCCGCGCGCACGCAGCCGCGTCCTCCTCGACGGTCCGGACCGGGCGCCCGCGCGCGCGATGATGCGCGGCGCCGGCTACGGCGATGACGATCTCGCCCGGCCCCTCATCGGCGTCGCGCACTCGTGGATCGAGATCATGCCCTGCACGATCCACCTTCGCCGCGTGGCGGAATGGGTGAAGGAGGGGATCCGCGAGGCGGGCGGGACGCCGGTCGAGTGCAACACCATCGCGATCTCCGACGGCATCGCCATGGGCACCGAGGGCATGAAGGCCTCGCTGGTCTCCCGGGAGGTCGTCGCCGACTCGATCGAGCTCGTCGTGCGCGGGCACCTGCTCGACGGCCTCGTGGCGATCTCGAGCTGCGACAAGACCATCCCCGGGTGCGTGATGGCGCTCGCCCGGCTCGACATCCCGGGGCTCATGCTCTACGGCGGCTCGATCCTCGCGGGCTCGTTCGAGGGTCGCGACGTCACGATCCAGGACGTCTTCGAGGGCGTCGGCGCGCACGCGAGCGGCGCGATGACCACGGAGCGGCTCGACGCGCTCGAGCGCGTCGCCTGCCCCGGCGCCGGATCGTGCGGCGGGCAGTTCACGGCGAACACGATGGCGACCGCCTTCGAGGCGCTCGGGATCTCCCCGGCCGGATCGTCGGGGGTCCCCGCGCTCGACCCGCGGCGCGCCGAGCTCGCGCGCGAGGCCGGTCGCCGTGGCGTCCAGCTGCTGCGCGATGGCGTGCGCCCGTCGACGATCATCACGCGCGCCGGGCTCGAGAACGCGGTCGCCGCGGTCATGGCGACCGGTGGATCGACGAACGCCGTGCTGCACCTGCTCGCGGTGGCGAAGGAGGCCGGGGTCGCGCTCGACATCGACGACTTCGACCGCATCAGCGCTCGGACGCCGCTCCTCGCCGACATGAAGCCGTGGGGCCGCTTCACCGCACCGGATCTCGACGCGGCAGGCGGCATCCGTCTCGTGCTGCGCCGGCTGCTCGAGGCGGGCCTCCTGAACGGCGACGCGGCGACGGTGACCGGGCGCACGATCGGCGAGGAGGCGCGCGCGGCGAAGGAGACGCCCGCTCAGGAGGTCGTCCGCCCGCTCGCGCGTCCGCTCGCGCCGAGCGGCGGACTGGTGATCCTTCGCGGCAGCCTCGCGCCCGAGGGCTGCGTCATGAAGGTCGCCGGCCACGCGATGGAGCCGCGGACGTTCCGCGCGCGACCGTTCGACCGCGAGGAGGACGCCTTCGCCGCGATCCAGGCCGGCAGCGTGAAGGCCGGCGACATCCTCGTCATCCGCTACGAAGGGCCGCGCGGGGGACCCGGCATGCGCGAGATGCTCCAGGTGACCGGCGCCCTCGTCGGCGCGGGGCTCGGGGACTCGGTCGCGCTCATCACGGATGGGCGCTTCAGCGGAGCGACGCACGGGCTCGTCGTGGGGCACATCTCGCCGGAGGCGCAGACCGGTGGACCGATCGCGCTCGTGCGCGAAGGGGACGAGATCCGCATCGATCCCGCGGCGCGCCGCCTGGACCTGCTCGTCGACGATCGGGAGCTCGCGAGGCGGCGCGAGGCGTGGCGCGCGCCGGAGCCGCGCTACCGGACCGGCGCGCTCGCGAAGTACGCGCGCCTGGTGTCATCCGCGTCGTCCGGCGCCGTGACCGGATGAGCCAGGCGGACGGTCGGCGCGCGATGTGCGCCATGCACACGAGTGCTGCCGGCGGACCGGGGCGGTGATAGCCTCGGCCGGCATGTCGCACCTCCCGGCGTCGATGGTCATGCCCGCGGCCCCCGTCGCGGGGCCGAGGAGTCCGCTCGGGAGCTAAGGCCAGGCGCGCGCGTCATCGGTCGGGCCTCCCGGGCACGGGAGGCTTTTCCATTTCAGAGGGGAGAACGAACGATGACCATCGCCACCACGGCAACGACGACCGGACCGATCGCGGGCCTTCGCTGTCGGACCTGCGGCGTCCTGCAGCCACGTGACGAGCGCTTCGTCTGCGAGCGCTGCCTTGGCGCGGTCGAGCCCGAGTACGACCTCCACGCGCTCGCCTCGAGCGGCGTGCGCGAGGCCATCGAGCGCGGCCCGCGCACCCTCTGGCGCTACGCGCCGCTCCTGCCCTGCGCGCAGCCGGCCCGCGGGCTCGCCGTCGGCTGGACGCCGCTCACGCAGGCGCCCCGCCTCGGTGAGGCGCTCGGCATCGATGACCTCTGGCTGAAGGACGACACGCGCAATCCCTCGCTGTCGTTCAAGGACCGCCCGGTCGCGCTCGCGACCGCGCGCGCGCTCGAGCTCGGGCTCGACACGATCGCCTGCGCCTCGACCGGCAACCTCGCGGGCGCGGTCGCGGCCGCCGCCGCGAAGGCCGGCCTTCGCGCCTACGTGTTCGTGCCCGAGACGACCGAGGCGAGCAAGGTCGCGGCGGCGTCGTCGTTCGGCGCGACGGTCGTGCGCGTGCGTGGCAACTACGACCGCGTGAACCGCCTCTGCGGCACGCTCGCCGACGATCTCGGTTGGGGCTTTGTGAACTTCACGCTCCGCCCGTACTACGCGGAGGGCTCGAAGACCCTCCTCTTCGAGATCGCGGAGCAGCTCGGGTGGCGGCTGCCCGACCACGTCGTGATCCCCGTCGGCTCCGGTGCTCTGCTCACGCGCACGTCGACGGCGGCCGCCCAGCTCGTCGGCACGCGTCTCGTTGCCGACGCACCGTGCCGCATCTCCGCCGCGCAGCCCGCGGGCTGCGCACCCGTGAGCGACGCCGTCCTCGAGGAGTGGCGCCCCGTGCGCGCGGTCCGCAGGCCCGAGACGATCGCGAGCGCGCTCGCGATCGGGGCGCCCGCGGACGGCGATGCGAGCGTCGACGTCGTGCGCCGGACCGGCGGGTCCGCAGCCTCGGTGCGCGATGCCGACATCGCCCTCGGGTGCGAGCTCCTCGCGCGGACGGAGGGCGTCCTCGTCGAGCCGGCGGGTGGCGTCGTCGTCGCGACCGCGCGAGAGCTCGCCCGGCGCGGGGTCTTCAGGAAGGACGAGCGCGTGGTGCTGTACCTCACGGGCAACGGCCACAAGGGCTTTCCGGCTGAGGCCGCGCTGCGCGAGCCGATCGACGCCGACGCGGACGCCTTCGCCGCCCAGTACCCGGAGGCGCGGTCATGAGCCTCACGATCCGCGTCCCGTCACCGCTCCGCGCGGCCGCCGGCGGGGCTCGCACGCTCCCGCTCGAGGCTTCCTCGCTCCCCGAGCTCCGCAGCGCGCTGCGCGCGACGTATCCCGAGCTGGCCGCGCTCGTCCTCGAGGGCGACGCGTTCGGCACCGCCGTGACGGTCTTCGTCGACGGCGAGGACGTGCGGTTCCTCGCGCCGGACGCCGACCTCACCGGTGCGCGCCTCGTCGAGCTCCTCCCCGCGATGTCCGGGGGATAGCCGCGCTAGCGTGGGCGCGTGAAGCCCACGCGCGAGCTGCGCCGCTCGAAGCACGAGAACGAGCGCGGCCGGCTCGAGCTCGAGCGGGTCGAGCGGCTCGCGCCAGCCGAGCGCGAGCGGATCCGCGCCGGCTGGTGGCGCGAACGCCGGTATCTCGTCGTCACGCCGGGCGACGAGCTCACCCTGGCCGCGCTCGCGCCGTTCCCTGCGAGGGTGCGCGAGCAGGGGAGGCGCGCGCGGTTCCGCCGCTACGACGACCGCGGCGGCGGCGGGTTCTGGCCCGACGAGAACGAGATCTGGCTCGCGGCGGGGGTGGAGACGTACGAGTCGCTCGCGCAGGTCGTCATGTCGGCGCGGCACGAGCTCTTCCACTTCGTGAACTGGAACGACCCGCTCTACCGCGACGACCTCGACCGCGGCTACCCCGGGTTCCGCGCGGCGCTCGCTGCGGCGCGCGCCAGTCGGGCATCGGGCGCAGGTCACGGGTCACACGAGCGGTACTGGTCGTGGATCGCGGACTCGTTCGTGCCGCAGGGCGACCACGCGAACCCGGTCGAGCTGTGGGCCGACATCCCGACGAACTTCCCGGATCCCGCCGAGCTGCCGCCGCCGGTCGCGGCGTACTTCGCGCCGCTCCTCGTCGAGCGCGGCGTCCCCCCGGCGCTGCCGCCCGGACGCGGTGCGGACGACGGCCTGCCGGCGTTCCACGAGCTCATCGCGCCCGGGATGCCGACGCGGACGCCGTGACCTACGCGCTGCGGCTCGCGGCGGCGGCGCTCGCCGCGCTCGCGGCCGCGTATGCCGCGATCTCGATCTACGCCGCGTTCCAGTTCACGCACGCGTCACGGACGCCCGTCGTGCGGTCGCCGCGCGAGGTCGCCGAGCGCGTCGAGGACGTCGCGTTCCGCGCGAGCGACGGCGTCACGCTGCGCGGGTGGTACTTCCCCGGCGCTGGAGAGCGCGCCGCGGTCCTCGTCCACGGGAAGGACTCGAACCGGCTCGACAGCGACGGGCTCACGTTCGTCGCGCGCACGCTCCACCGGTCGGGGTACGCGGTCCTCGCCTTCGACCTCCGCGGGCACGGCGCGAGCGAGGGCGACCGGTTCTCGCTCGGCCACCACGAGCGCAAGGACATCGCGGCCGCGATCGACCATCTCGTCTCGCGCGGTCACCCGATGGCGCGCATCGCGCTCATCGGCGAGAGCATGGGCGCGAGCGCCGCGATCCAGGCGCTCCGCCTGCGGCCGGACGTCGGCGCGGTCGTGGCGGACTCGGCCTACGCCGACGGGCCGTCGATCGTCGAGGAGGCGGGACCGGGCGCGACCGGGCTGCCCGGCCTCTTCACGCCCGGGATCGTGCTCGCGGCGCGCACGCTGCTCGGCCTCGACGCCGACGCGGTCGATCCGGAGCGCGTCGTGCGCGACAACCCCGGGCGGCCGTTCCTCTTCATCCACTGCGAGGGCGACGACCTCATCCGCGTGCACCACGCGCGCCGGCTGCGCGACGCGAGCGCCCACCCCGAGACGCAGCTCTGGGTAGCCCCGGGCTGCGGCCACGTCGGCGCCTCGGCGGCGCTACCGGACGAGTACGCGCGCCGCCTCCTCGCGTTCCTCGACGCGCGCCTGCGCTGACTCACGCGGGACCGCCGCCGGGTAGACAAAGGCCCCGGCGTTCCCGCCGGGGCCTTCGGTGCGATCAGGTCGAGGTGCTCAGTCGGCCCAGGTGACGTGCGTGACGAGGTACCGCCCGCCCCCGAGCGGCTCGATGTACCAGCGGCCCTTGGCCTTCGACGCCCCGGCCGGGGTGCCGTTGCCATCCGCGCCATGCTCGCCCCCGCGACCGATCACGCCGGTGAACCCGCCGACCGTCGAGCTGCCGTCGAGGTGCGCGTAGATCGCCTCGAGCTGCTCGAAGTCGTGCGCGTTCGGTGCGGTGCTGATCTTGTCGTCCGTGCGGTTGCGGTAGTAGTCCATGCAGGTGTTCTGCGAGGACCCGTCCTCCGTCGTGTGGCCGAGGCCGAAGGTGTGACCGACCTCCTGACACATGACGTGCTGCTTCTCCGACCAGTTGTTGTACGCCGCGAGGTTGAAGTACGTGTCGTTCATCTTCGCGACGCCCTGCGTGATGTGCCCGCCGGAGATCCAGATCTGCGCGAGCCCGAGCCAGCCGTTCTGGCCGTACTTCTTGTTGCAGACCTCGACGCGACCGGCGGTCGGCCGGCAGTTGCCGCTCGACCCGCCCGCGACGACGACCGTGTCGAGCACGCTCGACTGGCTCCAGGCCGTCGACGTCGTGCCGAGGTGACCGGTCCAGTCACCGGTCGTGTTCGCGCCGAGCGCGAGCGTGAAGGGGTTCGCGGTGCGCGCCCAGTGATAGCTGCTCCACGAGTGGCTCGCCGACGCGTCGCCGGCGCCGAGCGCGACGAGCGCGACGATGAGCGAGAAGACGGTCAGTACGCGGGTGGCTGTGGCCACGGGTCCCTCCTCTACGACGCTGGGTCCGGGGGAATGGTCGGTCAGCGCGGGCCCGCCGTCGATAGGTATCCGTGACATCTTCGTTACAGGGGCGTTGCAGGCCCGGCGACAGAAGCGCCGCAGCGCGCGGGCTCGTCCTCGCTAGCGTGTGGGCGTCGGGGTCGGCGTGCGCTGGCCGGGCGGCGGGGTGGTCGGTGCGGGTGGCGTCGTGGGGGGCCGCGGCGTCGTCGGGGCGGCGGTGGGCGCCGGGGTGGTCGGCGCGGCGCTCGTCGGTGCGGCGCTCGTCGGCGCCGAGGTCCGGAAGGTCGGTGACGGCGATGCGCTCGCGGACCCGGACGGCGAGGGTGATGCCGACGGCGCGGCACGGACCGCGCCGAGCTGGGGGAGCACGAGCGCGAGCGCGACCGCCGCGATGAGCGCGATCGCGCCGGAGAGGAAGAGCCCCGAGCCCGCGAGCGTGTCGCCCCAGCCGCCGCGTCCCGCTGGAGGCGCGATCGGACGCGTGCGGTCCGGCGGCGTGTCGAGCCGTTCGGTCTCGTCGCTCATCGGCGCCGCGATCCGCTGCCGTTCGCCTCGCTCACACGTTGTACCGGTCGGGGTCCCAGGCGAGCCCGAGGTCCGACGGCGGTGCCATGTAGCCGAGGAGCGCGGACGCCGCGACGACGACCGGGCTCGCGAGGTAGCCCTCGCCGCCGACGCCCATGCGGTTCTGCCAGTTGCGGTTGAAGGAGGTGATCGCGCGCTCGCCGGGGTCGAGCGCGTCGGGCCCCTGGCCGAAGCACGGCCCGCACCACGACTCGCGGATCTCGCCGCCGACGGAGCGGAACACGTCGGCGACCGAGCGCCCGCCGAGCCGCGGCTCCGGATCCTCGATGTCGCGCTTCACGCCGCCCGAGCCGGGGAAGATGACGAGCTCCTTCGCCGCACGGCGGAACCCGCGCGCGCCGGCGGCCTCGATGACGAGCGCGGCCTCCAGCAGGTCGTCGTACCCGCCATTCGTGCAGGAGCCGATCATCGCCTTGTCGAACGTGATGCGCTCCTTCGCGACCTCGTCGGCGGGGAACGCGTTGCCCGGGCTGAACGGCTTCGCGACGAACGGCGTCAGCTCGGAAAGGTCGAGCTCCTCGTCGAGCTCGTAGCGCGCGTCGTCGCCCGGCAGGATGCGCGGGTAGGGGAGGTCGGTCCAGCCCTTCTCCGCGTACCACGCGTAGGTGATCTCGTCCGCCGCGAAGATGCCGTTCATCGCCTCGCCCTCGGCCATCATGTTCGCGATCGTGTTGCGGTAGGAGACCGGCAGCTGGAGACCCGCGTCGACGAACTCGACGCTCATGCCCTGCGACTGCTTCGGGCCCCAACGGCGCAGGAGCGAGAGCACGACGTCCTTGCCGCTCACCCATGGGCGCAGCTTGCCGGTGAAGCGCACGCGCCGCTGCTTCGCGCAGGTGAAGTACACGTAGCCGGTCGCCCAGCCGAAGCCGAGCGTCGTGGACCCCACGCCGATCCCGACCGCGCCGTACGCGCCGTACGCGCGGCTGTGCGAGTCCGCGCCCGGGATGAACGCGCCGGGCATGACAAGGCCCTGCTCCGGGAAGTAGAAATGGAAGATCCCGTCGCCGGGCGTCGCGTAGTACGGGCGCCGGATCCCGTGCTTCTCCGCGAACTGGCGGCCGATCGAGGTCTGCTTCTCGTCCGCCTCCTTGCCGGTGAAGACGAAGTGGTCGTTCGCGATCGCGGCCTGTCGCGGGGAGATCGTGTCGCCGCCGGTGATCCGGTCGAACGTGTAGATGGCGAAGGGGCCGGTGCCGTCCGAGGCCGGCAGGAGGTCCGCGTACACGCGCAGCGTCGCGCCCGGCGCGACCTCGGCGTCCTTGTCGACGCGGTGCGCCCACACGATCTGCTCTGTCGTCGTGAGGCGCCGCGCCGTCTTCGCGTCGGCCCACTCGATCCGGGGCGGCCGGCGGACCGACTCGGGGAACTCCCGGCGCCCGAGCGCGAAGATGCCGCCGCTCCGGCGGATCTCGTCCTCCTTCGGCGTGAGCGGGATCGGGTCGTACGACTTCCCCTGGGTCTCGTTCGTGATGCGGCGGCTGTCCGGGTCGAAGGCGAAGGCGTCCCCGTCGCGCGCGTCGGCGACGGCCTCGGGGCTCTGTACGACGTGCAGGCCCAGGTTGAACGCGTTGCGCCGGAAGATGTCGCCCATGTTCTGGCCGCAGACGATCACCAGCTCGAGGCCCTTCTCCTCCGCGACCGCCTTCAGTCCCGCCGGGCTCATCTCGCGCGAGCTGCCGATCGCGAAGCGGTCGCCGGCGATGACGAACGTCTCGCCGGCGTGCACGCGCGCGCGGAAGTCCGGCATGAGGTAGCGGAACGCGCCCGCCTTCCAGCGCTCGTCGAGCGTGTCCAGGCTCTCGGAGACGCAGTCGGTCGTCGGCGTGATCTGGTCCGTGTCGATCGCGTCGAGCTTGCGGCCCGGCGTCTTCGGGTCCCAGAAGATGAGCGCGCGGCCACGGACGAGGCGCGCGTCGTGCGCGGCGTCGCGGGTCTCGGGCGGCGTCACGATCGACGCCGGGTCCACGCCCGGGCGGAGCCGGGCGGGCTCGATGCGCTGGGTCATGCGACTAGTGTGCGCGTTCGGCGAGTGTGCGCAGCTCCTCGTCCGTGAGCATCCGGTCGGACGCCTTCGCGGCCTCGAAGATCCGCGCGGTGCGCTCGGGCGTCGCGTCGAAGCCGTGCTGCTCGAGCCAGAAGACGATGTTCGACTGCCCGCTCATCGGGCCGACCTCGATCCGCTGCTCGCGGCCGACCATCGATGCCGGCACGCCGCTGTACACGCTGTCCGCGAGCGCGCGGTCGCCCTTGCGCAGCGCCTTCACGACCGCGGCGGCGTGGACGCCGGTGCCGGTGCGGAAGGCGTCCGCGCCGAGGGCCGGGTAGTTCGACGGCATCGGCACGCCGCAGTGCTCGGCGACGAGGGCCGTGTACTCGACGAGCGGCGTGAGGTCGCGCTCGATGAGCCCGAAGAGCTGGAGGTTCACCAGGAGCTGGTCCATCGAGGTGTTGCCGACGCGCTCGCCGATCCCGAGCGCGCAGCCGTGGACGCGGTCGGCGACGGCGGTCGCGGCGAGCGCGTTGATCGTCCCGAGGCCGCGGTCGTTGTGGCCGTGGTAGTCGAGCTTCACGGCGCGGCCTTTGATGATCTCGTCGCGAACGAACGTGAGCACGTTGCGCACGCCCTCGGGGCTGGCGTGGCCGACGGTGTCCGAGACGCAGAGCCGCCCCGCGCCGCAGCCGATCGCCGTCTCGTACAGGCGCACCAAGGTCTCCGGGTCGGCCCGCGTCGTGTCCTCGGTGACGAACATCACCGGCAGCCCGGCTTTCACGAGCGCCGTCACCGAGTCCTCGACGCTGCGCAGCATGGTGTCGAGCGACCACGCCTCCGCGAAGCGGCGGATCGGGCTCGACCCGATGAAGGCGCACGACTCGATCGCCACGCCGGACTCGACGGACGCCTCGATCGCGCCCTGCACGTCCTGCGGGTGCGTGCGGATCGCCTGATTCGGCTTCAGCGTCCTGAGCTTCGTCGTCTCCTTCGCGAGCGCGACGATCGACGCGCGCGCCTGCGCCGACGCGCCGGGCAGCCCGATGTCCGCGCTGTCGATGCCGAGGGCGTCCATGAGGTGCAGGAGCCGCTTCTTCACCTCGAGCGGCGGGTTGCGCACCGACGGGCCCTGGAGCCCGTCGCGGAGCGTCTCGTCGTCGAGCTCGACCGCGCGGTAGTCGGCCTTCGCGCTGCGCCCGTCCCGGTTCCAGTCGTAGATGAGCGCCTCGAGGTCCGTCACCGGCGCGTGTCCGGGACCGGTGCGCTCCCGCTCCAGCGGTACAGCACGAGGTCGTCGCCCGCGTAGCCGGCGTGCCGCGTCACCGAAAAAGCGTACGTCGTCGTCACGCCGGTGAACCCGGTCACCTCGAGCTGCTCGCGCAGACGCTCGCGGTCCTCCGCGCCGACGCGCTCGGCGGCGAGCACGAGGAGCGTCAGCGCGTCGAACGCCGCCGCGCTGTGCGCCGTCGGCGGCCCGTGGCGGTCGGTGAACGACTGGACGAACTGCCGCCGCGCCGCGGCCGCCGCGTTCGGCGGGATCGCGGACAGCGTGAGGTGGCGCGGCGCCGGCCACACCGCGTCGAGCCCGACGCGGAACTCGCCGAGGTCGGTGTGCTCGGTGAGGTAGGAGAGCACGTACGTCGCACCACGCGCCGATCGCTTCAGCTCGGTCCCGAGCGGCCCCCACTCGCGCGGCAAGCCCGCGAGGTGCACGCGCCGGCCGGTCCCGGCGGCCGTCGGCACGCCGGCGAGGCGGACGGCCGCCTGGAGCGTCTCGTCCCTCCGGTCGATGCGCACCTGCTGCGGCTCCGTGCGTGCGACGCGGCGCCAGTGCTCCAGGACCGCGCCGATCTCGGGATCCGGTGGCCGGCCGTCCGCGGTAATGACGATCGTGTCGAGCGCGCTCTCGGTGACGACCGTCGTGCGCCGCGCGATCTGCTCGGGGGTCGGCGCGAGGCCGAAGATCCAGCGGCCGCCGGTCGTCGCCACCGGCTCGCCCGCGGGCAGCGTGAGCAGGATCGGCGTCCGCGCGGCGACGGCCGCCTCGGCGAAGCCGGAGGTCGACGGCCCGACGGGCACGCCGACGATGACCGCGTCCGCGCGCGTCTCGGCCGCCGCGCGCCGGAGCTCGATGAGCAGCCGCGCGTCGCTGCCGCCGACGTCGACGACGGAGAGGCGCACGCGCACGCGCCCTCCGCCGCGGGACTGCTCGAGGTCCTGCCAGAGCTGGAGCGCGTTGCGCTGCGCGTCGCCGCGCGGCGCGCGGCTGCCCGAGAGGTCGAGGAGCACCGTGACCTCGAGCACGCCCGGCTCCGGTGACGGCGAGACATCGACGACCGGCTGCGGCGGGCGCGTGCACGCGATGACGAGGAGCGCGACGAGCAGCGGGACGACGCGGGGGTTCAGGCGCGTGTGCCGGGCGGCGGATCCTCCGCGTAGACGTGCCGCATCGCGTCCTCCGGACGCGGGTCCGGCTCGGCCTCGGCCTGCTCGATCGCGCGCTCGATCTCCGCGCCGACGTCCTCGCGCGTGGCCACGAACCACGCCTCGTCGACGCCCTGCTGCGCGAGGTACGCCTTGCCGATGTCGAGCGGGTCCTTGCCGCGCCAGTACGCGAGCTCGTCCTTCGAGCGGTAGCGGCTGTCGTCGTCGTCGGAGGTATGCGGGAGGTAGCGGT
>DASUCM010000036.1:0-2604 GCA_036276035.1 Candidatus Limnocylindria bacterium | reverse complement strand
CGACACGCGTCCTCGACGGCGCGCTCGAGGGACACGGCGGCATCCTGACCGACCCGCGCGCCATCGATCTCACCGTCCGGACCATCGCGACTCGACGCGTCCCTGAGGAGGACCGCTCGCCAGCGACGGTGCGCGCGGCTGCGCAAAAGTCTCAACTCGTCGGCGGGGCCGTGCTCGTCGGGCTCTGCGTCCTCGCGGCGGCGCTGTGCATCTGGGGTCTCTGTCGCCGGCCGGCCGCGCCTTTCGTGGATCCCATCGTCACGCGCGGGATCGCCCTCCGTCGTCGGCTCGGCCGGTGAGCAGCGAGCGAGGTCAGGCCATCGTGGAGTTCGCGCTCGTCCTGCCGGTGCTGCTCGTCGCCGCCTTCGCCATCGTCATCGTCGCCGAGGTCGGCGTCGCACGGCTCGCGCTGCAGCACGCGACCGCGGAGGGCGCACGCGCCGGGGCGCTCACGAACGACGACGTCGCGGTCCGCGAAACGGTCGCGGCAGCGGTCGCGCCGCTCGCCGCCGAGCGCGTGGTGACCACGATCGTTCCCCGTGCGGACGAGCCCCCGCGCAGCGCCGATCCGCGCGGCTCGCTCCTCACCGTCCGCGCCACGTACGAGCTGCCGCTGCCGGCGGGTTTCGTCGGCCTGTCACACATCGTCGTGAGCGCGCGCGCCGTACGGCGCATCGAGTGGACGCCATGAGCGACGAGCGCGGACAGGCGCTCGTCGTCGCCGTCCTCTTTCTGGCGGTCGCGGCGGTGGCGATCGTGGGTCTGCGCGCGGCCCAAGATCGCATCGCGTCGGTCGCCGGGCATCGCCGCGCCGGTGAGGCGGCGGTCGAGGCAGCGACGGCGGTCATCGCCGACGCGTACGTCGAGGAGCTGCGGCGTGCCCTCCTGTCGGAGCCGCCAGCCACGCCCGACGTTGCCGGCGCCGTGCGTGATGGCCGCGCGCTCGAGCGCGCGCGGACCGCGGCGAGCGAGCTCAGCTTGCGCAATGGCGGCACGGTCGTCCCGAGCGTCGGCGTGCGCTGCGCCGACGGCGCCGTGACGGTGAGCCTGATGCTCTCCGGCGCCACGTATCGAGCGGGCTTCGCGGCGAGCGAATGCTCCCCGCGGTGACGCTGTCGGGGCGGCGGGTGCCGCTTCGGCGTGCGCTGCTGGGCGTCGGCTCGGCCCTGCTCACCATCTCTTCCATCGCGTCCGTGGCCGTCGTGCCCGAGGAGGTCGATGCCACCGCGAGCCTCGCCGACACGCTTCGCCCGTCTTCCTGGGCGATGACGCTGCCGGCCGCCTGGCTCGCGGCGCCGGTGCCCCGGTTGCGCGCGGGCGACCAGCTCGACATCCTCCTCGTCCGTCCCGGTGAGCGAGCCTACGCCGCTCCGGTCGCCTACGGCGTGAGCGTCGTCTCGAGCGATGAGAGCGGGCTGGTCCTCGAGGTCGATGAGGCGGATGCCATCGCCATCGGCTCCGCCCGCGGCGCTGGCTTCCTGCTCGTCCCACTGCTGCGTTCGACGCGATGAGATCGGCCCGCGTCGCAGTCCTCGGTGGCGAGCCGCTGCGCGGGAGCGTCATCGCCCTCGGGCTGGAGCCGCGAGAAGACGGTGCGGTGGTGGCGCTCGTCGATCTGCGCGACCCGGGCGCCGTGGCCCGAGCGGCGGCGCTCGATCGCGCCGTGCCGCGCGTCGTCGTCGCAGGCGAGCCGGAGCGCCACCTGGCATCCGCACTGGGCATCGATCCATCGCGCATCGTCGCGTCGCATGAGCCGGCCGTGCTCGGTCCGGCGCTCATGTCCGCGCTGCCGCTCGTTGCGCGTGCGCCCACCCGCACCGTGCTCGTCACCGGTGTGCGCGGCGGCGTCGGGACGACGCTCCTCGCGACGAACCTGAGCCGGCGCATCGCGGGGACGCGGCGGGTCTGTCTGGTCGATGGCACCGGGAGCGGTGCAGCGGCGTGGTGGCTGGGCTGCAGCGCCGGACCGTGGCCCGAGCTCGAGGGGCTGGTGGACGAGCTGACCGCCGACCACCTTGCGGTCGTCGCCACGGAGGCGGCGACCGACCTCCGGCTCATCGGTGGCGCCCCTGCTGCGCCGAGCCGCGCGCTCCTTGCGGCGACCGTGCGCGCCGCCACCGCGCTGTCCGATCTGGTCATCGTCGATGCGCCACCTCTCACGAGTGCCGCCGCGCGGGATCTTGCGGCGCAGGCGGATCGCCACCTGCTCCTGGCGTACGACGACCCCTGCTCCCGCGCGACGCTCGCCTCGCTCGCGCCCGCTGACGACGTCTGGCTCGTGGCCTCGCAGTCGAATGCCGCTCGACTCGACGAGCGTGCGGTGTTCCGTTCGCTGCCGCGCGACGAGTCATCGGTCGCCGGTGCCATGAGCGGGCGCCGGGCCGTGGGCGGCGCGCTCGGGACGGCGTACGACCGGTTCGCCGAGCTCCTGCTCATCGACGGCTCGTGACCGCCTCCACGGTCCGCGCGCGGCTCGAGCGCGCGATCGTCGCGCGGCTGCGCGAGGTCTCCGACGGGCGTCCGCGACCGGAGCACCTTCGCGACGCTCTGCGCGCATCACTCGCGAGCGAACGCGTCGCCATTCCCTCGGGCGAGCTGCGCGAG
>DASUCM010000035.1:0-30591 GCA_036276035.1 Candidatus Limnocylindria bacterium | reverse complement strand
TTCCGCGACGTCGACTGCGCGTACAAGCTGTTCCGGACCGAGGTCTTCCAGCGCGCGCCGCTCGCGGACGTGCGCTCGAACGGGGCGTTCTTCAGCGCGGAGCTCCTGCTGCGCCTGCGTAGCGCGGGACTGCGGATCCGGCAGGTCGCGGTGCCGCACTACCCCCGCGTCGCGGGCCTCGCGGCCGGTGCCGCGCCAAAGGTCGTGCTGCGCACACTGCGCGACATCGCGCTGCTCCGCCTGCGCCTCTGGACGAGGCGTGCGGGGTCCTAGCCGGAGGGATCGTCCGGCAGCGTGTTGATGAACTGCTTGAAGATGGAGAGGTCGTCGTCGTCACCGTCGGCCTCGCCGTCCGGACGGATGGCCGATCGGTCGAGCACGGACTCCGCGACGAGGATGCGGGCGTCGCAGCGGAGCGCGAGCGCGATCGCGTCCGAGGCGCGCGAGTCGACCTCGAGCTCGCGCTCGCCGGACTGGATGAAGATGCTTCCGTGGAAGACGCCATTGCCGTCCCCGGTCTCGACGAGCTCCTTCACGACGACGCGCGTGATCTCGACGCCGAGCTTCCGCAGGATGTCGACCACGAGGTCGTGCGTGAGCGGCCGGTCAGCGCGCACGCCGGCGAGCTGCGTCGCGATGCTCGCGGCCTGATCCGCGCCGATCCAGATCGGCAGGAAGCGGTCGGACTCCTTCGGCTGGAGCATGACGACGTGCTGCCCGGTGAGCGTGTGGACCCGCACCGACTCGACGGTGCACTGCACGAGCATCAGTGGCGCGGGCCGCAGGAACGTCGGCGATCCACGATGGGAATCTACCGGACGCGGGCCCGCCGTGACGGTCTGAGGACCGCCAGAAGGAGTATCCCCGCGACGAAGCCGACGACGTGCGCGAAGAACGCGACGTTGGAGGCGGGCCCGACCTCGCTCATCCGGAGCTCGGCCAGCCCGGAGAGCACCTGCACGACGATCCAGAGGCCGATGACGACGATCGCGGGGAGCTGCACGATCGTGATGAAGAGGCCGAGGAAGATGAGCGTGCGGACGCGCGAGCCGGGGAACAGGAAGAGGTACGCGCCGAGGACGCCCGCGACCGCGCCGGACGCGCCGACCATCGGCGCCGGCTGGATGATCCCCTGCCCGACGGCGGCGATGATCCCGCAGAGCAGGTAGAACGCGAGGTAGCGGACCGAGCCGAAACGCTCCTCGACGTTGTCGCCGAAGATCCAGAGGTAGAGCAGGTTGCCGATGACGTGCAGCCAGCCGCCGTGCAGGAACATGTGCGTGACGAGCGTGCTCAGCGTCTCGACGCTGTCGAGGCCCACGGTGCCTGAAGAGAGCTGCGCGACCGTCCGCGACCAGTCGAAGGCGTAGCGCGTGTAGAAGGCCTCGAGGGCCGCGGGATCGCGTGACAGGCTGAACGTATACAGCCAGACGACGAGGTTCACGAGCAGCAGCGCGCGGTTCACGATCGGGGCACGCGCCGTGGGGTTCGAGTCGGAGAGCGGGATCACCGGCTGATGTCGGTCGCCGCGAGCTTGGACCCGTGGATCGTGTAGGCGATCTGCTGCCCCTCCGAGACGTAGAACGCGGTCGGCCCGTCGAGGTCGGGCGACACCGTGAAGCGCGCGTTCTCGCGGCCGTCACGGCTGACGCGGACGACGCGCTTCCCGCTCTGGTCGAGGACGTATATCGAGCGCTGGGACTCGAGGGCCTGGATGCCGTAGGCGCGGATGGGCTCGCCGTCCCAGCGCGGGATGAACTCGATGCGGGATGCGGCGGTCGCGAGGCCCTGCCGCCGCAGTCGCTGGATCTCGCCCGGCACGGTCACGAGCCAGACGTCGCCGTCCACCGCGAGCGCGCGCAGGCTGTTGGGCGGGTAGGCCGTCGAGACGAACGGCACGGCGCTGCCGAATCGCCCGCCCGCGGCCGGCTCGTGCTTCCAGACCTGGCCGCTCTCCGCGTCGAGCACGTAGATGTTGCCGACGAAGACCGCGAGGCCGGTCACCGACCTCCACTTGTCCGTGTCAGGCGGCGTGACGTCGACGACGGTGTTGCCTTCCGCCTTCCAGACGCGGCGCTGGTCGTCGATGGCGTAGACGACGTCGTCCTGCGTCGCCACCGCGACGGGCGCGCCGACGTTCCGCTGCCCCTTCTGCAGCACGACGCCCGTCTCGACGGGCTCGCCGAAGATGCGCCACAGCCGTCCCGCGCCCGGGTCCGCCGCGTAGAGGCCGTTCACGGTCGCGGCGAGCTGCACCGGCTTCGCGCCCGGCGCGACCCGTGCGAGGTCGATGCTCACGTTCGCGATGCGGTCCTGGATGATCGCGATCTCGTCACGGAACCCCGCGAGGCGCCCGGGCTCCGCGGCCGGTGACCGCGCCGCGTCCTCGATCCCGGTGCGGGCCGAAGCGAGGCGCTCCTTCGCGCGGTCCGGATCGGGCCGCTGCTGCGCGAGCAGCCGGCGCGCGGACGCGATGTCCTCCTCGACCCGCTGCACGGCGAGCCGGTAGTCGGCGATCACCTGGTTCGCCTCGTAGTCGCGCAGGACGATGCCGGCGATCCCGACCGTCACCGCGAGGAGCGCCGCCGCGAGGATCGTGGTGAACCGGCGCTGGCGCGCGAGCCGCTGGCGCGCGGTGTCCGGTCCGCGCGGGAGCGGCGCCCCCTTCTTCGGCATGAGCTCGAGCCCGATAGCGACGCTCTTCGTGACCGCGGTCGCCGCGGGCGCGGCGACCGCCTTCGCGGCGGTCCCGATCTTCGGCCGGCGCCGCCAGAGCCAGTCGAGCCGCGAGCGGATCGTCTCCGCCGCGGCGACCTCCGCGGGCGTCGAGACCTGGACTGGGACGGGCGCGACGCGCGTCGCGGCGCCCGAGGCCGTCGAGATCTCGATGATGAGCGTGGAGTCGCTCCCGACGAGGCCCTCCGCCACGAACCGGTTGTGCAGGTGGGCCGCGGCCGCGCGCGGGTGGAGCGTCACCGCCGCGTTCTTCAGCGCGTCCGCGCCGAGCCCGTTGACGATCGCGCCGGACGCGAGCACGAGCGTGTCGCCGGGCTCGACCGTCTGCCGCCAGATCGCCGGCAGCAGATCCGGCTCGGCCCCGAGCGACGGCTCGTGGCGCGTCGTGGCCCGGTGGACGAAGTCGGCCATCTCGCCGGGGCTCTCGCCTGGCGTGAAGAGCCGCGCGTGCCGCACGAGGAAGACCTGGCTCGCGCCGATGCGCGACGCGTAGAGCTCCTTGTTCACGAGGACCGCGCAGGCGCAGTGCAGCACGGGCGCCCCGCGGATCTCCTTGATGCGATGGGTGGCGCGCCGGTTCGCGTTGCGCAGCGCCTTGCGCAGGGAGACCTCGACCCCCGCCGAGAGGTCGTAGTAGTACTCGTCGCGAACGAGATCCGCGAGCTCGCGCGCGAGCTCGCGCGCGGCGTCGCTCCCGGACGGCGCCTCGGTGAGGAGGTAGAAGCGCCCCTTCGTCCGCAGCGTCGCCCCGGTCTCGGGCTCGTGGACGAGGATGACGTCCGTCCCGCGACGCACGTCGACGGTGCTGCCGACCTTCGTCGCGAAGCTGGGCTGCTTCACGAGGTCATTCTCCCTGCTTCGGTCGCGCGACGGTCTCCCGCTCGCCGGGCACGGCCCGGATGCGACGGACGCCGGCCGCCGGCACGCGCGCGCGGAGCCCGGCGACGAGCGCTTGCTCGCGGAGCCTGAGCTCGGCTGCCCACTGCGCGGTCGGTACGGCGACGACGAGGGTGCCGCCCTCGACGCGGATGGCGCGTGTCCGCACCGCGTCCGCGCCGATGATCGCGCTGGCGACCTCGGTCCAGGCCTCGACCGCGTCTGCGCGCGCGAGATCGTCCTCGAGGCCGAGCGCGCGGAGCACCCGCTGGACCGCTCCACCGAGCGGCCTCATGCGGCCAACGGGATCGGGATGACGCGGGCGCGCTGCACGATCCCCGGCGGCAGGCCGGCGGGCAGGGCGGCGGTGAGGAGGGTCTGCGCGTCGGGCGGCAGCGCCGCGACGAGCGCCTCCCGCCGCCCGGGATCCAGCTCCGACAGGACGTCGTCGAGCAGGAAGACCGGCGGGTCGCCGCTGCGGTCGCGCAGCCACGCGGCCTCCGCGAGCTTCAGCGCGAGGACCGCGCTCCGCTGCTCCCCGCGGGAAGCGAACGACGCGAAGGGACGCCCGCCGCCGCTGAGGAGCAGGTCCTCGCGATGCGGCCCGACGAGCGTCGTCCCCTGCCAGAGCTCGCGATCGCGCTTCTCCCGCACGAGGCCCCCGAACGCGGACTCCCGCTCCTCGGCGGTCGCCCCCGCGGCCTGGGCCTGGTACGCGAGCGTGGTCCCGCCGCTGCCGGCGAACCGCGTCGCGTCACGCTCGAACGCGGGCGTGAGCTCGCGCACCGCTTCCTCGCGGCGGAGCGAGATCCGCGCGGCGAGCCGGCAGAGCTCGGTGTCCCAGAAGGCGAGCTCCTGCGTCGGGATCGCGGCCTCGCCGTCCGTGTCGCGTCCCGCGGCGAACGAGCGAAGGAGCGCGTTCCGCTGCTCGACCACTCGCGCGTACTCGCGCGTGTCGGTGCGGTGCGCGCGATCGACCTGCCCGATCATCGCGTCGAGATAGCGGCGCCGCGCTGCCGGCGCCGCGGTGAGGAGCTCGACGTCCTCGGGAAAGAACGCGACGACGATGATCGTGCCGAGCGCGTCCTCCGCCCGCTTCCCGGCACCGTTCACGAGGTACCGTCGCGGCCGGCGGCGCTCGCCCGGCGGCGGCGCGAAGAGCAGCACTTCGACGCGACGGGTGTCCTCGGCGCGCTCGACGCTGGCCGATGCGCGAGCGAGCACCGCGCCCCAGCGGACCATCTCCTGGTCGTCCCGGGCGCGTGGCGAGTCGCCGCGGGCGAGCAGATGGACGGCCTCGAGCAGGTTGGTCTTCCCCCGGCCGTTCGGCCCGACGAACGCGGTGATGCCCGGCCCAAGCTCGAGTCGCACCCGCTCGTAGCTGCGGAAGTCCTCGAGCGCCAATTCCGTGACGCGCACGGACCTACGTTGGGATGCGGAGCGGCATCACCACGTGGAGGTAGCTTTCGTCGCCGACGACCTTCAGCACGCCGGGCGCGAGCGGGCCACCGAGCTCGAGGGCGATCTCGGGGGCCGTGAGGGAACCGAGCGCCTCGGAGACGAAGCGGGAGTTGAAGGCGATCGTGGTCGGCTGGCCGCTCACCGTCGCGTCGACGCGGCCGGTCTGGTCGCCGACCTCGGCGGCGGTCGCGCTGATGACGAGCGGCGCCTCGTGCGACGGATCGACCTGGAACCGGACGATGTTCGCGGCGTCGCGCGCGAAGAATGACGCGAGGCGCGTCGCGTTCAGGAGCTCCTCGCGCTGCACGACGACCCGCGTCTGGGGCGCGGCCGAAGGGATGACCTGCTTGTAGTTGGGGAACTGGCCTTCGATGATCCGCGACACGATGTCCGCCTCGCTCGTGTGGAAGATGACCTGGCTCTTGTTCGGCGTGATGAAGAGATCGAGCGGATCGTCGACGTCCCCGAGCACGCGCTCGAGCTCCATGTAGCTGCGGGCCGGAACGATGACCTCGATCGGCGTCTCGACCCGGTCGAGGACACGGCCATGGCGCACTGAGAGGCGGTACGGGTCGGCCGCGGCGAGGGTGACCATGTCGCCCGCGATCGTCGTGAGCACGCCGGTGAGGACCGGCCTGCTGTCATCCGTCGCGGCGACGAACGCGACCTCGCGGATCATCCGCCGGAGCGTTCCCTGCGCGATGCGCGTCGTCGGCCGCTCGGGGATCGCGGGGATGATCGGGAACTCCTCCGCGTCGAGCCCCTTCATGTTCGCCTCGTGCGGCCCGCTCTTCAGATGCAGGGTCTTCGTGCGCACGTTCAGCGAGAGCTCGATGTTCCCGGCGGGAAGGTTGTTCACGAAGTCGGTGAAGAGCTTCGCCGGCACGGTGATCGCGCCCTCATCCTCGACCTTCGCCGGGACCCAGCAGTTCACGCCGATCTCGAGGTTCGTCGCGGTGAGCTTCAACCGTCCAGCGTCCGTCCTGAGGAGGACGTTGCTCAGGATCGGGAGCGTTCCCCGCGTGGACACCGCGCGTCCGACGATCTGGAGCCCCCTTGTGAGGTTCTCCTGGAGGCAGATGACCTTCACGCGACCCTCCCCACTTCGTGGGTACTCGAGATATCTCTTATCCGTCGTAGCCGTAGTAGCGCTGTGGACTATGCCCCTTCCGTGCTCAGCCCGTGCTCACGGTCCCTGTGGACAGGGGTGGGACAGGCTGCGGACACCAGAGGATGGGTTCCAGCGGGATGTACCGATGACCGACATTTGGTCCGGTCGCTGACAGACGATGACGCGCACTGTCCACAAATCGGGCACCTTATCCACACCGCAGAGGCCCTTATCCACACGCGTGCGGATGGAGCGTCCGCTGCTGTTACACGGCGCTAGTCGGCGTAGAGGAGCTCCCGGAGGGCGCTGATGTCCCGGCGGAAGTCATCGTTCTCGGCGAGCTCGCGCTCGATCTTCTCGCAGCCATGGAGGACGGTGGAGTGGTCCCGGCCACCGAGCGCCTCGCCGATCCGCATGAGCGGCGCCTCGGTCTCCTCCCGCATGAGGTACATCGCGATCTGCCGCGGCGTCACGATCTGGCGGTCCCGCGCCTTGCCCCGCAGCTGCTCCACCGGGACGCTGTAGTACTTCGCGACCGCTTCGACGATCCGCTCCGGCGAGAGCGACTGCCGGCGCGGGTTGTAGAGCAGGTTCTGCAGCATGTCCTGGGCAAGGTCCGGCGTGATCGGGACGGCGTTCAGGGTCGCGAAGGCGACGAGCTTCGTGAGCGCGCCCTCAAGCTCGCGGATGTTGGAGACGATCCGCTGGGCGAGGAAGTCGATGACCGGCGCCGGGATCGCGACGCTCTGCGCCTCGGCCTTCGCGCGCAGGATCGCGATACGGGTCTCGAGATCCGGCGCGGAGATGTCGGCCGGGAGGCCCCATTCGAAGCGTGAGCGCAGGCGGTCCTCGAGCTGCGGGATGGCCTTCGGCGGCCGGTCGCTCGAGAGGACGATCTGCTTTCCCTCCTCGTGGATCGCGTTGAACGTGTGGAAGAACTCCTCCTGCGTGCCCTCTTTGCCGGCGATGAACTGGATGTCGTCGATGAGGAGGACGTCGATGCGCCGGTACCGCTCGCGGAACTCCTCGCTCTTCTGCGTGCGGATGGCGTTGATGAACTCGTTCGTGAACTTCTCGCTCGTCGCGTACACGACCCGTTTCTTCGGGTGTCGCGCGAGGACGGCGTGACCGATCGCGTGCATGAGGTGCGTCTTCCCGAGGCCGGAGCCTCCGTAGACGAAGAGCGGGTTGTACGAGTGCCCGGGGCGCTCGGCGACCGAGAGCGCCGCCGCGTGCGCCAGCCGGTTGTTCGATCCGACGACGAAGGTCGCGAAGGTGTAGCGCGGGATGAGCGCGGGGGCCGGCTGGGGCGGACCGTGGGCCTCGCGCAGGCTCGGGGACGTGCCCGGCGTGCGGCCCGTGGGGGCCGGTGCCCGCCCGTGGGACAGGCCCGCGTTCGAGGTCACGAAGCGGACGTCGACGGTGCGCCCGACCAGGTGCTGGAGCGCGGCCCGGACCTGCGGCCGGTACTTGCTCTCGAGCCACTCCCGCGCGAAGGCGTTCGGCACGCCGACAAGGAAGACATCGTCCTCCTCGGCGATGATCGCGGTGTCCTTGAACCACGTGTCGTAGTTCGCGCGCGACAGGCCGACCTGCAGCTCGCCGAGCGCGGTCTGCCACAGCTGCCGGAGGTCCGGCTTCACACCAGTCTCATCCGCCGAGCGCGCGCTGACTCCCCGTTCCGACGCCAATGACGCTCCCCATTCCCGCTGACGATGACCACACCGACAGAACGATCGCCACGCGCAGCCGCCCCTTGGAAGACACGCCGTGGAAGCCCGCGAACTATAACCCCGCGAGAGTTCGTGCGGAAAGTGCGAAGACATCACACGTCGTGTCCGCATCGACGTCCGCGCGCGGCTGCTAGACTTTCTCACACAGGCAGACGCTGCCAACCCACTTGATGCATCCGTCCTTCTAGGGCGAAGAAGGGACTCGATCGTGAAGCGCACGTATCAGCCGAAGACGCGCAGGCGCGCGCGCGTCCATGGTTTCCGCGAACGCATGAAGACGACGGGAGGACGCAAGGTCCTCGCCACTCGTCGCGCACGCGGGCGCAAGCGTCTCACCGTCGCCTAACACGACGGTGGTCGACGCCGCTCGGTTGCGGCGCACGAAGGACATCGCCGCCGTCCGGGCGAGCGGCCGGGCGCGCACCGACCCGCACTTCACGCTCCGGGCCGCGCCGAACGATGCCGGCGCCGTGCGCCTCGCCGTCTCCGCGACGCGCGAGCTCGGCACCGCCGTGCGGCGCAACCGCGCGCGCCGGCGCCTGCGCGAGGCCGTCCGGCTGGAGCTGCGGTCCCGTTCGGCGGCCCCCTCGGTGGACCTCGTGCTCGCGGCCCGCCGGGCGGCCCACGACGCGCCGGCGGCGGATCTCCGCGCCGCCGTCGCCCGCGCCCTGGACGGCGCGCTCCGCCCGTGAAAAGCCTCGTCCTCGCGGCCCTGCGCGGCTACAAGCGGCACGTCAGCCCGCTCCTGCCCCCGGCCTGCCGGTACACCCCGACCTGCTCGGAGTACGCCGTGGAGGCGGTCGAGCGCTACGGGGTCCTCAAGGGCACTGCCCTCGCCCTCCGGCGCCTGCTGTCCTGCAACCCGTTCAGCCGCGGCGGCTACGACCCGGTGCGGTGAGCCGATGACCGAGATCTGGAACTTCCTCCTCGTCCACCCGCTCATCTCCCTGCTCGTGCTCGCGTACGGGCTCTTCCGCGACTTCGGCTTCGCGATCGTCGCGGTGACCGTCGGCATCCGCCTGCTGCTCTACCCCCTGTTCGTCGCGCAGATCCGCTCGCAGCGCGTCATGCAGGAGATCGGTCCCGCGATGAACGAGATCCGCGCGAAGTACGGCAAGGACCGGCAGAAGGTCACCGAGGAGCAGATGAAGCTCTACCGCGAGCGCGGCTACAACCCGGCGTCGGGCTGCCTGCCGCTGCTCGTGCAGATGCCGATCCTCTTCGCGATGTACGCCGCGTTCCTGCAGGCGCCGGAGCTCACCGGCGAGTCGCTGCGCGGCATCCTCTGGCCGTTCGTACCGAATCCGGTCGAGGCCGGCGAGAAGCTGGACCTTGCGGCCCACTGGCTGCCGTGGATCACGAACGGGCTCGGCCAGCCCGACCCGTGGTTCATCCTGCCGATCCTCGCCGGCGCGACGCAGCTCATCTCGTCCGTGATGGCGATGCCGTACGGGCAGAAGCCGAGCACGGACCCGCAGGCGAAGATGATGCAGTCGATGGCGTACTACTTCCCGCTCATCACGGTCGTCATCGCTTGGGGCCTGCCATCGGGACTGTCGCTCTACTGGGTCGCGACGACCGTCTTCCAGATCGCCCAGCAGTACGTCGTCACCGGCTGGGGGCAGCTCGCGAAGTGGCTGCCGTTCCTCCGCGCGATCCCGACGCCCGCGGACAAGACGCTCGCGACGCTGCAGCAGGCCGCCGTCGTCGAGGCGAACGCGGACATGCGCGCGAGCGGCGCGAAGGCGTCCAACGGCGGCGCGGCCGGCAACGGCGACGGCGCCCCGGGCGCGCCCGGCGCCGGGGCGCGCCAGACCGGTCCCCGCGATAAGCAGAGAACACGCGACCGCAAGAAGCGGAGGAGATAGCGAATGCCGCTGCGTGGTGAGGAGTTCACGGGAAGGACCGTCGAAGAGGCGATCGAGCGCGGCCTGCACCAGCTCGGCCGCAGGCGGGCGGACGTCGACATCGAGATCCTCGAGCGCGGCAAGCCCGCGAACATGCTCGGGCTCGGCGGCGAGGACGCGCGCGTGATGCTCTCGTTCGACGAGGCGGTGCGGGAGGCCGAGCCGGTCGTCGACGAGGCCGAGGTCCCGCGGCGCCCGGACGCGCGCCGCGACGAGGGCGGCGACGACGAGGCCCCCGCCTACACCGAGGAGCTCGCGGTCGGCGTGACGATCCTCCAGGAGCTCCTCGAGAAGATGGGCGTCCAGGCGGACGTCGAGCTCTCGGAAGAGAAGGACCACGAGGGCCTCGAGGTGCTCGGCCCGGACCTTGGCGTGCTCATCGGCCGCGGGGGGGAGAACCTCGTCGCGCTGCAGCAGATCGTCTCCGCCATCACGTCGCGCAAGGTCGGCCGCACGGTCCACGTGCCGGTCGACGTCGAGGGCTACCGGCGCCGCCGCGAGGAGCAGCTCCGCGAGGTCGCGGTCCGCGTCGCATCGCGTGTGCGCATGTCGGGGCAGGCGGTGACGCTCGAGCCGATGCTCGCGTACGAGCGCCGCATCGTGCATCTCGCCGTGCAGGACCAGCAGGGGATCCGCACCGAGTCCGTCGGCATCGAGCCGAACCGGCGCGTCGTCATCAGCTCGACGGCGCCCGGCGCGCGCGGTCCGGCGCCGGCGGCGCCGCCGTTCCGGCGGCCCGCACCCGGTGGCTTCCGCCCGCGTCCCGGTGGCGCACCCGCGGGTGCGGCGCCCTACGGGCCGCGACGGGGCTTCGGCCCCCGGCCCGGCGGGTTCCGGCCGCGCCCGGGAGGGCCGCCCGGTCCCGGAGGGCGGGACCGGTAGCTGGACGGCAACTGGGCGCCTGAGCGCGTCCGGCGGAATTTCCGCATCGACGCCTTCGCGGGCGTCTGCGCGGGGATCTACCTCGCGGTCCTCATCGCGTTCATGCCGGTCGTCGTCCGGCGCGCCGGCGGATCGGCCATCGATGTCGCGCTCGTCGTTGCCGGCCCGTTCATCGGCCACCTCCTCTCTCCGCTCGGCGCCTACCTCTTCACCGGCCGCGACCGCGTCCGCGTCGTCGCCTGGACCGTCATCGCAGCGCGCACCGTCTTCATCGCCGGCGTCATCGCCGCGACGACGCCGCTCCTCTTCGCGCTCACGACCGTCACCTTCTGGATCATCACGATCGCGAACGTCGCGGCCTACACGTCGCTCATGGGGGCGATCTACCCGCCGCGCGAGCGCGGGCAGGCGATGGGAAAGGTCCGCATCGGGTTCTCCATCGCGAGCATCGCCTCCGCGGCGCTCGCAGGCGCGTTCATCGACGTGTTCCCTGCCGGGTGGGTCTTCGCGGCCGCCGCGGTCATCTCCATGCCCGGCGCCATCGCCGTCCTGTTCATGCGCACCGATGCGCAGGAGACGCCCGAGGTACGCCGTCCGTTCTGGGAGATCGCGCCAGACATCTGGCGGGACGTGCGGTACCGCCAGCTGCTCATCTCCTTCGTCGTCTTTGGCATCGGCAACCTCGGCAACGCCGCGCTCATCCCGCTCCTCCTCGTCGACCGCTTCAACGCCCCGAACGAGTTCATCGGCGCCTACGCGGCGGTGCAGTCCGCGACCGCGATCGTGGCCTTCTGGGTCTGGGGCCGCGTGCTCGACCGCGGGCGGTCATCGGTCGTGTGGGCCGCGCGGAACAGCGCGCTCACGCTCTTCATCCCGATCGGGTACCTGCTCGCGCCAGACGTCTGGGTGCTGCTGCCGGTCGCGGTCATCGCGGGTG
This sequence comes from Candidatus Limnocylindria bacterium, assembly GCA_036276035.1. Classification (GTDB taxonomy): domain Bacteria; phylum Chloroflexota; class Limnocylindria; order P2-11E; family P2-11E; genus JACDAF01. The sequence goes on along the minus strand of DASUCM010000035.1, from coordinate 18,948 downwards.
TCGCGATCGCGGGCGGCGAGCTCACGTACCACCTGAACGTGATGCAGCTCGCCCCCCCGGGGCGCGTGGTCGAGTACGCGACGGCGAACTCGTTCCTCCTCGGCGTGCGCGGGACGATCGCGCCGTTCCTCTTCTCCGCGCTCATCGGGATCTTCCCGCTCCCCGCGGTCATGCTCCTCGGCCTCGGCTTCATGTCGGCGGGCCTCGTCCTCATGGCGCGCGTCGTGCGCCTGCCCGATCCGGCGGTGACGCCGACACCGGCGCCCGCTGCCTAGGGCTTCCCCCCGGCGCGTCGTGGTCCGCTCAGGCCGTCACACGCACGCCGGCCTGGCGCATCGCGGTGAGGAAGCGCTCCGCGATGAGCTCGTAGCCGCGATCGCTCGGGTGGAACCCGTCCGCGGACACGGTCGCGCTGCTCACCAGCTCCGCCGATCCCGCGTGGAGATCGACGACGACGACACGCCCGGGATGACGCGCGGCGCTCCGCGCGATCTCCGCGTTGAACGCGTTGACACGGGCGGTGACGACCTGCGGATCGAGCCGCGCGTAGACGGGCACGGCGCGGAGGTCCGGCACGTTGCCGACGAACACCGTCGCGCGTGTCCGCGGCACGAGCAGGTCGAGGAGCGCGTCGAGCGACGCACCGTACTGCGCCGGGTCGATCCCCGCGTTGAGGTCGTTGACCGCGAGCCACACCGAAACGAGCGTCGGCTCGCGCGACAGCGCCGCGGGTGCCTGATCGCGGAGGGCCTGCGAGAGCAGGGACCCCGAGACGCCGTAGTTCGCGTACGTCGAGCCCGGGACGAGCTTCGCCGCGACGCGCGCGGGCCAGGAGCCTGTCGCCGGATCGCGCGCGCCGACGCCGACGCTGTCCGACGCGCCGATCGCGACGTAGCGCTCCGGACCCCTCGTCGGGACGGGGCTGCGCTCGGTCGAGCTCGTCGTCGTCTCTCGCGGTCCGGAACATGCCACGAGCGTCATGCCGAGCGTCGCCAGCATCACCATGAGGGGCCTTCTCATCCATCGAGGGTACCGATACAATTCGGGTGTCCCGTCGAGGGACGCGCGGGGATGCGTGGTTTCGACAGGGCAGGCGAACGTTCCGCTGCGATCCGAGGTACGCCGTTCTTCCTCGCTAATCCGAACGGCAGCCAGATAACTGGCACAAACTCTTACGCACTCGCTGCCTAGTCAGTGAGCGTCCTCCCGGACTCACCTCTGCGGACCGGGAAGGACGAAAAAGCAGAGGTGCGGTCCGCCGACGGTCGGTGAGCGGATCTAAGACAACCGGCCTGGCGGGACCGGAAGCGCGTCGGTACGCGTCCGGGACCGTGAGACGAACAAAGTGCCGGACACGCTCGTAGACGCGGAACGCTCAAGGGCCTTGGACGGGGAGTTCGACCCTCCCCCATCTCCACAGACGCACGGGGCGCGCTTGGCGCGCCTCGTGCTGCGTCTCCCCTCCACTCAGCCCCGGAGGGATCCAGTGCCTGACGATCGTGACAACAAGGCCGACCGCGCGCGCGACCTGCTCGCCGCGCGCCGCGAGCACAGCAAGGGCCAGGGCGACTTCCCGACGCCCGAGCCGCACATGGGCCTGCGCGACGAGCGTCCCGAGGACCGCGAGCCGCGGGACCTCCCGAAAGCGCGCGACGATCGCAGCGCGCCGAAGGGTGACGTGCCGGTGGGCCAGGAGGATCGCAACCCGCACCTCGAGACGCGCGTGCCGCGCGCCACCGGCCGCGATCCGGATCCGCCCGGCGGCATGGAGCTCGTCGAGCGCGACGTCGAGCGACCGAAGCGCGAGGCGCCTCCGGCGCGACCGAACGCCCGCCGTTCTTCTGCCGCGAAGCGTGACGCGACGCGCGACGAACGCCGTGCCGGCGAGCGCCGTGTGGAACCGGGCCGCGCAGCCAAGGACACGGAGAAGAACGCGAAGCGCCGCGCGGGCGGATCGCGCGCGGCGAAGCGCGGCGAGGCGGGCGTCATGCCCGCGGCGCGCCGGAACGCGCCGCGGCCGGTCCGGACGCCTACGCGCGCGACGCGCAGCGGCAACACGCAGCGTGTCGCGGCGCGCGCGCGGGGATCCGCGAAGCCGCTGACGAAGCGCGCCGCGAAGGCGGCGGGACCCGACGCGACGCAGGCGACCGCGCAGGGCGGGAAGAAGGCGAACCGGCGCACCTCGTCCGGACGGGGGCGCGCAGGGCGGCGCTAGCCGGCGTCCGAGATGTGAGGCGCGAGCCGGCGGGACGCTACTTCGGCGAGTTCTTCCCCCGGTGCCCGGTGGCGCCGGACTGCGCGCCAGCGCCACCGGCGCTGCCGCGCTTCTTGCCGGGCTGACCGCCCTGCGCGTCCTGAGGCGGCGGGACCCGGCCCGCGGAATTCGGCGCCTTGCGCTCCTTCTGGGTCGGCAGATGCCCTCCTGGAACGCTGATATCCCCCGACCTGAGCACGGCCGGTGCCGCGTCGCCGCACCTATCGTTACAACGTGAAGCTCGTGCGTAGCCAGGCCGGCCAGTCCCTCATCGAGCTTGCGCTCGCGCTGCCGATGCTCGTGTTCCTCCTGCTCGGCGGACTCGACTTCGCGCGGTCGCTTTCGGCACAGGTCGGTGTCCTGAACGCCGCCCGCGTCGGTGCGGAGGCGGGCGCCTCGCGGGCGGCCGGTGTCTCCCAGCCCGTGGCGACGAACGACGCGGCGGTCATCGCGTACGCGCGCACGGAGCTCTCCCGCGTGCCCGGCGTCGACGCTGCGGACGCGACGATCACCGTCACGCCGACCCGGGCGGACAACGTGACGGCATGCCTCAACCCGCCGACGACCGCCACGCCGTGCTACATCACCGTGCGCGTGCGGTACACGTTCCGCACGGCGATCGCCTGGCCCCTGCTGCCGAACACCATCGCGCTCGACCGGTCGGCGCAATTCCGGAGCTACCCGTGATCCGCGGCGAGCGTGGCCAGTCGCTCGTCGAGCTCGCGCTCGTCCTGCCGGTGCTCGTGATCATCCTGGTCGGGGTCTTCGACCTCGGCCGGGCGGTCATGCTGTCGGAGACGCTGAACAACGCGGTCCGCGAAGGGACGCGCTATGCGATCGTCCACGGCAGCACCTCGGAGTCGCCACTCGGCCCCGCGACGCTGACGACCCCGCCCGCGGCCGACAACGCTGCCACAACGATCGTCCGGCGCCACACCATCGGGATCAACTCGACGGTCACCATCGTCATGAGCTGGCCCGACGGGAACGCGAACAAGGGCAGCGAGGTCCAGGTCATCGCGACGACCCCGTACACGCCGATCCTCTCGCAGGTCTTCACGGGCGGGGGGATCGCGGTGACCCTGCGGAGCGGGTCCACGATGGTGATCCAGCAGTGACGCGCATCCTCCGCGAGGAGGGCGCGCAGGCCATCGTGCTCATCGCCCTGTCGATGAGCGTGCTCCTGCTGGGCGTCGGCATCGCGATCGACACCGGCCAGCTGTATGCCGGCCGGCGCGCGGTCCAGAACGCGGCCGACTCGGCCGCGTGGGCCGGCGCGGTCGTCATCCAGACGGCGGGGAGCGCGAACGGATTCACGGCCGCGACGCGGACAGCCGCGGAGTCGGCTGCGATCGCCGATGCGCTGCGGAATGGCTACACGATCACGACCAGCGACGTGAACACGCCGCCGACGAGCGGGACGTTCCGCGAGGACCCGGGCTTCGTCGAAGTGAACATCACCGCCGATGTCTCGACGACCTTCTTCCCCGGTCCGAGATCGGTCACGGTCCGGGCGGTCGCGGGTGCGACGCGCTCCGGAGCCGGCAACGCCGTCCACATCCTGAACGGCGGGAACGTTGCCGCGACGCTCGACCTGACCGGGGCCGGACGGCTCGACGTCACGGGCGGCGACATCCGCGTGAACTCGACCGCGAGCGCGTCGATCCGGATCGCGTCCGGCGGCATCACGACCGGCACCCAGGCCACGCGCGCGGCGGGCAGTCCCGGCATCTCCGCCGGCGACGCGGGCCAGGTCGTCCCCGCCGTGGTGCCGAACCAGCCCGCCGTCGCCGACCCCTTCGTGACGCTGCCGGGCCCCACGACGACGGCGCTCTGGGGAGCGGCATACGGGACGGCTCCAGCGGTGCTCATTGAGCAGGGGGCGATCGACCGCAACAACAACAACAACCCGCTCGTGCCCGGGATCTACACCGGCGGCATCCGCATCCGGGGCACGAGCAACGTCACGATGCAGCCCGGTATCTACGTCATCCGCGGGGGGAGCGGTGGGACGGACTACGGCTTCACGGTCGAGGGCAGCGCTCAGGTCAACATGGCGTCAGCGACCGCTGGCGTCCTCATCTTCAACACGTACAGCACGTTCCCGGCGACGCCGGGGACGACGAGCTGCGGGCAGATCGATATCAACACGACGGGCTCGGTGACGCTCCGGCCCGCGACGGCAGGCAGCTACGCGGGGATCGTCATCTACCAGGACCGCCAGTGCACGACCGCCGACTTCGCGAGGATCCGCGACACCGGCGCACGGAACATCACGGGCACCATCTATGTTCCGACGGCGGAGCTGCGGGTCGGAGATGCGGCATCGGTCACCTGGAACGCGCAGTTCGTCGCGTTCCAGTACGAGGGCTCCGCGACCGACGTGAACCTCACGTTCGCGCCCGCGACGTCCGCGGGCTCGCGCGTCCCCGCGCTCGTCGAGTAGGTCGTCGGTGCGATCGCGCGCTGACCGTCCTGCTGTGCGCCGCCGGCTCCGCAGTAGCCGCTCCGCGGCTCGGCATCGCTCGTCGTCACCGGCGACGTGCGGGTCGCCGTCTCCTCCTCGCTAGCCCGTAGGCGCTAGCGGGGTGCTGGCGATGCTGTCGGGCCCGGTGAGGCCGTCGGGATCGAGCGGATGACGCGGCTCGCCTCGCTCGAGTAGATCGCGCCCGAGGCGCGCGGCGCCCGCGTGTCGTCCGCTCTGCGAAGGAGCAGATGCAGTTGCGCGCCGGACGAGCTCATCGCTGCGATCCGCTCGGCCTGCGCCGCCTCGACGCGGAACGTGTACAGCGTCCCCTGATCCTTGGCCAGCACGACGACGTTCTCTGCAAGGATCCGCGCCGCGTAATCCTGGCCTGACCCCACACCGATGCCGATCTGGTCCGGCACGTACGCGATCGAGAAGAGGATGTCGACGCGGTCGCCCGCACTCACGGTCCCGCCGACGGCATGCGAGTCGGGCACGTGCAGGGACATCGCGCGGAAGTCGGGCGCACTGCCGGACGGCTGTTGCCCCTCCGGGAAGATCGCAAAGCCGGTCGTCGGCGAACCCGTGAACCGGCTCGCGTGGATGATCTCGTTCTGCGCGATGGGCTGGGTCGCGATCCGGCCGAGCGCTTCCGCCGGGTCACGCAGTGACCCTGCCGGGACGACGCCTGCGGTCGTTCGCACCACCATCACGTCGTCGGCGGTCACGACCGTGCGAGCCGGGATCTCGCGCCGGGCGACGAGCACCGGTGTGTCCGCCGTGGACGGCCCCTCGACCGCAGGCGCGCGCGAGGCGAAGTAGTACGTGAGGACGGCGCTCGCGATCGCGAGGAAGAACCCGAACGCGAGCAGGCTCCGCTGGACGATCCGCGCGCGGCGCCGTTTCGCCTGGTAGTCCTCGATCACTCGCCCGCATCCTAACGAGCCGACATATCACTCGGACGGGCGGTCTGCTCCCTCAGCGTGCGGGGGCCGTGCTCCGGAGGGCGCCCGGCGAGGGTGGGCGGAGCGCGTACACGACGGCGGCGATGACGATCGCGGCGCCGACGAAGGTGAGCGCGGCCGGCCGCTCCTGCTTCACGATCGCCCCGAGGATGACCGCGACGACGGGCACGACGACGCCGATGTAGCTCGCGTTCGTCACGGACCAGCTCTTGATGAGCCAGGTGAAGAGGAGGTACGCGCCGAGCGATCCGGCGACGACGAGGTACAGGATGGGTACCCAGCCGGCGGCCGTGACGGGGAGCGCGCGCGACTCGCCGATCGCGACGCTCGCGATGAGGCACACCGGGAGGCCGACCGCCGCCGCGATCGCGTTCGCGGGGAGCGTGTCCTGCCGCGGCGCGCGCTTCAGCATCACGCTCGAGAGCGCGGCGGAGCTCGCTGCGCCCAGGATGGCGAGGAGGCCGGCGAACGGCACGTCCAGGCTGAGCTCGCCCGCGAAGATGACGCCGACGCCGACGAACGCGACGGTCGCCGCCGCGAGCTTGCGTGGGGAGAGCCGCTCGATACCGAAGAGCGGGGCGAGCAGCGCCGTCGACAGCGGCACGGTCGCGTAGAAGACGGCGGCGATGCCGCTCGGCACGGTCTGCTCTCCCCAGTACAGGAGCGCGAGGTTCACGCCGTAGTTGAAGAAGCCGAAGAGGAGGGCGCCGCGGAGCGCGGCGCCGCGCGGCCAGTGGGCGCGTGTCGCCCAGGCGAGGAGCGCGAGGGCCGGTGTCGCGAGCGCCAGACGGAGGGTGGCCGCCCAAACGGGCGCGACGGCCTCGTTGCCGATCCGGATGGCCAGGAACGTGCTTCCCCAGATGAGGCAGCAGAGCGCGAACGCGAGATAGACCATGTTCGGCACACTAGTGGAACGCCACCCGCGCGGATCCGTGAGATGGGGGTTCTGTCGTGAAAGATGCGGTCGGACGGCTCGACACGCTCATGCGCAAGCTCATAGAGGCGGACCAGACGGGCGCCGGCATGGAGCCGCTGAAGGTCGCGAACGAGCTCGGCGCGATCCGCGAGATGCTCTTCCGGAGTCCGGTCGTCCGGCCCGCGCCCGGCGGCCAGCGGCACTTCCGCTGCGAGACCTGCGGCACGATCTCTCACGGCCCCGAGGCGCCGGCGGCGTGTGAGGACTGCGGCGGTACCGCGTTCTACGACGCGGATCTGCGCCAGCCGAACGTGGAGTCCGGCGCCGGCTGATGCCCGAGCTCGGCGGGGACGTCGTTGTCGCGCTCCTCACGCTCACGGCGATGGAGATCGTCCTGGGCGTGGACAACGTCGTGTTCATCTCCATCCTCACCGGTCGCCTCCCGGCGGATCAGGCGAAGACCGCGCGGCGCGTCGGGCTCGCCCTCGCGCTCGCGATGCGGATCGGCCTGCTCCTCGCGATCTCCTGGGTGATGAGCCTCACGCAGCCGCTGTTCACGCTCATCCGGCCGTTCTCCGGCCGAGATCTCATCCTGCTTGGCGGCGGTCTCGTGCTCATCGGGAAGGCGACCTGGGAGATCTACGACAAGCTCGAGGTCGTGCACGAGAAGGAGCCGACGCCGTCGCGGGGCGCCTTCGCCCTCGTCATCGGCCAGATCCTCGTCATGGACATCGTGTTCTCGCTCGACTCGGTGATCACCGCCGTTGGCATGGCGAACGAGATCTGGGTGATGGTCACCGCGATGGTCATCGCCGTCGGCGTGATGCTCGTGTCAGCCGACGCGATCAGCCGCTTCGTCGAAGCCCATCCGAGCGTGAAGATCCTCGCCCTGTCGTTCCTACTGCTCATCGGCGTGATGCTCGTGGCCGAAGGGACCGGACAGCACGTCGGCAAGGGGTACATCTACGCCGCGATGGCGTTCTCGCTCCTCGTGGAGCTGCTGAACCTGCGCTACCGGCAGAAGCGCGCGCCACTCGCGCTCCACGGCCGCTTCGAGGCCGAGCGCCAGGAGGCCCGGCCCGCCTAGCCGCGCCCGACGCGCCTGCGGATCGCGGCGTCCATCTCGCGCGCGTGCTCGCGCTGCTTGATCGCCTGCCGCTTGTCGTAGCGCTTCTTCCCGCGCGCGAGGCCGAGCTCCACCTTCGCGACGCCGTTCTTCACGTAGAGCCGGAGCGGGACGATCGTGTAGCCCTTCTGCGAGACCTCCCCCGCGAGGACGGCGATCTCGTCGCGGTGCAGCAGGAGCTTGCGCGGCCGCGTCGGCTCGTGCTGCGCGGTCGAGGCGTTCGCCCACGGCGCGATGTGCACGTTGCGGAGCCAGACCTGGCCCTTGTCGATGCGCGCGTAGCCGTCGCGGAGGTTCGCCTGGCCCGCGCGCACGGACTTGATCTCCGTGCCGAGGAGCGCGATGCCGGCCTCGATCCGGCGGTCGATGTGGTAGTCGAAGGTCGCCTTGCGGTTGTCCGCGAGCGGGCGGATCTCCTCCGGCTCGTCCTTCGCCGGCACGCGCGGATGCGTCTTCACCGCGACAGTGTCGCGCAGGGAAAACAGAAGCGGCGGCCTCTCGGCCGCCGCTCCCGCTCGGGTCACCGTGACCCTAGATCGCCGTCACCTCAGTTGGATGCATATCCGGAAGCCTGAAGTGAGCTCTCCAGGGCTTCGATGTCCCTGTTGGTATTGCCCACTCCACATCACCTCCTTTCCTACGCGGGACATCGTCCCACGCGCCCGGGAGGCGGTCAACGTGGCGGGCGGCACATTCCCCCGTTCGGGCGCTCGATCGTGATGGCAGGCCCCTCGCGAGCGAAGCAGGCGAAGCGGCGCAGCGAGCAGGGTCTAGAGAGCGAGGGAGGGCTTTGCCCGGCCGAGCGGCCTAGGGCAACCAGCGGCGAGGATCGACCGCCTGTCCGTTGGCGATCGTCATGAAGTGCAGGTGCGGTCCGGTCGTCCACCCCGTCATCCCGATGAACCCGATGACCTGGCCCGCGGTGACGCGCTGGCCCACCTGCACCGGCGGCCAGCGGCGGTCGTCGAGGTGCCCGTACAGCGTCGAGAGGTTGCTGCCGTGCGCGATGATCACGACGACCGCGTTGTCACCGTACGCCTGGTACGGGCGGCCGACGGTGACGACCTGACCCGGGGCCGACGCGATGACCGGCGTGTACATCGGCGCGGCGATGTCGAGTCCGTTGTGGAAGCCGCCCCACCGCGCACCGAAGCCCGACGTGATCGATCCGTTCACCGGCCAGATGTTCAGCTTGACGCCGTTGAACGCGCCGAGTCCTGAGCGCGCGGCGAGCTGGGCGGCGAGGTACGCGTACTGCGCTTCCGCTTCCTGGAGCTGCTTCTGGAAGCTCGCCGTCTCGCGCGCGGCCCCCTGCTGCGCGTTGCGGGCCTGGCCCGCGAGCGTCGCCGCGTTCTGACGCTCGGCCGCCCTCTGCGCGATCGCGGCCTGCGTCTGACGCACGAGCTCGTCGTACTCGGCCTTCTTCGCGGCGACGGACGCGCGCTGCTTCGTGATCTGCTCCTGCAGGCCCTTGATCTCGAGCTCCTTCGAGACGGCGAGCTCGCGTCGCGCTGCCGTCAGCTCCCGGAGCGAGCGGATCTCGCCGGCGAGCTGCGCGTCCTGGCGGTTGATGAGGATCATCGCCTGCACGCGCGAGGTGAACTCGGAGAGCGTCCCCGAGGAGAGGAGCATCTCGAGCGGGCTCACCTGCGCCTGGCGGTACGTCGTCCGCAGATGCTTCGCGTACAGCGCCTCGCGCTCCGCGAGCTGCTTCGCCTGCTGTGCGGCCTGCGCGCCGAGCGACTCGAGGAGCGACTTCGTCTCGTTCAGCTGGAAGGCGACGAGCTGGAGCTGCTCCTCGGCGATCTGGATCTCGAGCGCGAGCGCGTCCGCCTCGCTCTGCGCGTTCGCCTGGCGCTGCGCGAGGTCGCTGATGCGCGCGTTCGCCTGGGCGACCGCGGACTCGTACTGCGTCGCGGCCTGCTTGTACCGCTCGGCGTTCTGGCGGGACACCTGGACCGCGCGCTCGAGCTCCTGCTTGCGCCGCAGGGCCTCCTGGAGCGGGTCGTCCGCGAGCGCGGCCGACTGCATGGAGAACACGACGAGGGCAGACGCCAGTACGGATACCAGCAGGCGCCAGCGGCGCCGCGCTCCACCACCTCCCCGGCCGTGCCGGGGAGCTCCCATACGCCGGCCATCCTGAGGCGTCGGGGTAGGCGCAGTCAAGAACGGTCTCACCAGGCGGTCCCTGCCGGCCTCACTTGGCAAGGTGCGTCCGCACCGAGAGGGTCGCCCCGCCCGCGCCGACCAGGAGGGCGAAGCCGAGGACGCCCGCTGCCAGCTGTGCCATGAAGTTCGGACCGAGCGACACCGGGAGGATGTCGAGGAAGCCGATGAGCGCGTTCGACACCGGCCCGGCGGCCGCCGCGATCGCCGCGAGCGCGACGATGGCGCCGAAGGCGCCGACGAGCATCCCCTCCACGATGAAGGGCCAGCGCACGAACCAGTCGGTCGCGCCGACGAGCTTCATGATCTCGATCTCGTCGCGGCGCGCGTGCACGGCGATGCGGATCGTGTTCACGATGATGAAGAGCGCGACGAACAGCATCATCCCGAGGACGACGAGCCCGCCGATGGAGAGGACGCTCGTGATCGTGAGGAGCTTGTCGACCACGGTCGGGTTGTCGACGAGGTCGTACACGACGCCGCGGCCGACCTCCTCGCGGATGAGCCCGGAGAGGCGGCGCGTGTCCTGCGCGCTCCGGAGCTTCACCTCGAGCGAGTTCGGGAGCGGGTTCGTGCTCACCGTCTCGATCGCGAGCTCGGGACGGCGCGCGGCGATCTCCTGGAGGCGCCGGAGAGCCTCCTCCTTGGAGACGTAGACGACGGTGTCGACGGCGGGGTCGCTCTCGATGCGACGGCGCAGCTCGAGCACGTCGCTCGGCTTCGCGTCGTCCTCGAGGTACACCACGAGCTCGACCTTCGACTCGAGGATCCCGACCGCCGCCTGCAGGCCGCGGTCGGTCATCACGAAGAAGGCGCCGAGCAGGAGCATCACCGCGACGGTCAGCGTCGAGGCGACGCTCATCACCGGGTTGCGCCAGAACCCCTGCCAGGCCGCGGACAGGACGTACCCGATGCGACTCATGCCGCGTACAGCCCTTCCTTCTCGTCGCGGACGATGGCGCCGTGATCGAGATGGAGGACGCGCTGGCGGAGCGCGTTCACGATCTCCGCGTTGTGCGTCGCGACGAGGAGCGTCGTGCCGAGCTCCTGGACGCGCACGAGGAGCTTGATGATCTCCCAGGTCGTCACCGGGTCGAGGTTCCCCGTCGGCTCGTCGGCGATGAGGATGCGCGGCTTGTTCACGAGCGCGCGCGCGATCGCGGTCCGCTGCTGCTCGCCGCCCGAGAGCTCGCGCGGGAAGTGGTCGCGACGATGGGTGAGGCCGACGAGCGAGAGCGCGCGATCCGTCTCGTCCTTCACGACATGTCCGGAGTGGCCGGTGACGACGAGCGCGAACGCGACGTTCTCCGCGACCGTCTTCGTGGGCAGGAGCTTGAAGTCCTGGAAGACGACCCCGACCTTGCGGCGGAGGTATGGCACCTGGGACCGGCGCAGGCGCGCGACGTCCTGACCGTCGATGACGACGCGCCCGGTCGTCGGGAGCTCCTCCCGGATGAGGAGGCGGTTGAGGGTCGACTTGCCCGCTCCGGAGCTGCCGACCACGAAGACGAACTCGCCGGCGTCGATGTGCAGGTCGATGTCCCGAAGGGCCTCGGTCCCGTTCGGGTAGCGCTTACTGACGTCGTCGAGCGTGATCAGCCTTTCCACTCCCTCGTGCTGGACGGTGCGCGTTCAGGTGCCTGCACGACCGTAACGAGGCGCGCGTGCTCAGCGCAACGGGTCCTTCGTCCCGAACTCGTACCGATGTCGCGTTTTGCGTACGGGAGCCGGACACCCGGGGGTCCGGGCGCATCGACCGTCACACGCCCCCGGTCGCCGGGTGTACGCGTTGCGTCAGCCGGCGTTCAGGGGTCGCGGGAGCGCGCTGCAGGCGGCCTCGCTGCGTCCGCGGCCGGGGTGCCCTAGCGGGCGTCGAGCCCCAGCACGGGCTGGCTCGTGCGCGTCGTCGTGAAGGTCGCGATCGACGCGATCTTCGCCTCGCCCGTCGACATCACCTTCACGCCCTGCGTCGCGCGGCCGAGCACCCGGACCTGGTCGAGCGGCGTGCGGATGACGACGCCGTTCGTCGAGATGAGAAGGATCTCCTCGGTGCCCTCGTCGACGACCTGGATCGCGGCGACGTCCCCCGTCTTCGGGGAGAGCGCGGCGAGGATGACGCCCTGCCCGCCGCGGTTGTGCGTCGGGAAGTCCTCGACCGCCGTGCGCTTGCCGAAGCCGTTCGCGGTGACCGACAGGACCTGTGCGCGCGGGCGGGCGATCCCCATTCCGATGACGGAGTCGCCCCGCGCGAGGCGGATCCCCGTGACGCCCTGCGTCTGCCGGCCCATCGGCCGCGCGTCGGAGGCCTTGAAGCAGATCGCCTTGCCCTTCTTCGTCGCGAGCACGATGCGGTCCTTCTCGCTGCACGGCGCGACCCAGGCCAGCTGGTCCTTGTCGCGCAGCTGGATCGCGATGAGGCCCGCGCGCCGCACGTTCGCGTACTCCGAGAGCGAGGTCTTCTTGATGAAGCCCTGCCGCGTCGCCATGACGAGGTGCTCTGCCGACTTCGTGTCGCGCAGCGCGACGAGCGCCGAGACGCGCTCGCCCGACTGCATCGCCTCGAGGATGTTCTGGATCGGCGTGCCCTTCGACTGCCGGCTCGCGTCGGGCAGCTCGTGGATCTTCAGCGCGAAGACCCGGCCGCGGTCCGTGAAGACGTACAGCCGGTCGTGGTTGCGACCGACGAGGAGGTGCTCGACGTCGTCCTCCTCGCGCGTCGACATGCCGATGACGCCGCGGCCGCCGCGGTGCTGCGCGCGGTAGGTGGAGAGCGGCATCCGCTTCACGTAGTTGCGGCTCGAGACCGTGACGACGACGTCCTCGTCGGACACGAGGTCCTCGTCCGTCATCTCTCGGACGACGTCGTCCACGATCCGCGTCCGGCGGTCGTCCCCGTACCGCTGCGCGAGATCGTCGAGATCGCTCTTGATGAGGAACAGGACCTTCTTCGGGTTCGCGAGGATCGACTCGAGCTCCGCGATGAGCTTGATCGTCTCGCGGTATTCCTCCTCGACCTTCGCGCGCTCGAGACCGGTGAGGCGGCGCAGCTGCATGTCGAGGATGGCCTTGGCCTGGACCTCCGAGAGCTTGAACTTCTCCTGGAGGTTGGCGAGCGCGGTCTCCGGCGTCTTGCTCGCGCGGATCGTCTTCACGATCTCGTCGATGTGGTCGAGGGCGATCTTGAACCCCTCGAGGATGTGCGCCCGGTCCTTCGCCTTGCCGAGGTCGTGCTCGGTGCGCCGGCGGATCACCTCGCGCCGGAAGTCGATGTGGTGCTGAAGGACCTCCTTCAGCGAGAGCGTCTTCGGCTGGTCCTCGACGAGCGCGAGCATGTTCACGTTGAACGCCGACTGCATCGCGGTGTGCTTGTAGAGGTTGTTCAGCACCCGCCGTGCGTCGTCGTCGCGCTTCACCTCGAACACGATCCGCATGCCTTCGCGGTCGCTCTCATCGCGGAGGTCGGAGATCCCGGCGAGCTTCTTCGCCTGCACGAGCTCGGCGATCTTCTCGATGAGCGTCGCCTTGTTCACCGCGTAGGGCAGCTCGGTGACGATGATCGCCTGCCGGTTCCCCTTCATCTCCTCGAAGTGGGCCTTCGCGCGCATGAGGATCCGCCCCCGTCCGTTCGCGTACGCGCGGCGGATCGCGTCGGCGCGCTCCGTCGCCCCCGTCTCGACGTTGCGCTGCTCCTCGAAGCGGTAGATGACGCCGCCGCCCGGGAAGTCGGGCCCGAGGACCGTCTCGCAGAGGTCGTCGGTGGTGAGGTCTGGGTCGTCGATCAGGCGCTTCGTCGCCTCCGCGATCTCGCGGAGGTTGTGCGGCGGGATGTTCGTCGCCATCCCGACGGCGATCCCGGTGCTCCCGTTCACGATGAGGTTCGGCAGCCGCGCGGGAAGGACGCTCGGCTGGAGGAGCCGTGAGTCGTAGTTCGGGACCCAGTCGACCGTCTCCTTGTCGATGTCGGCGACGAGCTCGGCGGTGATCGCGGCGGGCCGCGCCTCGGTGTAGCGCGAAGCCGCGGGAGGGTCGTCGTCGATCGAGTTGTGCACGAAGATCCCGGCGGCGAGCGCGAAGTTCTGCGAGACGTCGACGGTGAGGTCGAAGACGTCCATGCGTCCGGCGGGCTCCACGGAGGCGACGACGGCCGAGAGGCCGGCCGGCACCGGGAACGCGCCCGTGCGGTGCAGGCGCTCCGGGATCGCCGTCCGCGCGAACGGCATGAGCTTGTCCTTCGCCTTGAGCTCGCGCGCCTCGCGGTACGTGCCGTCCCGGAGCATGAAGCGGTGGTCGGGAGTCGCGGTCACCGTCGCGCCGGACACGAGCGTCACCTTCACGACGTTGTCGTTGCGACGGACGAGCCGCGGTGCGCGCACCGGCTTGATGCGCACGTTGCGGTGCGCGTCGATGGTGAACACGTCGCAGCGCGTCCCGCGGGTGATGAGGTCGACGAGCTCGAGCATGGTCTTCTTCTCGCCGTTGCTCAGCTCGACGAGCGTGTCGCCCGCGAGGCAGCCGAAGTTGCCCTGTCCCTGGATGAGCGGGTAGCGCATGCTGAAGTCCTGCGCGAGGCGCACCAGCGCGTCGTAGATCGGCGCGTCACCGTGCGGGTGGTACTTCCCCATCACGTCGCCGACGATGCTCGCGGACTTCCGGTACGGCCGGTCGCTGCGCAGCCCCATCTCGTTCATCGTGTGGATGATCCGGCGCTGCACCGGCTTCAGTCCGTCCCGCACGTCCGGCAGCGCGCGCGAGACGATGACGCTCATCGCGTAGTCGAGGTAGGCCTTCCGCATCTCGGTCTGCAGGTCGACGCCGACGACGCGGTCGTCGCCCGGGCGGTCCGGCCGGTCGATCACGACACGCCCGCCTTCCGATGCGCCTCGCTACCGGTGTCGCGCACTCCCGCCGTGACCGTCTCCCGGTCCTCGCGGTCGAGCGCCTCGCGGATCTTCAGGAACGCGTCGCCCGGCGCGCCGCCGTAGCGCTTCTCGAGCTCGGCCTGGCGGTCGGCCGGCATGCGGAAGAACACGGCCTCGGCCTCGGCGAGGACGGCGCCGTCGCTCGCGCGCGCGACCTCACCCTTCGTCTCGATCGTGCGGGAGCGCTCCCGCGCGACCCAGCCGGACACGATGAGCTCCTCGCCGGTCGGCACGGGCGCCTTGAAGGTGACCGTGATGCGACCGGTGACGCCCCAGATCCCGCGGTGGAAGAACGCCCAGCCCATCGTCTCGTCGAGGAGCGCGGTCACGACACCGCCGTGGAGCGCGCCGTCGTAGCCCTGGTGCGTCCGGGTCCCGGTGTAGCGCGCGGTCGCGCGGTCGCGCGATACGTCGTAGTCGAGGTGGAGCCCAGAGGGGTTCTGGCGCCCGCAGGCGAAGCACCAGTGCTCGAAGGAGACGCCGAGCGCGCGCAGGTTCGCCATCAGGCGTGGCACCGGGTCGTCGAACAATGGCGACGCGTCGTCAAACGTCGAGTGCCGCCTTCTGCGCGTTCGCCATGATCCACTTCTTCCGGCCCTCGACCTCGTTGCCCATGAGCTCGTCGAAGACGAGGTCGGCCTGCTCCGCGTCCGCGAGCGTGACCTGCTTCAGCGTGCGCGTGAGCGGGTTCATCGTCGTGTCCCACAGCTGCTCTGCGTTCATCTCCCCGAGACCCTTGTACCGGGAGATGGCCGGCTCGCGGCCGCCCTTGCCGTCGTCGCTCCCCTCGTCGGTGCTCGTCGAGGTCTCCTCGATCGAGCCCGAGCTCGTGAGCGTCGCGTCGGCCTTCGCGCCCTTGCGCGCCTTCGCGGGCGTCTCGGCCGCGCTATCGCCGTCCTTCGCGTCCGCCTTCGCCTTGCGGTCGGCCTTCTTCGCCTTCGCGAGCGCCTTCAGCTCCTTGATGGCCTTGTCGCGCTCCGCGTCGCTGTAGGTCCAGCGCACTTCCTTGCCGAGCTGCAGCCGGTACAGCGGCGGCTGGCCGATGTAGATGCGCCCGTCCTCGATGAGCGGGCGGAAGTGCCGGTACAGGAGGGTGAGCAGGAGCGTCCGGATGTGCGAGCCGTCCACGTCGGCGTCGGCGAGGAGGATCGTCTTGCCGTAGCGGAGCTTGCCGATGTCGAAGTAGTCGCCGATGCCCGTCCCGAGCGCGGTGATGATCGACTTGATCTCCTCGTTGCCGAGCATCTTGTCGGCGCGCGCCTTCTCGACGTTGAGGATCTTGCCGCGCAGCGGCAGGATCGCCTGGAACTTCCGGTCGCGGCCGTTCTTCGCCGTGCCGCCGGCCGAGTTGCCCTCGACGAGGATGAGCTCGCACTTCTCGGGCTCGCGCTCCTGGCAGTCGGCGAGCTTGCCCGGCAGCGAGAAGCCGTCGAGCGCGCCCTTGCGGAAGACGTCGCGCGCCTTGCGCGCCGCCTCGCGCGCGCGGAACGCGGTGAGGCACTTCTCGACGACGCGCTTCGCCTCCTGCGGGTTCTCCTCGAGGTACTGGCCGAGCGCGTCGTTCACCGCCGCGGCGACCTGGCCCTGGACCTCGGCGTTCCCGAGGCGGGTCTTCGTCTGGCCCTCGAACTGCGGCTCCTTGATCTTCACGCTGATGACCGCCGTGAGGCCCTCGCGCACGTCCTCGCTCGTGAGGTTCGGGTCCGACTCCTTCAGCGAGCCGACCTTGCGCGCGTGGAAGTTGATGGTGCGCGTGAGGGCGGTGCGGAAGCCCGTGAGGTGGGCGCCGCCGTCCATCGTGTTGATGTTGTTCGCGAACGTGTAGACCTTCTCCGCGAAGGTGTCGTTGTACTGGAGCGCCACCTCGATGACCGTGTCGTTCTCGAAGGTGCGCTCGACGTAGACGGGCTTGTGCAGCGTCTGGTGCGTCCGGTTCAGGTGACGGACGAACGAGACGACGCCGCCGTCGAAGTAGTAGTTGCTCTCCTGCCCGTCGCGCTCGTCGCGGAGCGTGAGCCAGAGGCTCTTGTTGAGGTAGGCCGTCTCGCGCAGCCATTGCTGGAGGATCGAGGCGTCCCACTCGATGACGGGGAACATCTGCGGATCCGGGGCGAAGCGCGTCACGGTGCCGGTGAGGCGGGCACGCTCCTTCCACGGGACGATCGGCGGTGGCTGGAGCTTCGGCGTCGCCACCGTGCGCACCGCGCCGGTCGGCTTCCCGCGCTCGTAGGTCTGCGTGTAGACCTTCCCGTCGCGGTGCACCTCGACGACGAGGTTCGTCGAGAGCGCGTTCACGACGGACACGCCGACGCCGTGCAGGCCGCCCGAGACCTTGTACCCGGCCCCGCCGAACTTGCCGCCGGCGTGGAGGATGGTGTGCACGACCTCGAGCGCGCTCTTCCCGGTCTGCGCCTGCTTGTCGGTCGGGATGCCGCGTCCGTTGTCGGCGACGGTGATCTCGTTGCTCTTGTGGATCGTGAGGTCGATGCGGTCGCAGGTGCCGTTCATCGCCTCGTCGATCGAGTTGTCGAGGACCTCGCGGACGAGGTGGTGCAGCCCGCGAAGGTCGGTGGTGCCGATGTACATGCCCGGACGCCGGCGGACAGCCTCGAGGCCCTCCAGGACCTGGATGTCCTTCGCGCTGTACGAGGCGGCCGAGCCGTTGTCCTTCGGGGCGCGGCCGTTGCCGCCCGGGGCATGGCCGTTCCCGCCCTTCGTGGTGCGGCCGTTCGCCTTGTTCAGCGCCATCAGGCCCTGCCCGTCATCAGCTCGACGAGCCGCTCGAAGTCATCGTCCGAGTAGAACTCGATGGTGATGCGTCCTCCCCGCTTGCGGCGCTCGACGTCGACCTTCGTACCCAACGCGCTCCGAAGCCGATCCACGACGGCCGCGAGATCCGGATCCACGCCTCGTGTCGCACGCCCATCCCTCTTCGTCCGCGGCCTCGCGAGCTTTCGCGCGAGCGCCTCGACCTCACGCACGCTCATTTCCTTTGCGATGACATCCCCGAGGGCGGCGACGGCCTGGGAGAGCGGCAGCGACATGAGCGCGCGGAGATGGCCTTCCGTTATTTTCCCATCGATCACCGCGTCCTGCACGAGCTGCGGGGCCGCGAGCGCGCGAAGGGTGTTCGCGACCGCGGACCGCGACTTCCCCACCCGCTCGGCGAGCGCTTCCTGCGTGAGGTCGTACGTCTCCATGAGCAGCTTGTACGCGCGCGCGGTCTCGATCGCGTTGAGGTCCGCGCGCTGCAGGTTCTCCACGAGCGCGAGCTCGAGGCGGTCCTTCACGTCCTCGCGGACGACCGCGGGGATCGAGGTCCTGCCGGCGAGACGCGACGCGAGCACGCGGCGGTGCCCGGCGACGAGCTCGTAGGAGTCGCCCTGCCGCGATACCACAATCGGTTGCAGAACCCCGTGGGCCCGGATCGAGGCCGCCAGCTGCTCGAGCCCGTCCTTGTCGAAGTGCGTGCGGGGCTGCTGGCGGTTCGGGACGATCCGCTCCAGCGGGAGCTCCACCGCCCCGCCCGTCGGCGGCGCCGCAGGCGTGGCGGGGCGCTCCCCCAGCAGGACGTCGAGGCCGCGGCCGAGCCCGGATCGGGCCATCAGCTGGCCGTCCCGAGCGCGATCGGCTCGCGGCCGGCGAGACGCGCGCTGAGCTCCTGGGCGAGATCGGCGTACGCCTGGGCGCCGCGTGACTGCGCGTCGTAGGTCGAGATCGGGAGACCGTGGCTCGGCGCCTCGGCGAGGCGGACAGTGCGAGGGATCCGCACGCGCGCGACGAGCTCCGGGAAGTGTCGGTGCACCTCTTCGATGACCTGCATCGACAGCCGGTTGCGGGCGTCGGCCATCGTGAGGACGATCGCCAGGACCTCGAGCCGCGGGTTGAGACGGCGCTTCACCGCGTCGATGGTCGTCATGAGCTGCGCAAGGCCCTCGAGCGCGTAGTACTCGCACTGGACCGGGATGAGGACCGCGTCCGAGGCGGCCAGGGCGTTGATGGTGAGCAGGCCGAGCGACGGCGGGCAGTCGATGAGGATCGTGTCGTAGCGGGCTGCCTCAAGGGCCGTGCGGAGCCGGTACTCGCGGGCGAGCGCCGGGACGAGCTCCACCTCGGCGCCGGCCATCTCCTGGGT
>DASUCM010000034.1:0-18199 GCA_036276035.1 Candidatus Limnocylindria bacterium | reverse complement strand
TCGTCCGGGTACACGTGGTAGTCGAACGTGGCGCGTCCTTCGCGCAGCAGGGCGACGACCTGCTCCGCCTCGCTCTGCGGCACGCGCGGGTCGTTGGCGCCCTGGAGGATGAGCAGCGGCGCGGTGATGCTGCGCGCGTGCGTGAGCGGCGAGCGGTCGCGGTACAGCTCCGCGTTCGTCGCGGGGTCGCCGAGCTCGCGCTCGAGCATCGCGCGGAGGTCGCCGCGCGTCGTGTCGTGCAGCGTCTTCCACGAGACGACGCCCACGTAGGAGACGCCCGCCGCCCACACGCCCGGCTCGCGCGCCAGCGCGTACATCGTCATGAAGCCGCCGTAGCTGCCGCCGAACGCGCCGACGCGTTTCGGGTCCGCGATGCCTTCGCGCGCGAGCCAGCGCACGCCGGCGACGACGTCGGCGAGGTCCTTGCCGCCCCAGTCCCCGCGGTTCGCCTCCTGGAACTCGCGGCCGTAGCCGGTCGAGCCCCGGATGTTCGGCGCGAGCACGACGTAGCCGCGGTGCGCGAGCCACTGCGAGTTCGGATCCCACCAGCTCCAGTGCTGGCTCGTCGGCCCACCGTGGATATGCACGACCGCGGGCGGCGCGCCCTCGCCGCGGATGGCCTCGGCGTGCGGGAGATAGAGGAGCGCCGGGATCTCGCGACCGTCCGCGGACGGATAGCGCACGTGGACCGGCTGCACGAGCGTCTCCGGATCGACCCGCGGCGAGAGCGAGCTCGTCACGGCGTGCGGCGTCACCGAGCGGCCCAGGCGGACCCAGACGTCGTGCGGCCGGCGCGCCTCCGTGAAGACGTACGCGAGGGTCTCGCTATCGGGCCCGACCTGCACGAACTTGTGCACGCCCGGCATGTCGGCGACAGGGCTGTCGGCGTGGGACGCGACGAACACGCGCCGCGCGCTCACCTGGGCGTCGCGCGACTGCTGATACACGACGCCGCGCCCGTCCGGGCGCCAGGCCGGCTCCGTCGAGTCGAAGACCGTGTTCGTGAGGATCTCGACGCGGCGGACCGCGGTCCCGTCGAGGTGCGCGAGCGCGATCTCGTAGCGACCGCGAACGCTCGTCGTGAACGCGATCGAACGGCCATCCGGCGACCAGCGCCCGTCGATGGACTCGCCGTCGGCGCCGCCGCGGGTCTCGAGCCGCGCCGCCTCACCGCCGCCGCTCGCGACGACGAAGAGGTCGGCGTTCGTGCGCACGCGCTCGCGGCGCGAGGTGAAG
The DNA here is from genome assembly GCA_036276035.1 of Candidatus Limnocylindria bacterium. GTDB lineage: Bacteria > Chloroflexota > Limnocylindria > P2-11E > P2-11E > JACDAF01. The sequence goes on along the minus strand of DASUCM010000034.1, from coordinate 16,963 downwards.
ACGAGCCACCGGCCGTCCGGCGACCAGCGCGGGAGCGAGTCGTCGTGCGTGCCGTCGGTGAGCGCGGTCCGCACGCCCGTCGCGACCTCGATCACCTCGACGCGGTAGCGCCCGCCGCCGCTGTTCGACGTGAAGGCGATCCGTGTCCCGTCCGGTGACCAGGCGATCTCGCGGTGTCCCGCCGAGACGTCCTCCGTGAGCTGGCGCAGCCGCTTCCCGTCGCGGCGCATGAGCCAGATCTGGAAGCGCTCGTCGCCGCCGCTGTCGCGCAGGAACGCGATCGAGCGGCCGTCCGGCGACCAGCGGGGCCAGACGGAGCGGTCACTACCCTCGGTGAGCTGGTAGATGCGCTCGCCGACGACCGGTGCGACGAAGATCTCGTTCGTACCGGTGCGGTCCCACGAGAACGCGACCTCGCGGCCGTCGGGCGACAGGTGGAGGCCGCCCCAGCGGTAGTCGACGTGCGGCGCACCGACGAGGTCCTCGATCGCGATCTCGTGGAAGCGCGCGCCGAGGGGCTTCGGGCGCAGCTCGCGCGCGCCAGGCTGGATCTCCGCGACGGGGTTCGCGACGGTCGTCGGCGGTGCCGGCGACGCGGGGGCGTCCCAGTCGTCGACGAAGTTGCGCGGGCGCGGGCGCGTGACGGTCACTCGTTCGCCGGGCGCGGCGCCCGTGCCTGCTTGTCGGGGGTGACGCGCGAGACGACGAGCGTCGTCGGGCCCATCGCGGCCTCGCGCTCCGCCGTCTGGTCGGTCGGGATGAGCGCGTTCGGCTTCATCTGGTCCTCGAGGCGCCCTGCATACCCGCGGTCCCAGGGAGAAGGCAGCAGGATGCCGAACTGCCGGCGCGGCTTCAGCGGATCGTTCAGCAGCTGGTGGAGGAGGTCCTTCCCCGCGTTCCAGATCGGGGAGCGCGAGGCCGAGAGCACGACCGAGAAGTCGACCGGCAGGAGGGCCCGCGCCGCCGGGCTGGCCAGGTCGAGGTCGCCGCAGAGCAGGACGCCGCCCTCGCGGCGCAGCACGACGACGGTCGCGCCCTCTCCGCCCTCGCGGACGCGCAGCGTGCGCGCGTCCGGGCGCAGCGTGCCCTCGTCCTCGAGCGTGATGTCGGCGCCGCCGTCGATGACGCCCGCGTCGTCGCGGTGCGCGGCGACCTGGACCCCGAGCGCGTCGCGCCAGGCTGCCGCGTCGCGGGCGCGCTCGCGGTTCGTCACGACGAGGAGCGAGCTGCGCCCGATCCCGCGCACGAGCCGAAGGGCCCGCTCGCTCATCGGTGGCGCGTCTACGAGGAGGTTGCCGCGCTCCCGGTCGAAGACGAGGTACTGCCGCGCGTTCTCGAGCGGCTCGTACAGCTCGAAGATCCATGAGCGGAGCTGGTGGATATCCACGGGCGGCTCATGCTAGCGAAGGGAGGACGAGGAGCGTCTCGCGCCCGTGCTGCACGCGCACGAGCCGGCGCTCCGACTCGAGCCGCTCGATGGTCCGGGCGGTGCGTTCGTCGCCCCACTCGAAGAGCCGTGTGACCTGCTTCTCCGTGAGCGCCCCCGAGAGCGCGAGCGCCTGCTCGAGCAGGGCGCGCGTCGCGTCGTGCGACGAGATGCGCTCGGCGCGCTTCACCGCGTCGGGGTAGCGCCGCACGAAGAGGTCGTACGTGTAGTTGTAGTCCTCGCGGCCCTCGCCGACCGCGCGGGCGCGCGCGACGTACATGAGGCGCTGCACCTCGTCGATCGCCTTGTCGTAATCGCGCTTTCCCTCCTTCGAGACGATCCCGAGCGCCGCACGCATGCGCTTCGTCTGTGTCTCGCCGGCAGGGCCGAGGAACTCGATGATCCGTCTCGAGATGTCCGAGAGCCGGCCCGCCTTCACGTCCTCAAGGTGGTCGTCCGGCTCCCCGGCGCGCCCGAACGTCGCGTAGAAGGTCGGCAGGAGGCGCAGCGAGACGAACGTCGGCTTCCGCACGAGGAGCGTGCCGTAGTACAGGCGACGGTCTGCGGCGAGCTCGTCCTTCCACTCCCACATCCACCCCCACTTGCGCCCTTCGTCGTTCGTCGAGAGGTGATCGAATCCTGCGGGGAGCGGCGCGTCGCCGGTGCGCAGGGTGAACGCGAAGCAGAAGCCGACCTCGTCGACCATCTTCACGAGCTGGTCCGCGCTGCGCACGCGGTGCTTCCGGGTGATCGCCGCGCGGTGCGCTTCGAGCCGCGCGTCGAGGCCGGCATCCCCCGCGGCGCGCGCGCGGCGCGGGGCAGCGGTGCGGGCCACTAGCTGACGAGGAGCGCGGCAAGACCGGCGATCACGGCGACGCTCATCCCCCGACGCGCGCCCGAGTGCAGCTTCGCGAACTCGCGGCGCGCGGGCGCGCCCTCGGGCAGGTCGTCGAAGGCCGGGAGCTGGCGGCGGAGCTGGCGCGCGACCGGCCCCGCCCACGCGCTCGCGTAGAGCGTGGCGACGCCCATCACGCCGAGGAGCGCCCAGCGCACCCAGTGGCGGGCGTCGGGCGTCTCGAAGTTCACCGCGCGCAGGAACGCCGTGAGCGCGACGAGCACGACCGCGAGGATGGCGAGCTGGTCCCATCGCGCGAGGATCTCGCCGAACGCCGTGCCCGCGAGCGAGCGCGAGGGGATCGCGCGGAAGAGCGCCGGCGCCGCGACGAGTCCGAGCGCGAGCCCGCCCCCCACGATGAGCGCGAGGCCGAGGTGATAGCCGAAGTTGATGAGAGGGAACCAGAGCGCTTCGATGCGATCGAGTATCGCCGAGCGTCCTCCCCGGACGCACCCGGGCGGGGCTGCCCGCTGCGGGACCGACTACCTATGCTGGAGCGGTGATGCGCATCGCCCCCGCGCTGCTCGCCCTGGCGCTCGCCGTCCTTGCGTGCGGGGCGCCCGCGCCCGCCGGCGGGGGACCTGCCGCCTCAGCGGTCCCGAGCGCGGACATCAAGATCTCGAAGCTGGACATCACGTACACGGCGCTCGCGGAGCAGCACTACGCGAAGCCGTCGAGCAAGGCACTGCTCGAGGCCGCGCTCGACTCCTTCCGCGCGACGGCGAAGGCCGCGGGCTCCAACGTCGCCGTGCCCACGCCCGAGTTCGAGGACAAGACCGAGCCGCTCATCCCCGAATTCAAGAAGTTCGCCGACGCGGCGAAGCGCATCGCGGCCGCGACCCCGCAGGTCTCGGCGGACCGCTTCGCGGACGCTGCGATCCTCGCGATGCTCGCGGTGAAGCCCGACTGCCATGGGTACTACCGGCCGCGCCGGACGTCTGCCGTGCCGCCCTCCGGCGAGTCCGCGAGCGCGCCCGGCGTCCCGGAGGCCGCACCCGCTGCGGCCGACGAGGCCGGACTCGAGTTCCGGATCATCGGCGGCAACGTCGGCTACCTCACCTGGAAGGAGTTCCGGCGCACCGGGACCTACGACATCCACGTCGAGGTGAAGAAGGCGCTCGACGCGCTCCTGCAGCAGGGCGCGAAGGCCTGGCTCTTCGACCTGCGCGGGAACATCGGCGGCGAGCCGCCGCAGACGATGACGAGCTGGTTCCTGAACGGCGACAAGATCATGGACATCCGCTCCCGCACGGGAAGCGACGGCATCCAGACCGCGCGGCCCGAGCTGCGTCTGCCGGATGCGTACCAGCTGCCGATCGCGATCGTGCAGAACGCGCGCGGCGGCTCGTCGCCCGAGGTCTTCACCCTCGGCCTGAAGGAGAACAAGCGGGCGACGGTCGTCGGGTCGAGGTCGGCCGGTTGCCTCGGCTCGATCTACCCCCTCACCCTCGCTGACGGCTCGTTCGTCGCGGTGCCGCACGCGGAGTTCGTCGGCGCGATCACGGGGGCCCGGTACAACAACGCCGGCATCCCGCCCGACGTGCCTGCCGACGACGCCACGGCCGTGGACGTCGCGACGAGGCTCCTGCAGGAGCAGATCGCGAAGGGGCGCCCGTGATCCGCGCGGCGGCCCTGGCGCTCTCCGTCGCCCTCGCCGCGTGCGGGCCCGGGACCACGGTGGCGCCGCCGGCGGCCGACAGCGGCAAGGTCGCGATCACAGACAGGACCGCGTCCGAGATCGAGGCACTGCTCCAGAAGCGCGCCGAGACCCTGCAGGCGAAGGACCTCGCGGGGTTCCAGTCGACGTTCGACGGGACACGGTCCGCGCTCCGGCGCTGCCAGGGCGAGGCCTTCGAGATCGCCTCGCGGCAGGGCGCGAACCCCGCGCCGAAGGTCGGCAAGGTCGAGCCGTACCTCGACCAGTACGTGCGCGCGTACGTCGGCAGTGATGCGAACGGGTACCAGCGCCTCTACTTCCGCAAGGAGGGCGGCCGCTGGATCCTCACGGAGCCGAAGGACGACGAGCTCGGAGGCGACCGCGCGAAGAAGATCAACGACATCGACCTGACCTACTACGGGATCGACGACGACATCGTGGAGGTCTACGCGAAGGCGGGCGCGGCCGCGCGCGACTTCGTCCTGACGGTCGTGCGCGGCAAGACCGGCACGCCCTTCGGGCTGCGCATCTTCCCGACCCGCGGTGCGGCGGGGCCGACGGTCGGCTGCTCCGTCGCCGGCTTCCACCTGCAGAACAACCCGAACGACCACTTCATCCGGCTCTTCAGCAACGGGCTCTCGTTCAAGCGGGAATTCACCGAGATGACCGACTCGACCGTCGCGCTCATCCGCCACGAGGGTCTGCACTGGGCGCAGGACCAGATGATCCCTGGCATCACCGCGCGGCTCGACTGGTGGCTCTCCGAGGGCTGGCCCGACTACGTCGGCGAGTTCCGCGCGCTCGCGACGAAGAAGCAGGTGATCTGCACGACGCCGACGCCGACGTTCAAGCAGCTCGTCGACGGGATCCAGATCACACCGGAGACGCCGCCGGAGCTGCCCGGGCAGATGTACTCGTTCGCGAACTCGATGGTCGAGTACCTCGAGGTCACCTTCGGCAAGGACGCCTACTTCGACCTGATGCAGGCATATAAGGACAGCGTCGATCCGAAGATCACGTACCCGAAGGTGCTGAAGGTCAGCCCTGAGCAGTTCTACGACGGCTGGAAGGTCTGGTCGAAGCAGAAGTTCTGCTAGCGCTGTGACGCGCGATGCCTTGCGCGTCCGCCCGGTGAGGCGACGGATGGCACGCTCGCCCGCTTGAGCCCGCAGCACATCAGCCGTCACAAGTGATGCCGTACGGTCGCCGTACGTCCCCCATCCGATGCGACCCCTTTGGTACCAAGGTCGTCTTGAGGGCCGCCATGACGCCCCATAAGGTCTCCTCAGCGCGAGCACGCGGACGCAGCGATGGGGAGTAGGGGATCACGGTGCAGACGACATCCACGAACGTGCAGGCGGCGGCTCTTCCGCTCGACGCACTCTCACCCATCCCGGATGTCATCGACCGGGCGCGCAGCGGTGACCGTGCGGCGTTCGCGGAGCTGTACGACGCGCACGTCGACAGCGTCTACCGCTACCTGCTCTACCGCGTCCGCGAGCCGAGCGACGCGGAGGACCTCACGAGCGAGGTCTTCACCCGCGCGTTCGCGAACATCCACCGCTACAAGTGGCAGGGCAAGTCGTTCCTCGCGTGGCTCTACACGATCGCGCGCAACGCGGTCACCGACCGCCGCCGGCGCGACCGTCCGACCGTCGAGATCGACAACGCGTACGGGCTCGCCGCGGAGGGACCCAGCGCGCACGACCTCGCCGTCCGCGGCGAGGACGTCGAGGCGCTCCGCGGCGCGGTGAAGCACCTCACCGGCGAACAGCAGGAGGTCCTCGTCCTTCGCTTCGTCGAGAACCTCTCCAGCCGCGAGGTCGCGAACATCCTCGGCAAGAACGAGGGTGCGATCCGCGCGCTGCAGTTCCGCGCGCTCGGCCGGCTCCGCAGGATCCTCCGCGACCAGCTCAGCTAGCCCGACTCTCTAAGACTTCCCTAAGACTCCCTTCCCGCGAGGGTCGTCGCTCGTACACTCGATCGTGGTGGGACACCTCCGCGCACTCCCGCTCCTCATGGCCATCGCGATCGTGGCCGGCTGCCAGATCGTGCCGGGGGACATCGCGAAGGACCTCTTCCCCACGCGTGCGACGACCTCCTACCGGATCGCCGAGTCGGCGTTCAACCAGCTCATCGAACGCCATGTGGACCGGCCCGACTCGAAGCTCCTCGTCACGGGCGCGCTCGACGCGGTCGACGCGCAGCTCGTGAAGGAGGGGACGCCCCCGGCGTACGACCGGCCCGTCCTCACCGGCAATGCGCAGTCGGACCTCGCGAAGCTCGCCGAGACGCTCGACCTCCTCGCGCAGAAGTACCCGAAGCTCGATCCCGCGATCGAGCAGAAGGGCCTGGACCGGCCACGGCACCTCGAGCGCGTCGCGACGGACGGGATGGCGAAGTCGCTCAAGGAGTGCCACACCTACTTCCTCGACCCGGACCGGGCGAAGACCTTCAACCAGCCGCCGCAGGAGTTCTCGGGGATCGGCGCCCAGATCTCGGCGACCGTTGCCGGCGAGCAGCCGGAGATCGCGCGGGTCTACCCGGACACGCCCGCCCACCGCGCCGGGCTGCTCGCGGGGGACCGCATCAAGTCGGTCGACGGCGTCGACGTCGCCGGCTTCACCGCGGAGGAGGTCGCGACGCGCATCCGCGGGCCCGAGGGCACGACGGTGACGCTGGTCATCACGCGCGCGACCGGCGAACGGACGGTCACCATCACCCGCGCGCGCATCCTCATCCCGCGCGTGCTCTCGCGCACGGAGGAGGGCGGCACCATCGGCGTCGTGGAGATCTCCGCCTTCAACGGCGACGTCACGAAGCAGACCGCGGACGCGGTGCAGGCGCTCATCGCCTCCGGCGTGCGCGGCATCGTCCTCGATCTCCGCAACAACCCCGGCGGCGACCTGAGCGCCGCCCAGGACATCGGCAGCATCTTCGCGAAGGGCGCGCTCGTGAAGCAGATCGGCCGCGACGGCGTGCAGCGCGAGCTCCGCACGAACGACAAGTGGTTCTGGAGCACACCGAAGCCGCTCGTCGTCCTCGTGAACGAGCGATCCGCGTCGGGGTCCGAGATCGTGGCAGCGGGCGTGCGCGCGAACGGCGCCGGCCTCGTCGTCGGCCGGAAGACCGCGGGCTGCGTCGGCATCGGCCAGCCGCGCGACCTCCCGGACGGCAGCAAGCTCCTCATCACCATCGCGAAGATGCAGGACGCGAAGAGCGGCGAGGAGCTCAACGGCGAGGGACGCGGCGTGAGCCCGGACGTCACGACGAGCGCCACGGTCGAGGAGCAGCTCCCCGCGGCGATCGCCGCGCTCCGCCAGCGCATCTGAGCGCCGATCCCGGTCAGCGCGCGGCCGGCCGCATGGTGCGACGGTCGCGGAAGAAGCTGGGGCCGCGGGCGCGCGCCGTCATCGACACGATGCTCCCTTCCGGCGCCGCGCACCGGATGTTGCCGGGAGCCTTCGAGGCCGGGTTCGACGACTTCTACGACGAGTTCGCGCGCACCGCCGTCGCGCCGATGAGGCTCGCGTTCGGGACCGCCCTCTTCGCGGCGATCTGGGTCGCCCCCATCCTCATCCGGCGGCTGCCGCCGCTCACGCGCCACAGCCGCGCGGACCGAGAGCGCGCGCTCGGGGCGCTCGCCACGAGCGGATCGCCGCTGCTCCGGCAGCTTGCGACCGTGCTGAAGGGCGTGATCTGCCTCGGCTACGGCGCGGACCCCGCCGTGCGCCGGGCCATCGGCTACCGATGAGCTGGAGCGACGAGTTCGACTTCGTCATCGTCGGGTCCGGGGCGGCCGGCGCGAGCGCGGCGCGGGTCCTGGCGGACACGGGTGCGAGCCTCGCCATCCTCGAGGAGGGGCCGGCCGTCACGAGCGACGAGTTCGGCGATCGCGCGTTCCCCGCGTTCCGGAGGCTCTATCGCGACATGGGGGCGCAGGTCGCGCGCGGGCGGACCGTCATCCCGATCCTCCAGGGCTCATGCCTCGGCGGCAGCACCGTCATCAACTCGGGCATCTCGTGGCGCATGCCCGAGGAGGTCTGGGCGGACTGGCGGGACACCTTCGGTCTCGGCGCGGCCCTGCCGCTCGCCGAGCTGCACCGGCACTGGGACCGCATCGAGGACGAGCTCGGCGTGAGCCCGACGCCGGAGGCGGTGTGGGGTCGGAACAACCGGCTCATGGACGACGCCCGTCGCGCACGCGGCCTCGCGGGCGGACCGATGCGGCGCAGCGTCGTCGGCTGTCTCGGCACCGCGCGCTGTCAGCTCGGCTGCGCGTCCGGGTCGAAGCAGAGCATGCTCGTGACCTACCTCCCCTACGCGCGCGAGCGGGGCGCGGTGATCCGGCCCGGCGCGCGTGTGGACCGGATCCTCTGGAGCGGGGACCGGGCCGTCGGCGTGCAGGGGCGCGGCTTCACCGTGACCGCGCGGCGCGCCGTGATCGTGGCGGCATCCGCCATCCAGACGCCCACGCTGCTTGCGCGCAGCGGCGTGCGCTCCCGGCATCTCGGGCTCCACCTGCAGGGCCATCCCGGAACACCGCTCATCGGCGTCTTCGACGACGAGGTGAACATGTGGTCCGGCGCGACGCAGGGGTACGAGATCGACGCGTACCGCCAGGCGGGCCGCTTCAAGGTCGAGACGGTCTCGCTGCCGCCGGAGACCTTCCTTGCGACGCTGCCGGGCGTCGGCGGCAGCTGGGTCGCCGCGATGGCGCAGGCGTCACGGGCGGCGAGCTGGGCCGTGGCGCTCCGCGCGTACGCACACGGTGAGGTGCGCGAGGGCCGCTTCGGCCGGACGATCCGGTTCGACCCGGAGACCCGCGACATCGAGAATCTGCGGCGTGCCCTTCGCATCACCGCCGAGCTCCTCTTCCTCGCCGGCGCGCGCGAGGTGATCACCGGCGTGCATGGGCTGCCTGAGCGGATCACGAGCGCGGATCAGGCACGGCTCTTCGAGGACGGCCCGCTCGACCCGGCGGCCTACCTCTTTTCGATGTCGCATCTCTTCGGGACCGCGCGCATGAGCGTGCGGCCGGCGGAAGGGGTCGTCGGCCCTGACTTCGGGGTCCACGGCGTGCGCGGCCTCTACGTCGTCGACTCTTCGGTCTTCCCGACGAATCTCGGCGTGAACCCGCAGCTCACGATCATGGCGATCGCGATGCATGCCGCCGAGCGGATCGCCGCAGCCGCGTGAAGGATCTCTACGCGCGCCTCGCGCATTCTCCGGCGAGCCACCTCGAGGAGCTCCTGCGCGCGTCGGCCTCGCCTGACCTCGACGGCATCGTCGGCTGGGACTGGGCCGGCTTCAACACGCCGGCAACGTCGGCCCTGCTCGGCATCCGCAAGTTCATCAAGGTCTTCGAGCGCGGGCCCGAGGGCGTCGAGGGCTACAACCTGCGCGCGAGCGGCACGAGCCTCGAGGAGCCGTGGGTGCCCCGGGGGAACGATCGGACGCGCAGCAAGGTCGGCCTGTACGCGGTGCTGCCGCCGCTCACGCATCCGGGGCCATACCGGCGCGCCGCGCTCATCGACTACGGCGCGCGGCCGGATCAGTTCTGGGTCGCGCGGATGATCGACGACTACCTCGTGCAGCCTGACCAGTCGGAGGACGACGTGCTGCTCGGCAAGGCGTACCTCTGCTTCGGCCGGGCACGGGTACCCGCGGGCTACTTCGTCCTGGAGCGGCTCCGGCCCACCGCGCCGGGGTGATCGCCGGCCTCTCGCTCGGCGCGCTCACCGTCGCGCTGCTCCTCGACGCGATCCGGCGGTACGTCTCGACGACCGCGATCGCGCTCACCGCGCAGCTCTCGCCGCCCGTGACGGCGCTCATCGTGCTGCTGCCGTTCGTCCTGCAGGTCGTCGCCGTGGCCGGCCTCTCGCGCCTGCCGGCCCGGCGGGCCATTGCCGTGTGCGCGGCCGCCTTCGTCGTGACCGCGCGCACCGCGCCGCTCGCGGGGGAGACCGCGGCCGTCATCGCCCTCGCCGGCTGCGCCTGCCTCTTCGGCGCGACGCTGGCGTCGCTCGTTCTCAGCGCGCGTCCCGAAGGTAGGCCCTTCGTCATGCCGCAGGCGGTCGCGCTCGGCCTGGCCATCGATCTCGCGCGACGGACCGCGCTCGGCACGCTGGATCTCGCCGATCTCGATGCGGGAGGCGCGCTCGCCCTGGCGGTGCTCGAGTCGGCCGCCTTCGCCGGAGCGGTCGCGCTCGCGCTGCGGCGGCCCTACCGGTGGACGCCGGCGGTGGCACGCGGACCGCTCGCGATCGCCGCGATCCCGTTCGCGCTCGTCGTCGCCGAGCTCGCGGCCGCGAACGGCTGGCAGGTCGCGGCGGGTGCGGGGCTCGGCCTCTCCGACGGCGGCGGGCTGCGGGCCACGCTCATCGGGACCGCCGCCGTCGCGCTCGGGCTCGCTCTCGGAAGTCTCGCGCCCGGCGGTCCCGTCGTCCGTCCGCTCGCGCTCGTCGCGATGGTCGGGGGCGCGGGTCTTCTCGCGGTGCGGCTCCCGGTCGTCTCGCTCGCGGGCGGCACGCTCCTCGCGGCCGGCCTCGTGCTCGGGCTGCGAGCGCTCGAGGCGGTGGAGGCCGCGGGGCCGCGCTCGCCCGCGCGCATCGCGGCCGCGATGTCGGCGGGGTGGATCGGGTTCGCCGCGGTCACCCTCGCGTACTGGGCCCTCTACGCTTTCCGGCCGGCGCTCTGGCTCGCGATCGCGTTCGTCGCGATCGCGACCTGGGTCGCAGGGGGCGCGCCGGTCCGCGCCTTGCGGCCGCTGCGCGCGGCGGCGATCGGCGCGCTCGTGCTCCCCCTCGCGCTCCTGCCGGTACAGCGAGAGGCCGTCGTCGCGCCCGTGTCATCACCCCTGCGCCTGATGACCTACAACGTGCACTTCGGCTACGACGGCCGTCAGACGCCGTCGCTCGAGGACATCGCCCGCACCATCGAAGGAGCGTCGCCGGACGTCGTCCTGCTGCAGGAGATCATGCGTGGCGGCAGCCTCGCGGCGCAGCATGACGCGCTCGGCTGGCTCGCGTCGCGGCTCGGGATGACCTACGTCTTCGCGCCGACCGTGGGTGACGCGTTCGGCAACGCCGTCCTGACACGCCTGCCGGTCGAAGAGGTCGAGCGCATCTCGTTCGTGCGGCCCGCGCCGCTGCGGCACTCGCCGCGTGGCGCCATGCTCGTGCGGATCGCGGGCATCGACCTCGTGAACACGCATCTCGACGAGTACGTCGACGCCGCGAGCGCCGCCGTCCGCGAGGACCAGCTGCGCGTGATCCTCCGGGAGTGGGGTCAGCGCAGGCCGGTGGTGATCGCGGGGGACCTCAACGCCATACCGGGAAGCGCGGCGATCGCGCTCCTCACCGGGGCGGGATTCGCCGATCTCGCCGGCCCGGACAGCACGTCACCTGCGGCACTCCCCGACAAGCGGATCGATCACGTCTTCGCGATCGGCGTGCGATCGGTCGCCTCCCGCACCTTACCCTCGCGCGCCTCGGATCACCTGCCGGTCGTCGTCGATCTCGCCCCGGCGGGTCGCTGACCTCAGGCCGGCCTGTCCCCCTCCGAGAGCAGCCCGGCAAGATCCGGCCGCGACCGGAACGAACCCGCGAGCCCGACGCGTTCCAGCGATGACGCGATGCCGCGCGCGATCTCGGCCGCCCGCGCGCGCGCGCGCCGCGCGCGCTCGGGATCCCCCTGGCGCTCTGCCAGGCGCGTCTCGAGCAGCAGCAGATCCAGGAGCACCCGCTTCGAGCCGAGCGCGCGCGCCTCCTCGAGACCGCGCGCGATGGCCTCGCCGGCCGACGGCAGGTCGTCGAGCCGCAGGGACGCCTCGGCGATGAGGACGTCGAAGTCGGCGGTGAACGGCCTCGCCTTCACCAAGCCCTGTGCGTCGCGGCTGGCCCGCGCCGCCTCCCGCGCGCCGGCCACATCGCCCTCGGCCAGCTGCACGATCGCCCTCGGGAGGTCGAGCGCGAACTGCTGGAAGAACGGCGGCTCCTTCGGGAGGGCGCTTGCCTCGGCGCGCAGCCGGCGGGCGGCCGCGAGATCGCCCCGCCGTGCCGCGATCATCGCCTGGCGCCAGACGACGACCGGCAGCCAGTCGTGCATCCGCTGCATCGCCGTCTCGTAGGCGGCCGCGAGGTGCGCGTCGGCCCGGTCGGGCGCGCCGGCAAGCTCGTACGCGAGCGCGAGGTCGGAGCGCGGCCAGACCTGGACCGCGACGAAGCCCGCCTTCGCGCCCTCGCGCAGGGTGAGCTCGCCCACCTCGATCGCGCGGCCCCAGTCGCCCGCCTCGAGCTCGGTCGCGATGCGGATGAACAGCGCGAAGGCCTTCCCCCACGGGTTGCCGATCGCTTCGGCGATCGCGGAGGCCTCGTCCGACAGGCGGCGGACGGCCTCGAGGTCCCCGAGGACGAAGCGCGCCATCGCGTGCGTCGCGAGCGCGTCTGTGAGCATCGCGCGGTTGCCGAGCTCGCGGAACAGCGCGATCGCCTCGACGCCCTGCTCGAGCCCCGCCGTGCTGTCCCCGCTCTGGATCCACCCGCGGCTGCTGTCGTTCAGGAGGAACGCCAGGATCTCGCGGTCCCCGACCTCGCGCGCGACCGCGATGCCCTCGCTGCCGACGCGGCGCGCCTCCTCGAGGTGACCGCGCCACCCGAGGACGAGCATCTGCGCCCAGCACATGCGCGCGAGCGCGGCCCGGTCGCCGCGCTCGCGCGCGCGCGGCAGCGCCGCCGCGAGCTCGCGCTCCGCGCGCTCGAGGTCGCGCACCGGCGTCGGCGGCGCGAGTATCCCCGCGCGCCGCGCGGTGGCGGCGAGCTCGAGGTCGACGTCGCCCTGCTCCTTCGCGACGCGCTCCATCTCGTCGTAGAGCTCGAGCGCGCGCTCGAACTCGCTCTTCAGCTCGTGCGATCGCGCGAGCGCGATGTACGCCGTGGCCAGGGTGGTGCTCGCCGCGGCGCTCGCGCGGCCGACCTCGAGCGCGCGGCCGAGGTGTGCGATCGCGTCGTCGATCGCGTACAGGCGCATCGCGCGCAGGCCCGCGTGCGCGAGGTGCCCGACGGCGCGCCCGTCCCCCGCTTCGGCGAAGTGCGTGCCGATCTCCGCGGAGAACTCGTCGAGCCGGTCGCCGTAGAGCTCGAGGAGCGTCTCGGCCACGGAGCGGTGCAGCTCGCGCCTGCGCCGCTGGAGGATCCCGCGGTAGGCGGCCTCCTGCGTGAGCGCGTGCCGGAAGGCGAAGCGGCGCTCCGGCTCGCGGCCGGTCTCGCGCACGAGGTCGACGCGCTGCAGCGTCGAGAGCTGCCGGTCGAGCTGCCCGTCGAGCCCGGCGACCGCGCGGAGCACGCGATACGCGAAGGTCCGCCCGACGACCGCGGCGGCCTGCAGGGCCTGGCGCGCCGGCTCCTCCAGCCGGTCGATGCGCGACGCGACGAGCGCATGCAGCGATTCGGGGAGCCGGACGTCCGTGGACCCGGCATCGACGAGCGCGCGCGCGAGCTCCTCGATGAAGAGCGGGTTGCCCTCGGCCTTCGCGAGCACCTGCGCGCACCGCTCGTCGCTGAGGCGGTCCGGCGGGACGAGCGACGCGAGCAGCGACGCGCTCTCGGCATCGGAGAGCGGCTCGAGGGCATGCTCGGTCCAGACATGCGGGAGGTCCGTCTCCGCGCGCTGGCGCAGGCGCCACGCCGGCGAATCGCGGTCCGGCCGGTACGCGAGCACGAAGAGCACGGGCAGCTCGTCGGCGAGCGGAAGGAGCCGCGCGAGCAGGTCGATCGACGCCGGGTCGCTCCAGTGCAGGTCGTCGAAGACGTCGACGCCCGGCCCGTCCGCGTAGCGCCGGCGGACGAGGGCCTCGGTCACGCGCGCGATCTCGTCCCGCAGCGCCTCGCCGGAGAGCGCGGCCTCCGGGACGAGGCCGAGGACCGCGAGCATCACCTCGACCGCGCCTTCGCCGAGCTCCGCGTCCGCGAGCCCACCGGCGACCTTCGCGAGGATGGTCGCCGCGGGATCGTCCTCGGACGCGCCGCAGGCGCTGAGGACCTGCTGCCGGATGAGGTGGTACGGCTGCGCGGCGCCGTACGACTGGCCGCGCGCCTCCGCCCACGAGCCGCCGCCCGACGCGGACCACTGCGCGCGCAGCTCGTCGATGAGCCGGCTCTTGCCGATGCCCGCCTCTCCCGCGATGCCGACGATGCGGCCGCGACCGGCGCGCACGTCCGCGAGCGCCTCCGAGAGGACCGCGAGCGCCTCGGCGCGGCCGACGAAGGGGACGCGGCTGCGCGTCGCGGCCGCGCGGCGGGCGAGGACTTCGAACGCCGGGACCGGCGCGATGCGGCCCTTCACCTCGAGCGATCCGAGAGGGCGCAGCTCGAAGAAGGGCTCGACCTGCCGGCGGGTCGCGTCGCCGACCACGATGGCGCCGGGCTCCGCCGCGCTCTGCAGCCGCGCCGCGACGTTCACGGCGTCGCCCATCGCGGTGTACTCGATGCCGCTCCCCGTCGCGTCGCCGAGCACGGCGAGACCGGTGTTGATGCCGATGCGCACCGCGAGATCCGGGATGCCGCGCTCCGCCTGCAGACGTGCGGCGTAGAGGGCGGCCTCGCGCCGCATCTCGAGCGCAGCGAGGACCGCGCGCACGGGGTCGTCCTCGTGCGCGCGCGGCGCGCCGAAGTACGCGAGCACGGCGTCCCCCATCACGCGCGCGACGGTGCCCTCGTACCGCTCGATCGGCGCGGTGAGCGCCCGGAACGCGCCGGCCATGACCTCGGCCCAGTCCTCGGGATCCATCGACTCCGCGAGGGCCGTCGACCCCTTCACGTCGCAGAAGAGCACGGTGACGACACGCCGCTCGCCCTCCGCCTGGCGCACGACGTGGAGCGCCGCTCCGCAGGCGGAGCAGAACTTGGCGGTCTCGGGATTCTCGGTGGAGCAGCGGGGGCAGCGCATCAGGTCCGGACGGTACTACGCCGCCTCAAGCCTCCGGTCAGCGCTGCAGGCCGAGGCCCGCGAGCCCGGCGATGAGCACGGCGACCCCCGCGTACTGGTTCGGCGCGAGGCGCTCGCCGAGGAACACGATCGCGAGCACCGCGGGCACGAGCGGGTACATCCCGCTCGCCGTCGCGACGATCGCGGCCTCGCCGCTCGCGACGCCGAAGACGAAGAGCACGTTCGCGAGCGTGTCGACCGCGCCCGTCAGGAGGACCATCGCCAGCGTCCCGCGGCGCCGGTCGCCGGGCGGCGCGCTGCGCATCGCGAACGCGATGAGGATCATGAAAAGAAACCCCGCGGCGCGGCCGACGAGGATGAGCGCGAGCTCGTCGTGGTCGCGGGAGGCGGCCGCGATGAGGGCGCCCCAGGCGCCGAAGCCGACCATCGCGACGAGCGCCGACGGCACCCCCGGGAGCGGCCGGCCGCGCAGCGCGAGCACCTGGCGCAGGTCCGTCGACGCGAGCGCGATGCCGGCGAACGTGACGGCGATGGCGACCGCCTCGCCGACGCTCACGCGGTCGCCGAGGAAGACGACGACGAGCAGCACGGTGATCGCGGAGTAGCCGGCGCTGATCGGGCTCACGACGGCGATCGGGCCGAGCGCGAGGCCGCGGTAGAGGAAGAGGAGCGCGCTCGCGCCGATCGCGGCGAGCCCCGCACCCCACGCGACGACCGCGCCGTCGAGCGCCGGCCAGCGGCCGAGCACGAGGAGCGCGCCGCCGAAGAGCACGGCGCCCGAGGCCTGCATGCCGATGGACGTCCAGATCGCGGGGATGCGCCGCGAGGCGAGGCCGCCCGCGTAGTCGGCGACGCCCCAGGCGACCGCGGCGCCGAGCCCGGCGAGGAGGGGGTTCAGATGACGAGCTGGCGCGGAGCGCGCGTGAGGTCGCGGGAGCCGTCCTCGGTGATGACGAGCATGTCCTCGAGCCGCACGCCGCCGACGTCGGGGTCGTAGATGCCCGGCTCGACGGTGACGACGTCGCCCGGCTGCAGCGGGAGCGTGCCGGCGCGGCCGACGCTCGGCGCCTCGTGGATCTCGAGCCCGACGCCGTGACCGGTGCCGTGGATGAAGCCGCGGACGACGGGGTCGTCGGCGCGGCGCTTCTGGCCCGGGCGGAGGGTGTCGTAGCCGGCCTCGAAGATGATGTCCTCGACGAGCTCGTGGACCTCGCGCCCGGTGATGCCGGGTCGCAGCGCCGCTATCCCAGCATCCTGCGCGCGCTTCACGACCTCGTACATCTTCGCGATCTCTGGAGAGGGCTCGCCGCGCGACACCGTCCTCGTCATGTCCGCGTAGTACCGGGTGCGCTTGTCCTGCGGGAAGATGTCCATGACGATCGGCTCGCCCGCGCGGAGCGGCCCGGTGCCGATCATGTGCGGGTCGGCGGCCTGGGTGCCCGGCGCGACGATGGTCGACTCGGCGATGCAGCCGCGCGCGAGCAGCGCGCCCTCGACGATCGCGCGGAGCCGCTCCGCGGTGAAGATCTCGCCGTCGAGCCGCAGGCAGCGATCGGTCCCGATGTCCGCGCGGCGGATGGCGTCGACGCCCTCCGCCCAGGCCTCCTCCGTCGCGCGCTGCGTGGCCTCGAGCGCCTCGAGCTCGTCCGGGCGCTTCGTGCGCCGGCGCTTGTCGAGGTCGGTCGCGACCTCGAGCCCGATCCCGCGCGCGCGGAGGCGGTCCGCAAGAGCGATCGGGAAGTAGCGCGGGACCAGCGTCCGCTCCAGCCCCTGCTCGCGCAGGATGCGCTCCATGATCGTCGCGGTCGCCTCGTCGCCGAAGATGCCCTGCGCGGAGAGATCGCGCTGGCCGAGCTCGTCGACGTTGCGGACGCGCGTCGCCCGCGACTCCTTCTCCGCGCGGCCCTGCTCGAGCGAGTTCGTGAAGAGGATGATCTCGCCGTCGTGCTCGAGCGTGATGAACGCATCGGGCGCGAGGAAGCGCGTCAGGTGATAGATGTCGGCGAAGCGGTATGAGTCGCCGTACAGCAGCAGCGCC
>DASUCM010000033.1:0-9312 GCA_036276035.1 Candidatus Limnocylindria bacterium | reverse complement strand
GAGCACCGGCGGCGGCACCACGGGCACGACCACCGGCAGCGGCTCGAGCGAGTCGACGACGACCGGCGGCAGCACGACGACCGACACGCAAAGCGAAGGCGGCGTGACCGTGCGGACCGAGACGACCACGGTCGTCGAAGGTGACCAGCAGGTGCGCATCATCCGCATCTTCCGCGACGACGTCCTGGTGAACGAGATCCGCACCCCGCTCGGCGCGGTCGCGGGCTTCGAGTCGGCGCCGACCGGCCAGGTCATCTTCATCGTCGAAGGCACGCAGCCAGGCGCGCCTGGCGCAGCCGAAGCCGGCCAGCAGGCGGGAGTCCTCGGCCAGCAGTCGGCACCCGCGATCTCGCAGCTGCCATCGACCTCGACGGCGCAGGGTGCCGGCGGGCTCGCGATCGGGATCGCCGCGATGGCGATCGGGCTCGCGATGCTGCGACGTCGCTCGGCCATGACCGAGTAGCCCACGTCATACCCGGGCCACCAGCGGCCCAGCCTTGCGGCGAAGGGCTCCCGAAAGGGAGCCCTTCGCTATCTCCGCCGTATCGTCGGCGTCCCATGCGCTTCGGCCTCGACTTCGGCACGTCCAACACGACGCTCGCGCTCGAGCGGGAGGGCGTCGTCTCCGTGCTGCCCCTCGATCCCGACGCGGGCACGACGATGCCGACGGTGCTCTACGTGCGGCGGGACGGGACCGCGATCGTGGGTCGTGCGGCCATCGACGCATTCCTGTCGGACAACGCGGCACGCGGGCCGGTCACGCGCGAGTTCAAGCTGCTCGGCGTGCAGATGCGGTCCAGCGACAACAAGCAGCAGTCGATGGTCGAGGCGCACATCTACACCGACCTCGCGTCTCCCGGACGGTTCTTCCAGAGCCTCAAGACCTTCCTCGGCGACCCGCTGCTCCAGCCGACGAACGTCTTCGGCGACGCGAAGGGCCTGCAGGACCTCATCGCGATCATCCTCGAGCGCGTTCGCCACCGCGCGCACGAGCTCGCGGGGATCCTGCCCGAGGAGGTCACGCTGGGCCGGCCCGTCGAGTTCGTGGGCGGGCCGGAGGCGGAGGCACGCGCGGTCGCCCGCCTCGAGGAGGCCGCGCGCCTCGCCGGCTTCCGTTCGGTGCGCTTCGAGCTCGAGCCGGTCGCGGCCGCGCGCGCGGCGGAGGTGCCGCAGGGCCATGCCATCGTCTTCGACTTCGGCGGCGGCACGCTCGACCTCTGCGTCACGCGGCGAGCCGGCGACCGCATCGAGGTCCTCGCGACGGCGGGCGCGGACATCGGGGGCGATCGCATGACGCAGCTCGTCATCGACGAGACGATCGCGCCGCGTCTCGGCGCGGACGCCGAGTGGGGACCGAAGCGGCTCGTCCTGCCCCGCTTCGTGACGAACGCGATCGGTGACTGGCGCGCGCTCTCCGCCTTGAACGAGAGGTGGCTCCTCGACGCGCTGGACGACCTCATCCGCGCCGGCGCGCCGCGACGCGAGCTGTCCGCTCTCCGGAGCGCGATCGAGCTGCAGCTCGGCTACGAGATCTTCGCCGCGGCCGACGCGACGAAGTGCGAGCTCTCGAGCCTGCCCTCCACGCTGCTCTCCTTCCATCGCGGCGAGGTCGACGTCGACGCGCTCATGACCCGACGGCGGTTCGAGGTCCGGATCGAGCCGATGCTGGAGCGGGTCCGGGCGCTCCTCGACACGGTCGTCCGGCGGGCTGGCCTCGCGCACGCGGACATCGGCGAGGTGGTGTGCACCGGCGGCTCGAGCGCGATCCCGTCCGCGCGGGCGCTGCTCGCGCGGACGTTCCCGTCGGCCACCGTGCGCGACGCGGACCTGTATCGCAGCGTCGCGGCAGGGCTCGCGGTCTCCTGACCGCGGCGCGAGCGGGTGCGCGGCCACCGCGCCGCCAGCCGCGCATGCCGCTTGCCGGAGGCAGGGCCATGTCACGCGCCCGCCGCACCTCGTCCCCGGGACCGCTCCGGCGCCTCGCCGCGTTCTGGGCCGGCGAGATCGACCTCGCGCCGGTCGCGCTCTTCCGGGTCGTGTTCGGGGCACTCCTCTTCAACTGGTTCTGGCAGCTGTATCCGAACCTCGCGCCGTTCTTCACGGACGAGGGGATGCTCCCCCGCCGCTCGCTGCTCGAGTTCTACCCGGCGCGCATCTCCCTTCTGAACGCGGTCGGCGAGTGGTGGGCGGTCGCGCTCTTCTGGGCCGCCTCGCTCGTGATCGCGGTCATGGTCACGATCGGCTATCGCACGCGCCTCGCCTGCCTGCTCGCGTTCGTCGCGCTCTCCTCGTTCCAGTGGCGCAACCCCCTCATCCTCGACGGGAGCGACCTCGTCTTCCGGACGATCCCGCTCTGGCTCGCGGTCGCCGCATCCGGCGACCGCTTCTCGCTCGACGCGGCGCTCCGGCGCGCGCGCGGCGACGCGCCGAGCGGGCGGGGGTGGGCGCTACCGGTCCGGCTGCTCGAGCTGCAGTACGCCTGGATCTACCTCGCGAGCGCGCTCGAGAAGCTCGCGGGACCGGCGTGGCTGAACGGGACGGCCACCTGGTACGCGCTGCAGCTGAAGCACACATTCGGCCGCGCGTGGGCGGACTTCCTCGTCCGTGATCCGATGCTCGTGCGCCTGCAGACGTGGGGCACGCTCGTCGGGGAGCTGGTGTTCCTCCCGCTGGCATTCGCGCCGGTCTTCCAGACCTTCGCGCGGCTGCTCGCGATCGCGATCGCGGCGGCGCTGCACGCCGGCATCGCGCTGTTCATGAACGTCGGCAACTTCCCGATCGTCATGCTGGCCGGTCTCATCCTGTTCCTCCCGCCCTCGCTCGCGCTCCGCCTCGCACACCTGCCGGCGCCGCTCTTCCGCCGGTCGCGCGTCGAGCTGCGCTACGACGGCAGCTGCGCACGTTGCGCGCGCACGGCGCGCCTCCTCGAGGCGCTCGACGGGTACGGCACGCTCACGCTCGTCGAGGCCGGCGAGCCGAAGGACGCCCCCGCGAAGGTGCGCAGGCGCGGCGGCCTCGTCGCGACGGACCAGCGCGGGCGCGAGCGCGCCGGCTTCGAGGCGGTGGCGCTCGCGGGCCGCGGCCTGCCGCTCTTCGCGCCGCTCACCGTACTGCTCGGGATCCCCGGCCTCCGCGCCGCGGTCGCGGCGACCTGCCGGTGGGCCGCGGAGCGCGACCTGTTCACGATCGACTGCGGGGAGGGCGGACGCTGCGAGCACCCGGCCGCCCCGCGGCCGGCTCCGCGTCCGCGCTGGCGGCCGAAGCTGCTCCGCCCGGTCGCCGGCGTGGCGCTGGTGGCCGGCGCTCTCGCCGTGTTCGCGACCGCGATGCCGGAGGCCTTCGCTCAGCTGCGACCGCCACCGGGCGTGAACCGGGCCGTGCTGTTCACCGGCCTCGATCAGCAGTGGAACATGTTCGCGCCGCGTCCGGCCTCGTCGGACGGCTGGATGATCGCTCCGGGGAGGCTCGCGGACGGGACGGCGGTGGACCTGTTCACCTGGCGAGCGCCGGATGACGGCCCCCGCTCTGCCGACCCCTTCTACTCGCGCTGGACGAAGGTCATCGAGCGGATGGCGAACCGCGACTACGCGGCGTACCGGCTCGAGTTCGCGCGCATGTTCTGCCGCATGCGCAACCTGCATCTCGCGCCGGGCCAGCTCCCGATCGCGACGTTCGAGCTCATCTACATCGAGCGCGTCATCCTGCCGCCCGAGACGCCGGGCGAGCGGATCGTGCGGTACGACCTCTGGTCGCACACCTGCTGAGGAGGCGAGTGTCGCGACCCGGGGGTCGCGACACTAGGGCGCGGGGAAGGCCTCCGCGATCATCGCGGCGTCGCCGTCGGGGCCGAGGTCGTACGCGATCGCCGCGATCGCTCCGCCCGCCGCGGTGATGACGAGGCTGTAGCGCGCGTCGTCCTGGAGGCCGGTCACCGTGCGGGGGTCGACGCGCAGCGCGGCATCGAGGGGCAGCGCCAGTGCCTGGGTCGCCGCGAGCGCGCCGTCGCCGAGGCGGTACCAGCTGAGCGTTGCCGACGTCGCGGCGGCGGACTGCACGATGACGCCGGTGGTCCAACCTCCGGGACCGCCGACGTTCCGGCGGACGAGCGGCACGAGCGCGCGCCGCTGCGGCGCGGCCGACGCGGCGTAGGCCGCGGCGGTGAGCGCTCCGGTGGGCAGGACGACCGCGGCGATCGTGCCCGGTGCGGTGATGCGCAGCGAGTACTCGCCCGGACCGAGACACGTCGCCGACGCGGTGCTGCACGGCACGGTCGTGGCGGCGGTGAACCGCGGGTCGAAGGCCCTGCTCGAGCGCGCGCCGATCCCGAAGAGCGTGAAGGTCTGCGACGCGCCGCCGCCGAGCGGCGTGAAGATCAGCGTCGCGTCGAGCGTGGCCTGCCCGAGGTTCTGCACCACGACGGGCGACGCCTGCGTCGCGCTCTTCACGGCGTACGGCGCGAGGAGCGATCCCGCGCCGCTCGCGAGGGCGGTGTGGGTGTACGCGACCGATGCGCCGGTGACGTTGTATGCATTCGCGACGACGCCGATCGGCTGATCGCTCGTGAGGCTCACCGCGTACTGCGTGCCGTCCGAGAGGCCCGGCGTCGCATCCGGGTCGATGACGGCGGACCGCCCCGACGCGACGTTCACCGACGTGTCGAAGACCTTCGTCCCGTCGAACGACACGAAATGCGCCGAGACGCGCGCGGTCACCGGGCCGAGCGATTGGATGATGAAGGGGACGTCGTACCCGAAGAAGCGGCGGGTCACGTTCGGCAGGTAGACCGAGGTCGCGCCCGAGGTGAAACCCGCGTACGCGGCGGCGAGCGTCGCGCGCCCCGAGCCGCGCAGCTGGTCGACGACCGCCACGACCGGCGCGCCCCAGCTCCGCACGACGACGGAGAACTGCGTGCCGTCCGGGAGATCGCCGTCGGTGTTCGGGTCGTCCCCGTGCGTGCGACCGGCGAGGAGGCCGTTCACGCGCCGGCAGGTCACGAGCGCCCCGTCGGAGAAGCGGTAGAAGGACGTCTCGATCGTCGCCGTGCCCGGCCCGACGTTCTGCACATAGAAGGGTGTCACCCAGCCGTCGGGACCGCCAAGCGTCTTCGTGACGTTCGGCAGGTGCACGGTGCTCGCGGGCGCGCCGGGCGTGTCGCACGGGAGCGCGGGCGGCGGGACGGTGCCGACCGCGTGGCGCGGCGGGTCGGTCGCCCAGAGGTAGCCCGTGTCGCGGTTGTACGGGTTCACGACGGCGAAGCCGGCGTTCCGGACCTCGAAGTGGAGGTGGTTCCCGCCGCACTGGCCGCCGAAGGTGTTGCCGCTGTTGCCGACGCGGCCGATGAGCTGTCCGGCCTCGACGGTCTGACCGAGCCTCGCGACGACGCTGCCCTTCTGCATGTGCGCGTACATCGTCGTGAACCCGTTGTCGTGCCTGATCCAGACCGCGTTGCCCCAGTTGTCCGCCGTGTTCTTCTCGCAGCCGTCGCCGAAGCCGTCCTGCGACAGGTTCACCGTGCCGCGCGCCGCGGCGTAGATCGGCGAGCCGGCAGGGAGCGGGTAGTCGGTGCCGAGGTGCTTGTAGAGCACGCCGTTCGGCAGGAGGAGCTCGTACGTGCGGAGCCCGTTGTTGTTCGTCCAGTCGTCGTTCACGTAGAAGGACACCGGCGCACCGTCATCGAGCGGCAGCCAGAGGAACGGCGGGGTCGCAGCGGCGACCTGGCCGCCCTGCGACACGAGGGCGACGCAGAGCATCACGGCGCCGACCGCGCGCGCGACCCTTCCCACCGACGCGAAGTCTAGGGAGCGCGGCAAGCACCGGGCTCATCGTCGCCGCGGCCGCGCGCCACGTACCCTTGCCCGCGTGATCGATGGGCGCGCGCTCGCCTCACGACTCGGTCGCGTCGGGGTCTGGTCGATGCAGCCGGACAAGCTCACCGCGTCACGCGGCGCGGAGCTCGCCCGCGCGATCGAGGAGCTCGGCTTCCGCACGCTCTGGATCCCCGAGACGGCCGTCAGCAAGGACATCTTCGCGCACTCGGCGCTGCTGCTCGGGGCCACGAAGCGGCTCATCATCGCGACGGGCATCGCGAACATCTGGGCGCGCGATCCGGTGGCGATGCGCAACGGCGAGCGCGCGCTCGCGGAGGCGTTCCCCGGACGGTTCGTGCTCGGGCTCGGCGTGAGCCACGAGCCCGCGGTCCGCCGCCGCGGCGGCACCTACGAGAAGCCCCTCGAGCACATGCGTGCATACCTCGACGCGATGGACAAGGCGCGCTACGCCGGGCCGGAGCCGGCGGAGCCGGCGCCGCGCGTCCTCGCCGCGCTCGGGCCGAAGATGCTCGCCCTCGCCGGCGAGCGGACGGCCGGCGCGCATCCGTACTTCGTCCCGCTGAAGCACACGCCGTTCGCGCGCAAGGCGCTCGGCGCCGGACCCCTGCTCGCCGTCGAGCAGGCCGTCGTCCTCGAGGCCGACGTCGCGAGAGCACGCGAGCTCGCGCGCGGGCACATGGCGGGGTACATCAGGCTCGACAACTACGCGAACTCACTGCGTCGCATGGGCTTCGGCGACGACGACATCGCGGGGCCGAGCGACACGCTCGTCGACGCGATCGTCGCGCACGGCGACGCCGCGGCGCTCGCCGCGCGAGTGCGCGCGCACCTCGACGGCGGCGCCGATCACGTCTGCGTGCAGGTGCTGAACGACGATCCGCTGCCCGCGCTGCGCGAGCTCGCCCGCGCCATCTCTCAGGCCTAGCTCAGCCCGCGCGCGTCTCCCCGGCGGGCAGGCCCGCGAGCAGATCCCGCTCGCTCCCCGGCGTCCGCGCTCCACGCACGAGCCCGAAGCTCTCGCGGGCAAGGATCCGGTCCAGCCACTCGCCCTGCAGCGACGCGAGCCACGGGTTGATCTGCGTGCGGTGCTTCGCGAGGGCGCGCTTCTTCCTCTCGAGCTGACCGCCGACCTCGACGATCGTCGTGATGTCCTCGTCCGCGACACCGAACGACCCCGCACCCTCGAACGGGAATCCATCGAGCCCCGCGGCCTTCAGGTCCTTCAGGAACGACGCGAACCACGTGCGCGACGGGCCGGAGTAGAACAGCCGCGCGCCGCCGACCCGGTCGAAGGCCGCCGTCGCGCAGCGGCTGATCTTCTTGTGGTCGGGGTGCCCGTACACGCCGCCGGGCTCGAAGGTGACGACGACGTCAGGCCGGAGCTCGCGGAAGTGGCCGGCGATCCGCTCGATGACCTCCTCGTCCGGGGCGTTCGCGAAGGCCCGCGGGTCGGCGTTCTCGCGCGTCCCCTCCATCCCGCTATCGCGGTAGCCGAGGAAGCGCACGTCGTGGACGCCGAGCTCGGCGCACGCGGCGCGGAGCTCGGCCTCGCGGACCTCGCCGAGCGTCTCGGCTGTCGCGAGCGCGGGATCGGCGATCTCCCCGACCTCGCCGCGGGTCGCGCAGATCGTGACCACGCGGGCGCCGGCGTCGACCGCCGCCGCCATGCTGCCGCCCACGCTGAAGGTCTCGTCGTCAGGGTGCGCGAAGACGGTGACGAGGGTCGGCCTCACAGAGTGAGTGTGGCGCGGGTCCTCGTCAGGCGCTGCGCCGCCGCACCTCGAAGCGCCCGTCGGCCCGGCGGACCTCGTAGGCGGGCTGGTCGAAGGTCGACGGCCCGCGGGCGACGTGGCCGGTACGGACGTCGTACCGCGAGCCGTGGCACTGGCACTCGATCTCGTCACCGACGAGCTTCCCCTTCTCCGCGAGCGAGCACCCGGCGTGGGCGCACGCGTCGTGGAGCGCGTACAGCGTGTCGCCGCGGCGCACGACCACGAGCGACTGCGCGCCGGCCTTCGCCTTCGTCGGCGCGTTCTCCGGGAACTCCGCGGGCTCGAGCTGCGCCCACTTGCTGCCGCCGCCCCGCCAGGCGTGCCGGTCGACCATCGTGCCGAACGCGTACACCACCTCGCCTCCGATGTACGCGCCGAGCGCGACGAGGATGTACCCGGCGACAGCCGTCGCGAACGCGACGTCCATGTTCAGCCCGATGTAGCCGTAGCGGGCGAGCACCGAGACGAGGTACAGGACGGCGGCCGTGACCATGACGAGCGAGTGGATGGTCGCGAAGCGCCGCTCGCGCCCGTAGGTGCCCGTGTAGTCCGCGGCCCCGGTGACCGCGGAGCCCAGCATCGCGGCGAACCCGATGAGCGTCGCCACGTTCGCGCCGGGCACGAACTGCTCACCGCCCGTGCCTCGCGCGAGGAGATCCAGCACGATCCCGACCGTGAGGCCACCGACGGCGACGTCGGTGACCATCGGGTGGAGCGCGTGGCCGAGCCAGGTCCCGTGGAGGAAGTCCTTGAGGAGCGGGACCGGCCGGAGGACCGCGAGGTAGACCTTCTGGAGAAGCTCGCCGAGCCCGTCGGCCCAGCCCTGTGCATCGAGGACGCCGTGCACCGCGCGCCGGATCATGGGAGCACCTCCCGGTGGGCTTCGCTCACGCGCTTGAGCGTCCCCGCGGATGCTCCGGCGCGCCGCGAATGTACTCGCGGCAGACTGCATGCCGTGCCGCTCGCAGACCGCATCCCGTGCTGATCGCCGGACGCGACCTCGCGCTGACGAACCAGGACAAGGTGTTCTTCCCCCTGACCGGCCGCACGAAGGGCGACCTCGTCCGCTATTACGTCGACCTCGCCGGCCCGGTCCTCAATCACGTCCAGCGGCGGCCGATGCAGATGAAGCGCTACCCGAACGGCGTCGACGCCGAGTTCTTCTATCAGAAGCGCGTCCCCGTCCCGCACCCCGAGTGGCTCGAGACCGTGAAGATCCAGTTCCCGAGCGGCCGCGACGCCGACTTCCCCGTCATGACCGAGCCGGCTGGCCTCGCGTGGATCGCGAACCTCGGCTGCATCGAGCTGCACACCTGGCACTCGCGCATCGCGGACATCGAGCGCCCGGATTACCTGCTCATCGACCTCGATCCGAGCGAGGGCAACCCGTGGGCGCACGTCCGCGAGATCGCCCTCGCGGCGCGGCACGTCATGGAGGGCCTCGGGCTGCCGACGTACCCGAAGACCTCCGGTGCCACCGGGCTGCACATCCTGACGCCCATCGTCGTCGAGCTCGAGTTCCCGGAGGTCCGCCGTCTCGCGAAGAAGATCGCCCAGCTCATCGAGGCCGAGGTCCCGACGATCGCGACGACGACGTGGAAGGTGGCCGACCGCACCGGCGTGTTCGTCGACTACGGGCAGAACGCGCGCGACCGCACGATCGCCTCGGCGTACTCGATCCGGCCGACGCCCGACGCGCGCGCGTCCGCGCC
>DASUCM010000032.1:0-3301 GCA_036276035.1 Candidatus Limnocylindria bacterium | reverse complement strand
TCGCTATCCCGGATGCGCTTGATGAACTCGCAGCCGTCGATGCGCGGCATCATGAGGTCGACGACGAACGCATCCGGCTGCTCACCGAGGCGCTCGAGGCCCTCGGCGCCGTCCTTCACGAGCGTGACGTCGTAGCCGGCGTCGCAGAGGACCTCGCGGTAGAGCGCGAGGAGCTGCTCGTCATCGTCGAGGACCATCACCCTCACGATCCCGTAACACGCATTCGCCGTGCCGGTCAGCGCTGCTATACGTGCCGCGCGTCACAGGCTCCGCGTGCTCCTGGTGCTTGAAGGCGCGACCGCCCTCGCCCTTGACCTCCTACAGGCGAGTAGTAGGATGCGTGCGTGATCCGCCTCGCGCCGCGCACCGGATCCGGGCTGCATCGCCGCCAGCTGCTCCGCGCGGGGTTCGCAGCGATCGG
The DNA here is from genome assembly GCA_036276035.1 of Candidatus Limnocylindria bacterium. Lineage (GTDB taxonomy): Bacteria > Chloroflexota > Limnocylindria > P2-11E > P2-11E > JACDAF01. The sequence goes on along the minus strand of DASUCM010000032.1, from coordinate 2,880 downwards.
AGCCCTGGCGGCAGCGGAGGTCGCCGCCGCCGTCGCGCCGTTCCTGCGGGTGACGAGGGTCAGCGGATTCGGCACACCGATCGAGATCGGCACCCGTGACGCGCTCCTCGCGACGTTCGCTGCGACGGACGATCGGCCGATCCTGAACGTGCCGGGACGCTTCTGGGTCCTCCACGCGCCGGGTGGCGTGATCGCCGCGTACCGCAAGTGCACCCACCTCGGCTGCGCCGTGCCCTGGGACGCCGGTCAGGACCGCTTCACGTGCCCGTGCCACGGCTCGCAGTTCGACAAGCGCACAGCGGTGGTCCTGAAGAGCCCCGCGCCGAAGCCGCTCCAGCTCTTCCACATCACCGAGACCCCAAAGGGGATGCTCGTCGTCGACACGAACCCCCTCCGCGTCATCGACCGCCCGGATAACCGGTGGGATCCTGCGCACCTCGAGGTGCGCGCGTAGCCTCGAGCGCGTGAGCGCGCTCGCCCTCGCCATCGCGGTCGTCGTGCTCCTCCTCGCCGTGTCGATCCACCTCGTCATGCCGCACTACGCGCTCATGGCCGTGCGCGTCCTCGCGAGCGAGGTGACGCCGTGGCTCGTGGTGCTCGCGGTCGCTGCGGCGGGGCTCGCGCTCGTCGATCTGGACGCAGGCCTCCTGCCGCGGCTCGCGCTCGGGGCGGCCGCCGTCGCGCTCGTGCTCGCGGCCATCCCGCTCGCGCGCGCACCCGCGGCCATCGCCGACGTCGACCGGCAGCTCCGCGAGGTGTTCGGCGCGGAGCCGGATGGCCGGCCGGCGCTGTCGGTCGGCACCTCGCTCCTCGGCCTCCGCGCGCCGGACGTGCTCGTCGCGCGCGACGTCGAGTTCCGTGTGGCCGGTGGCAGCCTCCGGCTGGACCGCTACCTGCCGCCGGCGGAGGGGACGGACCGGCCGGTCATCGTCGTCGTCCACGGCGGGAGCTGGCGCGGCGGCGACAAGGGACAGAGCCTCACCTCGACGACCGAGTGGTCGCGCACGCTCGCCGGCAGGGGCTTCGTCGTCTACGACATCCAGTACCGGCTCGCGCCCGAGGTCCGCCACCCGGTCGCGATGCAGGACGTCCGCTGCGCGCTCGCGTACGTGCGCGCGAACGCGCGCGCCGACGGCGCCGACCCCGAGCGCGTCGTGCTGCTCGGCCGGTCGGCGGGCGCGCACCTCGCGCTCCTCGCGGCCTACCGCGGCAGCGAGGAGCCCTGCGGCCCGGCTGCCCGTGTCCGCGGCGTCGTCGCGATGTACGGGCCGACCGATCTCCTCGCCGCGTACGCGGACCCGGGCGACCCCGACCTCATCGGCGGGAGGTCCGTCCTTCGCGACTACATCGGCGGCACGCCGGACGACGCGCGCGACCGCTTCCTCGACGCGATGCCGCGCACCTGGCTCGACGGCGCCGTGCCCACGCTGCTCATCCACGGGCAGGCGGACCAGATCGTGTACCCGCGGCACGCCGAGGACCTCGCGGCCCGGCTCCGCGAGCGCGGCGTGCCGGTCGTCCACGTCCGGTTGCCGTGGTCCGGGCATTCGTTCGACGCGGTGAGCGTGGGGGTGGGCGGGCAGATCGCGCTCGCGGCGACGGAGCGCTTCGTGGAGCTGGTGCTCGGAGTGCGCTAGCTAGCCCTTCACCGCGAAGCCGGCGAGCTTCTTGCGGTCCGGCTCGAGCCCGAGACCCGGGCCCGTCGGCAGCGCGAGCATCCCGTTCTTCGGCTGGATGATCGGCTCGGTGAAGACCTCGGTCACGGGGTTGTCGATCCACATCCACTCGCAGCGCCACAGGTTCGGGACGGACGCCGCGAGGTGCGCCGAGGCGAGCTGCGCGAGGCCGCACGAGAAGCCGGTGTGCGGCGCGTACTTCACGTTGTGCGCGTGGACGAGCGCGCCGAGGCGCTTGGCCGCGGTATAGCCGCCGATGCGGGCGACGTCCGGCTGGACGATGTCGAGCGCGCGGCGCGCGAGGAGCTCGCGGAAGCCGAAGATACCGAATTCGGACTCACCGCCGGCGAGGGGGATCGGCTGGGAGCGGCGGATGAGCTCGTAGCCGTCGAGGTCGTCGGGGAAGACCGGCTCCTCGATGAAGGCCAGGTCGTGCCTCGCGATCTCGTGGCAGACCTTGATCGCGGTGGCGGCGTCGTAGGCGCTGTTCACGTCGGCGCCCATCTCGATGTCCGGGCCGATGGCCTCGCGGATGGCGCCGGCGACGGCGATGTCCGCTCTGTAGCCGCCCCACTTCGCGCTGCGACCGAGCTGGATCTTGATGGCGCGGTGCCCCTTCGCCACCTGGTCGGCCGCCTGCCGCGCCATGGCCTCCGGTGCGGCCGTGTAGACCTTCGACCCGTACACCGGCACGCTGGCGCGCCCCGCCCCGCCCAGGGCCTTGTAGAGCGGGATGCCCTGCGCCTTGGCCACGATGTCCCAGAGGGCGCAGTCGATCCCGCTCATCGCCTCCTGGACGAAGCCCCGGTAGTGCCCCCAGGGCCGCAGGAGCCCGAAGCACTCGTCCCAGAGGCCCTCGACGTCCCGGGGATCCCGGCCCTGGACGACCGGCCACAGGAGCTCCCGCACGACGGAGTCCAGGACCTTCGGCGCCCGCCGGGCGATGCACTCGCCCCAGCCCGTGATGCCGTCGTCGGTCGTGATCGCCACGACCATGGCCTTGAAGGTGGAGTAGGAGCCGGCGCCGAACTCGATGTGCTCGCCCTCGGCCTCCAGGACCCAGGTCTCGAGCCGGGCGATCTTCACGGCCGCAGGCTACCGCGCCGGCCCCGCAGCCGTCGCCAGCACGCCCGCTTGACGGGCGCTGGGAGGCGCGCCTAGAGTGTTAGCAGTCACGCGGCGCGAGTGCTAACGGCACCCCACA
>DASUCM010000031.1:0-33850 GCA_036276035.1 Candidatus Limnocylindria bacterium | reverse complement strand
GTTCGGCGGGATCGATTCGCTCATCGTGAACGCCGGCGGCCCGCCGCCCGGGCGCTTCGACGACCTCGACGACGCGAAGTGGCAGGCCGCCGTCGAGCTGACCCTCATGTCAGCCGTCCGGCTGACGCGGCTGGCGCTCCCGGAGCTGCGGAAGACGAAGGGCTCGATCGTGTACTCGACGTCGACCTCGGTGCGGCAGCCGACGCAATACCTGAACCTCATCCTCTCGAATGCGCTTCGCGCGGCGGTGCACGGGATGCTGAAGACGCTCTCGAAGGACCTCGCGCCCGACGGCATCCGCGTGAACGCGGTGCAGCCCGGCCGCATCGCGACGGACCGGCTCATCGAGCTCGACACCGTGACCGCGAAGGCGACGGGCAAGTCGGTCGACGAGGTGCGCAAGGGCTGGGAGCAGAACGTCATCCCGCTCGGGCGCTACGGCCGGCCCGACGAGTTCGCCGCCGCGGTCGTGTTCATGGCCTCGCCGCGCGCGTCGTACATCACCGGCGTCTCGCTGCAGGTCGACGGCGGCATGCTCATGAGCATGTTCTAGGCGTGATCGTCCGCGAGCGCCTGCGCCCCGAGGTCTTCCGGCTGCCGGTCGAGAAGATCCGCGCGGGCTACAAGAGCGACATCTACTTCGCCCGGACGAAGCTCATCCTCGAGCGGGATAGGCGGCACGACGGCGTCACGATGCAGGTCTTCCAGAAGCGCCCCGGCGCGGTCGTCGTCGGCACGGACCACACGCTCGCGATCCTCCATGTCGGCGCGGGCCGCTATCGCGATCGCGTGCGCTCGGACGAGCTCTTCGCGCGCTACCTCGAGGCGGAGCGCCGCCTCTACGCGTTCTGGCTCGAGCTGCCGCGCGGGGACTGGCACGCCTACGAGCCGCTCGCACGCGAGGTCTTCGACATCTCGCACGAGCTCGCCTCGCTCTGGGAGCCCGGCTGGCGCGACCTTCGCGTGAGCTCGCTGCTCGACGGCGAGACGGCGGACCCGCACGAGCCGGTCATGCACATCGAAGGTGAGTACCAGTCCTTCGCGCACCTCGAGACGCTGTACCTGGGCGCCCTCACCGAGGGATCGCGCGTCGCGACGAACACCAGAGACGTCGTGCGCGCGGCGCGCGGGAAGCCGGTGATCATGTTCGGCGCGCGCCACCAGTCGCACGAGGCCCAAGCGGGCGCCGGCTACGCCGCGTTCGTGGGCGGCGCCGTCGCGGTCTCGACCGACGAGCAGGGCGAATGGTGGGGGTCGAAGGGCCTCGGCACCGTCCCGCACGCGCTCATCGCCGCGTACGGCGGCGACACGACGCTCGCGACGCTGAAGTTCGACGATCACATCAACCGCGCGCCCGAGGCGATCGGCCACCTCACCGCGAAGGGCACGCCGGAGGGGCACGTGAACGTCACAGCGCTCGTCGACTTCCAGAACGACGTCGTGAACACCTCGCTCGGCGTCGCGCACGCGCTCGGCGCGCGGCTCTGGGGCGTCCGGGTCGACACGAGCGAGCGGCTCATCGACAAGGCCGTCCTCCGCGAGCTCGACGCGCGCGACGGCGTCTCGGAGGGCGGTGTCCACGGCGGGGTCACGCCGCGGCTCGTCATCCTGCTGCGCGAGGCGCTCGACCGCGCCGGATACGCGCACGTGCGGATCGTCGCCTCGGGCGGGTTCGACGCGGCGAAGATCGCGCGCTTCGAGGAGCAGGGCGTGCCGGTCGACGTGTATGGCGTCGGCTCGGCGCTCGTGCACGGCGAGGGCTTCGATCACACGGCGGACATCGTCCGCGTCGGTGGGCGCGATCTCGCGAAGGTCGGCCGTCGCTACATCCCGAGCGCGCGGCTCACAGAAGTCGACTGGGACGCGCTCGTCCGGAGCGTGGACGAGACCGCGCGCCGTTGAGCGCGGCCGATCTCGCGATCCTCATCGCCGGACTCGGGTTCGCCGGTCTCGCGAAGGGCGCGACCGGGATGGGGCTCCCGCTCGTCGCGACGCCGATCCTCGCCGCGGTGTTCGGACCGCGCACGGCCGTGGTCATCGTGACGATCCCGATCTTCGTCTCGAACTCGCTGCTCCTCGCACAGGGCTGGCGCCGGGCCGGCGTCCTGCGCGGGCTCGCGCCTATCCTGCTCGCGAGCGCGATCGGGACGATCATCGGCGTGCAGCTCCTCGCGCTCCTCGACCAGCGGACCTTCGCCATCCTCATCGCGGTGATGGTCGCGGTCTTCCTGCTGCGGGGCGACCGCCTCATCGGCGACGACCCGAAGGCGCGGCGCGCACAGGTCCTCGGACCGCTCGTCGGCTTCGTCGGCGGCCTGCTCCAGGGCACGACCTCGATCGCGAGCCCGCTCGTCGGCTCGTTCTTCCACACGCTGCGACTGGAGCCGCGCGATTTCGTGCTCACGCTCGCCGCGGTCTTCGAGCTGAACGCGATCATCCAGGTCATCGGCTACGCGCTCCTCGGGCTCTTCACGCCGGAGGTCCTGGCGCTCGGGCTCATCGGTCTCGTCCCCACGCTGCTCGCGCTCATGCTCGGGATCTACCTCCGCGGCCGGATGGACGCGCGGCGCTTCCGCGCGCTCATCGTCGTGCTCCTCGTGCTGAGCACGCTGAACCTCCTTTACCGGACCTTCGCGACCTAGCGGCCGGCGCGATCGCGCTCTCTACGATGAGGACGATGGAGATCGTCCCGGGGCTGCACGCGGTCCGCCTCCTCGGTTCCAAGGGGTACCTCGTCGTGGACCGCGAGCTCACGCTCGTCGACGCGGGGCTGCGCGGCTCGACGCCACTGCTCCGGTGGTACCTCTCGCGCATCGGCCGCCAGCTCACCGACATCACGCGGATCGTGTGCACGCACGGGCATCCCGACCACATCGGCGGAGTGCACGAGATCGCCGCGCTGAGCGGCGCGCAGGTGCTCATGCATCCGGCGGACACCTCGCGCCTCCGCGAGACCCGCCTGCGCGACGTCATGCCGCGCGCCGACCGGACGCCGCGTCCGGTCGCCGGCCAGCTCGTCGCGGCGTTCACCCGCGCGCCGGCGGACCCGCGCCCGCTCGCGCACGGCGACGTCATCCCCGCGCTCGGCGGCCTCGAGGTCGTCCACACGCCCGGCCACACGCCCGGCAGCGTCTGCCTCTACGCGCGGCAACATCGCCTGCTCATCGTCGGCGACGTGCTCCAGGTGATCCGCGGCCGCATCTCGCTCCCGAGCCATCTCTTCACCGAGGACATGGCCGCGGCGCGCCGATCGATCGCCGCGCTCGCCGAGCTCGAGGTCGACACGATCTGCTTCGCGCACTTCCCGGCGTGGAGCGGCGGCGTGCGCGACGCGCTGCGCGCGATCGCGGCGTGAGCGCCCCCGAGATCGCCCGGCCGAAGGAGCAGCCGATCAGCTACGCCTGGCGGCTGCACCCGCTCATGCGCTCGATCGCGCTCGTCGTCCAGGAGGTCGCGGTGACGCCGCTCGTCGCGCTCTTCTACCGGGTGCGCGTGACCGGTCGCGAGCGCCTCCGGCACCTCGACGGCCCCGTCCTCTTCGCGCCGAACCACTGCCTGCACTGGGACAACGGGATCATCCTCACCGCGATGCCGGTGTCCTGGCGCTGGCGGCTCGCGATCGCGGCGGGCGGCGAGACCATCTTCGGCAACCGCTTCCGCGGCGTCCTCGCCGCGAGCCTCGGCGGCGCGTTCCCGATCGCGCGCGACGGCGGGGTCCGCCGCGCGATCCGCGCGCTCCGCGCCGAGCTCGAGCGCGGGTTCTCGGTCCTCATCTATCCGGAGGGGAAGCTCACCGTGAACGGACCGATGCAGCCGTTCAAGCCCGGCACCGGACTGCTCGCGGCGCTCTCGGGCACGCCGGTCGTCCCGATGCGGGTGAAGGTGCGGCACCACTCGCTCGTCGACCGCATCGGCTGGCCGCTCCGCGGCGATGTCGAGGTCGCCTTCGGGGAACCGCTCTGGTTCGCGCACGACAGCGATCCGCGCGACGTGACCCGCTCCATCGAGGCGGCGGTGGCCGCGCTGTAGGCGGCCAGCAGCGCTACGCGCGGAACGCCGGAGTGAAGGCCGGCCGGGCCTCGCCGACGACGCGGCCCGCGACGTTCCTGATCTGCGGCCGCGCGTGCGACGCGAGCGCGATGCGCGCGTTCTCGTCGAGCACGCCTCCGAGCCAGCTGAGCAGGTGGAGGCCGGCGACCCCGCGCGAATAGCCAGGCGTGACGGCGCCGTCCTCGATCTTCAACGCGATGCCGCGACCGTCCTCGATGCCCATGCAGAGCACGCCGCTCGCGCCGCCCTTCGAAAGGACACGGCCCTTCGCCTCGCGCATGACGTCCGTGTCGAAGCGGCCGGTCCCTCCGACAAGCGCGGGGTGCGCGCGCATCGCGTCGCGGATCGTTCGTGCCGCGTGCGCGAACGGCTCGTCGAGCCCGTCGGGCCGCATGAGGCGCGCGAACGCGAGCGCCATCCGATCGACCGGAAGCGCGAAGCACGGCACGCCGCAGCCGTCGACGGAGGTCGGGATGTCCTCCACGCCGGTCATGAGGCGGACGTTCGCGAGGATCGTCCGCTGCACGGGATGGTCCGGCTCGAGGTAGGTGTCGAGCGGGGCGCCGAGGTGGCGCGCGAGGACGAGCATCCCGGCGTGCTTGCCGGAGCAGTTGTTGTGCAGCGCGGTCGGCGCCTCGCCACGCGCGCGGAGCGCGTCGGCCGCGGCGACGTCGTACGGCGCGTGCGCGCCGCAGCGGAGCGCCTCGGGGCCGCAGCCGATGCGCTCGAGGATCCGCAGCGCCCGCTCGGTGTGCATCGGCTCCCCCTGGTGGGATGCCGAGCAGAGGGCGAGGTCCGCCGCGTCCAGGCCGAACCGCTCGGCCGCGCCGGTGTACACGAGCGGCATCGCCTGGAAGGGCTTCGCGGAGCTGCGCCAGTAGGTCACCTTCCGGCGCGGATCACCGACGAAGGCGAGGAGCGATCCGGCAGGATCGACGACCGCGATGTCGCCGCGGTGGATCGCCTCGACGATGCCGCCGCGGGTGAGCTCGACGAGGACCGGCGGGGCCGGTGCGGCGCTCATCGCCTCGCCCGGTCCTCCTCGGCGAGCTGCCGGCGGAGGACCTTGCCGATGATCGTCTTCGGGAGCGTGTCGCGGAACTCGATCTCGCGCGGCACCTTGAACGGCGCAAGTGACTCCCGGCAGAAGGCGATGAGCTCGTCGGCCGTGACCGTCGCGCCCGGCCGGCGCACGACGAATGCCTTCACCTCCTCCCCCTTGATCTCGTGCGGCACGCCGATCGCCGCGCTCTCGAGGACCTGGTCGTGCCCGGCGAGCGCCTCCTCGACCTCGCGTGGGTAGACGTTGAACCCGGACACGATGATGAGCTCCTTCTTCCGGTCGACGATGAACACGTAGCCCTCACCGTCCATGTACGCCACGTCGCCGGTGAAGAGCCAGCCGTCGCGGATCGTCTGGGCGGTCTCTTCCGGGCGCTCGTAGTAGCCGTCCATGAGCTGCGGGCCGCGCAGCACGAGCTCGCCCGACTCGCCCGCGCGCAGCTCCCGCGTGCCCGACTCGAGATCCATGACCTTGCACTCGACGTCGGGGAACGCGACGCCGATGCTCCCGACCTTCTGTTTGCCGGGACTGAAGATCGGGTTGCAGTGCGTCACCGGCGCGGCCTCGGTGAGGCCGTACCCCTCCACGAGATGCCCCCCGGTCAGCTCGGCGAAGCGCTTCGCCGTGGCCTCCATGAGCGGGGCGGAGCCGGAGATGCAGGCCTCGATCGAGCGGAGGTCGTGCTTCTGGGCGAGGGGCGAGGCGACGATCGCGTTGTAGATGCGCGGCGCGCCGGGAAAGATCTTCGGGCGGTGCTTCTCGATGTCCTTCAGCACGCGCGCGAGGTCGAACTGCGGCTCGAGGATGAGGGCGGATGCGGACTGCACCGCGAGGTCCATGCAGACGGTGAGCCCGTACACGTGGAAGAGCGGCATCGCCGCCATGATCGTGTCGCGCCCGTCACGCAGGTTCGTGAACCAGGCGCGGCACTGGAGCGTGTTCGCGAGCAGCGCGCGGTGCGAGAGCATCGCGCCCTTCGGAGTGCCCGTCGTGCCACCGGTGTACTGCAGGACGGCGAGGTCGGCGGGGCCGACGGCCGCCGCGACGGGCTCGCCCGCGTCGACGAGGAGATCGCGGAACGCGTGCGTCCCGGGATCGCCGCGCCACGCGACCCGGTGCCCGTCCTTCCCCTCCTTCACGAGGGAGAACAGGAGCGCCGTGAGTGGCGGCATCTCCTCCTTGATGTGGGTCACAACGACGTTGCGCAGCGCGGTGCCCGTGCGCGCGGCCTTCACGGTCGGGTAGAAGCGCGACAGCACGACGAGCGTTCCCGCGCCGCTGTCCGCGAGCTGCTGCTGGATCTCGCGCGGCGTGTACAGCGGGTTGCACGGCACGACGACGGCGCCGAGGCGCAGCGCGCCGAAGAACGCGATGAGGAACTGCGGGCAGTTCGGCAGCATGATCGCGACGCGGTCGCCCTTCTTGACGCCGAGGCGGCGCAGGCCGGCGGAGAAGAACGTGGCGTCGCGCTGGAGCGACTCGTAGGAGCGCCGCTTCCCGAAGAAGATCGTCGCGGTCGCCTTCTGGTGGCTGCGGGACGCGTCCTCGAGCAGCGCGTGGAGCGGAACATCGGGGTACTCGAGCGTCGCCGGCACGCCGGGGTCGTAGTGTCGGGTCCACGGCCGCCCGCGCAGTGGGGCCGCGTCCTTCTGCTCGACCTTGATCCGCTCAGCCACTAGGACAAGAGCTCTTCGGCGATGATCATCCGCTGCACCTCGCTCGTGCCTTCGTAGATGCGGAGGATGCGCGCGTCGCGGTACGCGCGCTCGACCGGCGAGTCCTTCATGTAGCCCATGCCGCCGTGGATCTGGAGCACGCGGTCCGCGACGCGGCCCGCCATCTCGGAGGCATAGACCTTCACCATCGCCGCCTCGAGCGAGGGCCGCCTGCCCTGGTCGAGCTTCCACGCCGCGTCGCGCACCATGAGCCTCGCGGCGTGGATCTCCACGGCGGAGTCCGCGAGCATCCACTGGATCGCCTGGTTCGTCGCGATCGCGCGGCCGAACTGCGTTCGGCGCTTCGCGTGGGCGATGGCGAGCTCGAGCAGGTACGCGCTCTGGCCCACGGCGCCGGCCGCGAGCGAGATGCGCCCGACCTCGAGCGCGCCGAGCGCCGTGCGGAAGCCGGCGCCGACCTCGCCGAGGACGTTCTCGGCCGGCACCTCGCAGTCCTCGAACACGAGCTCGCCCGTGTGCGAGCCGCGGAGACCCATCTTCTCGTCGACGCGCCCGACGCGGAAGCCGGGCGAACCCTTCTCCACGATGAAGGCGGTGATCCCGCCGCGCGCGCCCCGCTCGTGGTCGGTGACCGCGTAGACGACGACGACGTCCGCGACGGGGCCGTTCGTCACCCAGATCTTCGTCCCGTTCAGGATCCAGCGGTCGCCACGCGGGCGCGCCGTGGTCTGGATCGACGCGGCATCGGAGCCGCTCGCGGGCTCGGTGATGGAGAACGCCGCGATCTTGCGGCCCGCGCAGAGGTCCGGCAGGTACCGCCGCTTCTGCTCGTCGCTGCCGCCGAGGTGGATCGACATGGAGCCGATCGACGTGTGCGCGCCGATGAGGTTCGAGAACGCCGCGGGCGCGCGCCCGAACTCCTCGAGCGCGACGCAGTAGCCGAGGTCGCCCGCGCCCGCGCCGCCGTGCTCCTCCGGGAACGGAAGCCCGAAGAAGCCGAGCGCGCCCATCTCGCGCACGAGCTCGTCCGGGATGCGGTCGTCCCGCTCGACCGCGATCTCGACGGGGCGGATGCGCTCCTCCACGAACTCGCGCACGGTCCGTCCGAGGCTCTGGAGCTCCTGCGGGATGTCGAAGTCGATGGGCCGATGCTAGTGCCGCGGCAGCCGCGGGCCATTCCCGCGCCGGCGAGCTACACGTCCGCGATGTGGATGGCCGCGATCCCGAGCGTGAGTCGCTCGAACCGCACGCGGGCGAACCCCGCGTCGCGGAGGAGCTGCGCGAGCCTGTCGGGCTTCGGGAAGGGCCGCAGCGAGCGCGGCAGGTAGCGGTATGCCTCGGGGTCGCCGCCGAGCACCACCGCGATGCGCGGCGCGACGCGGTCGAAGTAGAAGCGGTAGAGCGACGGGAAGAGGGGTCCCCGGGGATGCGAGAGCTCGAGGATCACCGCGCGGCCGCCGGGGCGGAGGACGCGCCGGAACTCCCGCAGGGCGCGCGGCAGGTCGCCCACGTTGCGGACGGTGAACCCGGTGATGACGCGGTCGAGCGAGCCGTCGGGGAACGGCAGCGCCTCCGCGCTGGCGATGACGGCGAGGAGCGGCCCGCGGCGCTGCGCGACGTCGAGCATCCCGCGCGAGAGATCTGCGGCGACGACGCGCGCGCCGGGCGCGGACGCGCGAGCGAGCGCGAAGGTGAGGTCACCGGTCCCCGCGCCGACGTCGACGGCGCGCTCGCCCGCCGCGAGTCGCGCGAGCTCGATCGCGCGCCGGCGCCACGCGCGGTCGGTGCCGAACGAGAGGACGCGGTTCAGCCGGTCGTAGCGCGGCGAGACCCGATCGAACATCTCCGCGATGCGGCGGTCGTGATCGTCCCGTCGGCCCACGCGCATAGCATGACCACGTGGCCACGTTCGCGTTCATCTACGCGCATCCGGACGACGAGTCGTTCGGCATCGCAGGGACGGCGATGAAGCTCGCGCGGGCCGGACACACGACCTGCCTCCTCACGCTGACGCGGGGCGACGTCGGCAACTGGTTCGAGCGCGCGGTCGGCTCGTGGACGCCGAACGACCTCGCGGCCGAGCGCGCGAAGGAGTGGCAGGCAGCGGTGGACGTCATCGGCTTCGCGCGCGCGGCGCTCCTGGAGTGGCCCGACGGGGGGCTCGCGACCGCCGACGTCGACGCCGTCACCGCCGACGTCGTCGGCTTCATCCGCGAGGCACGGCCGCAGGTCGTCTGCACGTTCGGGCCCGAAGGTGCCGGCAGCGAGCACGACGACCACCGCGCGACCTCGTTCTTCGCGGTGCGCTCGTTCTTCCGGGCCGCGCAGCCCGAGCTATACCCCGATCGCGGGGCAGCGCACACCGCGACGCGGCTCTTCTTCAACGCGGCCCCGTTCGACCCGGGCCGGCCCGTCAGCGCGATGTCGCCGACCCACGCCATCGACATCCGCGATCACCTCGAAGAGAAGAAGCGGGCCTTCGAGTGCCACCGCACGCAGTGGAAGGACCGCGACCTCTTCTACGAGGTCCTCGACCGCCGCCAGGGCCGCGAGTACTTCCATCTCGCGGTGGACCTCGAAGCGCGAGGGACCGCGCCCGACCTGCTCGCCTGATGGAGGCGATCGCCGGGCTTCCGCTCGTCCTCACGGTGATCCTCTGCGAGCTCGCGGTCGGCGGCGCCGCGCTGCTCTTCTTCCTCGACCGCACCGGCGTCGCGCCGTCGGGCTTCCGCAAGCTCACGGCGATCGTGGACGTCGTCGCGATCGCCGCCGCCGCTGCGCTCATCCCCTCGCTCCCGCGCGGGGACCTCGCGCAGCGCGCGGGCCTCCAGACCGGACCGCTCGCCGCCTTCGCGCAGGCGCTGCCGCTCGTCGTCGGCTTCCTCGTCGTCCACGCGATCGTCTGCTTCCTGCCGTGGCGGCTGCTCCGCGACGCGGCCGGGACGCTCGCGGTCGCGAGCGGCATGTTCGTGCTCGGCGTCGCCGCGACGGCCCGGCCGACGCAGGACCTCTACGACCCGTTCGCGCTCGCGGCGCTGCCGCTCGGTGCGCTCGCGCTCGGCGGCTCGAACGCCGCGATGCTGCTCGGGCACTGGTACCTCGTCACGCCGAAGCTCTCGCCTGCCCCGCTCCAACGCGCGGCCATGGCCGTCGTCGTCGCGCTCGCCCTGCAGGCCGTGCTGGTGGCCGTCTCGATCGCGCGGGGCGAGCTCGCGGGGATCACGCAGACCGCGCTCTGGATCGCGGTCGCGCTCCGGATCGGCGTCGGTCTCGCGATGGCCGCCGGCGTCGCGATCGGCGCGTGGTGGACCGCGCGCATGAACACGCAATCGTCGACGGGCCTGCTCTACGTGGGGCTCGGCTGCGTCCTCGCGGGCGAGGTCTCGGCGCGCGTCATCTTCTTCCTGACGGGCGCCGCCCTCTAGCTAGCTCCGCTTCTTCGGCTTTGCCTTCGCGGCCTTCGCCTTCTCGATGCGCTCGCGGTCCCGCAGGGCCGCCTTGACGGTCGCGAACCGCGAGAGGGTCCCGCGGCGGTCCTTTTGGACCTTGCGCTGGAAGTCCGGGTCGTTCGCGCTGCGCCGCGCGATGGCGGCGTCGCGCTGGGCGTCGCCGACGATGTTCGCGAGCTTCTTGAGCGGCATGTGGTGGCCTCCGTTCGGGGAACGAGTGTATGAGTTGATGTGATCCGGCCGGCTTGGGGAGCGCGAGAATGACGGCGTGATCATGATCCAGATGCGGGGCGGCCCGGGGGGCCGCTTCCGCGACCCACCGAAGGCCCGACCGTCCTGGCCGGTCTACCGCCGCCTCCTCGGCTTCGCACGCCCATACACCGGACGGCTCGTGCTGGCCGGCGCGCTCCTCGCGGTGTCGACCATCCTCACGCTCGCGTGGCCGCAGTTCATCCAGCGCATCGTCGATGGCGTCATCGTCCAGGGCGACGGCGCCGCGCTCGACCGCCTCGTCGTGGTGCTCATCGCGCTCCTGCTGGTGCGCATGGGCATCGACAGCTACCGCGGGTTCCTCGTCTCGTGGACCGGGGAGCGGATCATCGCGGACCTGCGCATCCGTGTCGCCCGCCACCTCATGGGCCTCTCGCTCTCATACTTCAACGACCGCAAGACCGGCGAGATCCTCGCGCACGTGACGAGCGACGTGACCCTGCTGCACTTCGCCGTCACGCAGTCCGTGCTCTCGATCATCTCGCAGGTCCTCACGCTCGTTGGCGGCGCCATCGTCGTGTTCGCGATGAACTGGCGGCTCGCGCTCGTGACCTTCACGGTCGCGCCGATCGTCGCGCTCATCGCGGTCTTCTACGGTCGGCGCATCCGGAGCATGAGCCGAGAGGCGATGGACGCACAGGCCGAGGCGATCGGCATCCTGCAGGAGAGCCTTGCCGAGATCCGCACCGTCCAGGCGTTCACGCGCGAGCAGCACGAGTCCTCCCGGTTCACCGCCGGCATCAAGAAGCAGTTCGACGCCGCGATCAAGATGACGCGCTGGTCGACGACGATCGGCCCGATGCTGTTCTTCCTGACCTTCGCGAGCAGCGTCATCGTCCTCTGGTACGGCGGCCACCTCGTCATCGAGGGCGACCTCACGGTCGGGCAGCTCTTCGCCTTCATCCTCTACATGGGCATCGTCGCGGCGCCGGTCGGCGGACTCGCCGGGGAGTGGTCGCGCTTGCAGCAGGCGTTCGGGGCGGCGGACCGCGTCTTCGACGTGCTCGATCGCGAGTCCGAGGTCCGCGACGCGCCCGACGCCATTCCCGCACCGCGGCTCGACGGCCGGATCACCTTCGAGGGCGTCGCGTTCCGGTACGGGACCGGGCCGCTGGTGCTCGACGGCGTGAGCGTCGACCTCGCGCCGGGCAGCGTCGTCGCGCTCGTCGGCCCCTCGGGCGCGGGCAAGACGACGTTCGTGAACCTCGTCGGCCGCTTCTACGACCCGGTCTACGGCGCGATCCTCGCGGACGGGACCGACCTCCGCCGGTTCACGGTGCGCTCGCTCCGCGAGCAGATCGCCGTCGTGCCGCAGGAGCCGATCCTCTTCGGCGCGAGCGTCCGCGAGAACATCGCGTACGGACGCCTCGATGCGACGGAGGAGCAGATCGTCGCGGCGGCGGAGGCGGCGAACGCGATGGAGTTCGTGCGCCGGCTCCCGGAGGGGCTCGACGCGCTGGTCGGCGAGCGCGGCGTGAAGCTCTCCGTCGGGCAGCGCCAGCGCATCGCGATCGCCCGTGCGCTGCTGCGCGACGCGCGGATCCTGCTCCTTGACGAGGCGACCTCGTCGCTCGACAACGAGTCCGAGTACCTCGTGCAGCAGGCGCTCGACCGGCTCATGCGCGGCCGCACGACGATCGTCATCGCGCACCGCCTCACCACCGTCGAGCGCGCGGACCGCATCCTCGTGCTCGAGCGCGGACGGATCGTCGAGGACGGCACCCACGCCGAGCTCATGGCACGACGCGGGCTGTACCAGCGGCTCTACGACCGGAGGTTCGAGACTCCCACCGCTCCCATCGTCGTGACGGAGGAGCCGGCGCGCCGCGTGTTCGCCGGCGGTCCGGGCGGACCTAGCGTGCGGCGGCCCGCCTCCGCCGATGACGTTCTGGTCTGATCTCTTCCTCGTCGAGCTCTTCCCACTCCCGCGCCGCGTAGAGGTTCGAGGAAACGACCGTGTCGACGAGCAGGACGACGAGGCCGCCGATCGCGAGGAGGAACGGGCCTGGCGACGCGGCCGCGGCGTTCAGCTCGCCGCTCCGCAGCGCGGCCGACGCGGCGTAGAGGGCGGTCGCAAGCGCCGCCGCGACGAGGTCGAGCCGGCCGAGCTGCGCGTCCTCCTCGCTGAGGTCCCTCGTCTCCGCGAACGCCGTGAGCGCCGCGAGGAGCGTGACGGCCGCGGTCGCGACGACAAGCCACTGCGCGCCGACGACGAAGCCGTTCGTGCGGCTCGCGCCCCACGCGAACCAGGCCATGAGGTCGAGCAGCGTGGCGGCGAGGCCAAGCCCGACGGCGATGCCACCGAGCTGTGCGCGCGGTGCGAAGCCGAAGCGGCGGCCCTGGAGGAATTCCTTCACGAGGCCGTCAATGCTAGTGCGGATGCGGGTGCGATGACGGGCGACCGCCCGCCGGCGCCGGCTTTCAGCAGCCGGGCTCGCCGGGATGTCCGCAGCAGGCCTGGCGGAGCGTGAAGCGGCGCGCGTAGTTCCGGGCGGCGATCGCCAGCCGTTGCGTGAGCGGCCGGTCGCCGCCGAAGAGGTTGCGCAGCGAGTCGGCGATCCAGCTCATCGGCTCATACGATGATCCACGTCATGGGCGACGAACGCGTGGTGCGCACGAAGCACGGCGAGCTCTCGCTCGAGCAGGTCGCCGAGCTCCTGCCGGGGACGGGCGAGGTCATGCAGTCGGTCGCGCTCTGCTGGTGGAAGTGCGCGTACGCGGCGCGCGGCGGGAACTGGCCGCTCGCCGCGTACTTCGCGCGGCGCGTCCGCGGCCTGCAGCGCGACCTGGCGGTCCTGCGGCCGAAGCACGCCGAGCGGCTCGCGGAGTTCGAGCGTGAGATCCTCGCGCCGCTGCTCGTGGCGGCGGCGGCGCAGGACCGTGACGAGTTCGAGCGCACGTTCGCGGCAGGGACCGACCTCGCGAACCGGATGCACGTCCAGACCGGGTACCCCTACATCCGCTGGGTGCTGCCCGACGAGCCGCCCGCCGATCTCGACCTCAGCGGCCCGGTGTCATCCCAGACGTAGCCGATCTCGATGATCTCGTGGCGCGGCCCTGACGGCACGCCGAGCGTCTCTGCCTTCTCGCGCTCGGCGCGTCCGCCCATCCGCTCGTAGAAGGAGCGGCCCTTCGCGTTCTCGCGCAGGACCCAGATGAGCATCCCGCGCTGCCCGAGCGCGTCGAGGCGCCGCGCCGCCTCGGCGAGGAGCGCGGTCCCCACGCCGGAGCGCTGCGCGCCGTCCCTCACGTAGATCGCGTAGACCTCGCCCATCCCGGGATCGGTCTCGCGCGCGGGACCGGCCATCGCGAAGCCGACGACCTCGCCGCCGCGTTCGGCGACGATGTTCACCTCGTCGGCCGCCGCCTCGCGCAGCCGACGCTCGCGCTGCGCCGTCCACCGCTCCAGGTCGAGCCCGTCGAGCAGCGTGTCCGGGAAGTGGCCGCGGTAGGTGGAGCGCCAGGTGTCGACGTGCACGCTCGCGATCGCCCGCGCATCGGCGGGCGTCGCGTCACGGATGCGCGTCGAACCAGTCAACGATGCGGCGGCAGTGGTCGATCCGGTTCCGCGGCCTGCCGCCCCGCGTGAGGTCGTGATTGTCGTCCTGGTAGCGCACGAAGACCGCTTCGCGGCCGAGGACCTTCAGGGCGACGAAGAGCTGCTCGGCCTGCTCGATCGGGCAGCGCAGGTCGCGCTCGGCGTGGAGGATGAGCAGCGGCGTCCGCACGTTCTCGACGTACGTGAGCGGCGAGCGCTCGATGAGCTTCTCCGGATCGCGCCACGGCGTCGCGCCGTGCTCGCACTCCCAGAAGTGCCAGCCGATGTCGCTCGTCCCGAACGCGGAAACGTTGTTGCTGATGCTCCGCTGGGTCACGGCGGCCTTGAAGCGGTCGGTGTGGCCGACGATCCAGTTCGTCATGAAGCCGCCGTAGCTGCCGCCGGTCACGTACAGGCGCTCGGGGTCGACCCAGCCGAGCGTGAGCGCGTGATCGACCCCGGCCATGAGGTCCAGATAGTCGTCGCCGCCCCAGTCCCCGATGCATGCCTGCACGAAGTGGTCGCCGTAGCCGTGGCTGCCGCGCGGGTTCAGGTAGAGGACCGCGTAGCCCCTCCCCGCGAGCACCTGGAACTCGTGGAAGAACGCGTTCCCGTACGCGGCGTGCGGGCCGCCGTGGATCTCGAGCACGAGCGGCCACTGCCGCGCGGCGTCGAAGCCGCGTGGCCGCATCAGCCAGCCCTCGATGCGCCAGCCGCCCGCGCCCTCGAGCTCGACGCGCTCGGGCTCGGCGATCCAGCGTGAGCCGACGAACGCCGCGTTCGCGCGCGTGAGCGGGCGCAGCGCTCCGCCGGGCTCGCCCGCGACGACCTCGCCGGGCTCCGTCGCGGTCGCGCGGATCGCGGCGAAGCGCCGCACGTCGCGGTCGTAGGTGAGCGAGACGATCTGGTGCATGCCGAGCGTCGCGGCGCGCAGGTCCCCGCCGGCGCTCGAGACCGAGTAGGCGTTCGCGGTGCCCTGGTCGGTGCCGACGAAGTGCACGCGGGAGCCGTCCGGCGTCCAGACCGGCGCGATGGTCTGCGCCTGGCCGCGCATGTCGCTCATCACGACGGAGCCGACCGTGCGGTCCCACTCGCCGAGCAGATCGGTGCCCTCGCCGCCGCCGGTCGGGAAGGACCACATCCGCACGTTGCGTCCGGCCGAGCCGGTCGCCTCGGCGATGCCGTAGCAGCCGATGCGCGCGCCGTCCGGCGACCACGACGGATTCCCGTAGGTGCCCTGCTCCGTCGTGACCCGCGCGGCACCGGTCCCGTCGAAGGCCACCGTCCACACGTCGGCGACGGTGTTCCGGTCGCGCTCCCCGGAGCGGTTCGAGACGAACGCGATGCGCGAGCCGTCGGGCGAGAAGGCGGGAGCCGAGTCGTCCCAGTCGCCGTCGGTGATGCGGCGGGGCGGCGTCCCGTCGAGGCAGACGATCCACAGGTGCTTGCGGCGGAGGTCGAAGTGGCCGCCTTCGTCCGACTTGTAGCGGATGCGGTCGTAGACCCTCGGCGCGCCCTCCTTCTTCTCCCCCTCCTCCGCGTCCTTCACCACGACGACGAGCGCGTCGCCGCGCGGCGACCAGGCCGGCTCGGAGCACTCGTCGGCGAAGGCCGTCAGCTGGCGCGCCTCGCCGCCCTGCGCGGGCACGATGAACAGCTGCTTCGCAGGCCGGCGGCCCTCCTTCTTCTCCGACGCGCGGTCCGAGAGGAACGCGAGCCAGCGGCCGTCCGGCGACCAGCGCGGACCGACGTCCTGCCGGACACCGTTCGTGAACTGCACGGGCTCGCCCGAGCCGTCGGCCGGCACCATCCAGATCGCCGAGCGGTACTCGTTCGACTCCACAGACATGCGGCGGACGACGTACGCGACGCGCGTGCCGTCGGGTGACATCTGCGCGTCCGACACGAACGCAAATGACGCGAGGTCATCGGGTGTGAGCGGTGGGAGGAGCTCGGGCACGCGCGACGTATCGTGCCATAGGTGATGCTGTCCGACCGCCGCGCGCGCACGGGCCTCCTGCTCGGTGCCGTCGCGCAGTTCCTCGCGCTCTGCACGTCGTTCCTCGCGAGCCTCTTCGGCTTCGCGTTCGCGCCCGCGGCCCTCGGCCAGGCGGTCATCGAGGTGCTCCCCGGCTGGATCAGCGTCCCGCTCATCGAGCTCCTGCAGTTCTGGGCGCAGCGCCTGCTCGTCGCGACCGTGATCGCCGGGTTCCTCGCGCTCGGCGCCCTTGCCGGCGTGCTCGCGCTCGACCCGCGGCGGCGGACCGCGGCCGTGATCGGCGCCGGCGCGGGCCCGTGGCTCGGCGCGGCGGCGCTCGCGGCGCTATTCGCCTCGTCGCAGATCCCGCCGACCGCGTCGCTCGTCGGCGCAGGCATCGGCCTGACGACCTTCTTCGGCACGCTCGCGCTCCTCGCGGAGGGAGCGCAGGAGTCCGGGCTCGACGACCCGGACGCGATCACGTCGCCGGACCGCAGGCGCGCGCTCCTCGGCGCCGCCGCGCTCGGTGTCGTCGCCGCGGTGGGCGGTCTTGCCGGGGGGCAGCCGCTGCGCGCGATCGGCGCCCAGGCGGAGCGGGTGAAGCAGGCCGCCCGGCGGCTGAAGCACGCCGAGACGGTGCCGGCGGCGGATCCCGCGTTCGACGCGGTCCCCGAGATCACGCCGCGGCTCTCCCCGCTGAACGAGCACTACACCGTCGACACCGCGCTCATCGACCCGCGCGTCGACGCGGCGCGCTGGCGGCTCGAGGTCGGCGGCGCGGTCGAGAGCCCGTTCGCGCTGTCCTACGAGGAGCTCCTCGACCTCGAGGCGGTGGAGCAGCTGCACACGCTCGAGTGCATCAGCAACGAGATCGGCGGGGACCTCATCGGCACCGCGCTCTGGACGGGCGTGCCGCTGCGCGACCTCCTCGAGCGCGCGCGGCCGCGCGCCGGCGCGTTCGACGTCGTGCTGCGCTCGGTCGACGGCTACACGGACTCCATCCGGATCGCGAAGGCGATGGAGCCGAAGACGATCGTCGCCTACCTCATGAACGGCTACACGCTGCCGGAGCAGCACGGCTACCCGGCGCGCCTGCTCGTGCCGAACATCTACGGGATGAAGAACGTGAAGTGGCTCGCGAAGATCGAGGTCGTGACGAACGACTTCCAGGGCTACTGGATGGAGCGCGGCTGGTCGGACCTCGCGGTCGTCAACACGCACTCGCGCATCGACACGTCGTACCGCGTGCGCTGGGACGGCGGCCAGGTCGCGCTCGGAGGGATCGCGAACGCCGGATCGCGCGGCATCTCGCGCGTCGAGATCTCGACCGACGGCGGCGGGCGCTGGTCGGACGCCGAGCTCGAGGCGCCGCTCGGGCCGCTCACCTGGCGGCGGTGGCGCCACCTCTGGACGCCGCCCGGCACGGGCAAGCACACGGTCCTCGTGCGCGCGACCGACGGCGAAGGTCAGCTGCAGACCGCGACGAAACGCCCGCCGTTCCCCTCCGGCTCGACCGGCTACGACTCCATCGAGCTCGACGTCTTTCGGGGCTGATCCCCGTTAGAGTCGCGCGGCGATGGCGAAGCGCCGCTTCTCGATCTCGACCGCACTTCCGGGCTACGCGCGCCCGCGGCACGAGTGGCGGCGCCGCGTGCACGCCGCGGTGCTCGACGCGCAGACGCGCCGCGGGGTCGGCTACCGCGACGCCGACCGCCTGGAGCTGCGGATCACCCTCTTCCTCCGCGAGCGTCCGCTCGACCTGCACGAGATCGACGAGCGGGTGAAGGACGTCATCGACGCGCTGGAGGGGCGCATCGCGGGGCCGCGGAGCCGGCGCCGGATCGCGCCGATCATCCCGAGCCCCGACCAGATCCAGCGCATCGTCCTCGAGAAGTCCGGTTCGCGCGGCAGGCGCGGCGCGCTCGGCGAGCTATCGATCGCGCGGTACCGCGCCAAGCGGGGCTGACGTGGCGCGCATCCCGTACACGGGAGAGGGCTCCGCGTTCCGCAAGCTCCTCAATCACTCCCCGGCCGTGTCGGCCGGCTACTGGGGACTTCGCAAGGCACTCGACGAAGGTGCGGTCTCCGCGAAGATCAGGATGCTGTCGTTCCTCGCGACCGACATCACGAACGGGTGCCGATACTGAACGGTGTCCCACATCGCCCAGGGCCGTGCGCTCGGGATCACGCGGGACATGGTGGATGCGATCACCGACCCGGACGCGAGCCCGCTCTTCACCGATGAGGAGAAGGCCGCGATCGTGCTCTCGCTCGCGCTGACGCGCGACGCGCATGCCGACGAAGAGGTGTTCGCGCGCGTGAGGCGCCACTTCGACGACCGGCAGATCGTGGAGCTCGTCGTCAACATCGGCATCGCGAACCTGAACAACCGCTTCACCGAGGCGTTCTGGGCGGATCTGCCCGCCGAGTAGCGCGTCGCTAGCGGTCGCGTGTCTCCACGAGGAGCACCTCGGCGCCGCCGGTACCGGCTGTGAGCGTGAGCGAGCGCTCGCCGCGGACGATCGCCGCACCGCCTTCGTCGAGCGCCGGAGCGGCGAGCTCGCCGTGGACGACGAACAGGTACCCGCCGTAGCCGTCGCGGAAGCGGTGCGTCACGGTCGAGCCCGCGGAGAGCAGGCCCGCGTACATCGCGGCGTCCTGGTGGACGGTCACGGCCTCGGACGAGACCGGAGCGTCGGCGCCGCCGTAGCCCTCGGCCGGGACGAGCACCGGGACGAGCCGGTCCCGGCGCGCGTCGGGATCGAAGGTGCGCTGCTCGACCGACGGCACGAGGCCGCGGCGCGAGGGAAGGATCCACATCTGGATGAAGCGCATCGGCTCCGTCTTCGAGCCGTTGCGCTCGGAGTGCTGCATCCCGGAGCCGAGCGTCGCGCGCTGGACGGAGCCCGGCAGGAGGATCCCGCCGTTCCCCCGGGAGTCGGCGTGCTCGAAGGTCCCCTCGGCGACCCAGGTGATGCCCTCGATGTCGCGGTGCGGGTGCATCGGCCAGGCGGCACCGGGGACCAGGCGGTCGTCGTTGAAGACGCGCAGGTCCCCGATGCCCATGTGTGCCTCGTCGTAGTAGCGGTCGAAGCTGAAGTGCCAGTTCGCGCTGAACCAGCCTCCTTCGACGTGGAAGAGCGAGCCGCGCGGGCGGAGCTCGACGGTCATGTGAGCAGCGCGCCGGCGCGGTCCCGCTCGTCGGCCATCAGGCTGCCACGGTCTCCGCGCGGGCGGCCGCCTCGACGGCCTGCAGGTCGAACTCGAGCTTCAGCTTCTCGCTCACGAGCACGCCGCCCGGGATCGGCATGTTCCAGACAAGGCCCCACTTCGTGCGGTCGATCGTAGCCGTACCGGAGAAGCCTGCGACCTTGCCCTTCATGCCGTCGACCACGCCGTTCACCGTGACGCTCACATCCGCCGGGCGGGTCGTCCCGCGGATCGTGAGGTCGCCGCTGACGGTGTAGCCGTCGCCGTCCTTGCGGACGCTCCGGCTCTCGAACGTGATCTCGGGGAAGCGCTCGGCGTCGAGGAAGTCGGGCGAGCGGAGGTGACCGTCGCGCTTCTCGTCGCCGGTATTGACCGTGGCCGCGGGGATGGCGAGACGGATCTTCGCGGCCTCGGGGCGCGCCGGGTCGAAGTCGAGCTCACCGGTGACGCCGGAGAGGCTCGCTCGCACGGTGCTCAGCATCAGGTGCCGCGCCGAGACCGTCGTGCTGGTGTGGGAAGGGTCGATCTGCCACTTCATGTCGTGTGTTTCCTCCTGGAGCATTAGTTGTATGCTCAACTAATGGCGGAACAGGCCGGCGGCGGCGCTTATTCCAGGCGGCGGCTCACGGAGGACGAGCTGGCGACCTGGCGGGCGTTCATCCGTGCGCACGCAAAGGTGACAAGCCGCCTCGAGCGCCAGCTCGAGGAGGCCGGCGGGCTCACCCTCTCGGAGCTCGATGTCCTCCTCGCGCTCGACCGCGCGCCGCGGCGCACGCTGCGCATGAACGACCTCGCCTCGAGCGTCGTGCTGACGAAGAGCGGCATCACCCGTCTGGTGGACCGCCTGGAGGAGCAGGGCTTCGTGGCGCGGCGGGTCTGCCTCTCCGACCGGCGCGGCTTCAACGCGGTGCTGACCGCGAGAGGCCGCACCGCGATCCGCCGGACGATCGGCACGCACCTCCGCGGCGTCGCGACCGCGTTCGCCGATCACATCGACGACCGGGCGCGCCCCGTCGTCCGCTCCGTGCTGGAACGCATCGCGGCGCAGCCCGCCTCCGGCTAGCCTCTGCACGTGGCCACACCGACGGCCCTCCTCGAGCCCGCGGACCGGCCGGTCTATGTCCGGTTGAAGGACGCGATCCGTGCGGGTATCGCGGCGGGCGAGTGGAAGATCGGCGAGGCCATCCCCTCGGAGCGGGAGCTGTGCGCCGCGTACGGGATCAGCAGGATGACCGCGCGCCAGGCGATCGGCGACCTCGTGCACGAGGGCGTCCTGACCAGGCAGCAGGGGCGCGGCACGTTCGTCGCGCAGCCGCGGTTCGCGCAGCGCCTGCGCTACCTCACGGGGTTCACGCAGGACATGGCGGCGCGCGGGATCCGTGCCTCGAGCCGTGTCCTCGAGCTGCGCCGGACGGCGGCGCCTGCCGACGTCGCCGCCGAGCTCGCCGTCGCGCCTGGATCGGACCTCGTGTTCATCGAGCGCATCCGGCTCGCCGACGGCCAGCCGGTCGGTCTCGAGCGCGCGTGGCTCTCCGTGCGCGAGCCCGACGCGCTGCTCGGGTCCGCCGCGGCAGGGTCCGTGTATGAGGCGCTCGCGGCGCTCGGTCACCATCCGGTGCGGGCGGAGCAGCGGATCGTCGCGGGCCTCGCGGACGAGCGGGAGACCGGCCTGCTCGCGCTCGCTCCGGGTGCGCCGGTCCTCCGGACGCATCGCCGCTCGTACGACGTCGCCGGCCGCGCGATCGAGCTTGCGGAGGCCGCGTACCGCGGCGACGCGTACACCTTCATCAGCGAGCTCGTCGCACCGCCGGATTGACCCGGCTCGGCCCCGGCGCGCTGGTCTGGGCCGGGTTCGACGGCCCCGAGGTGCCGGCACCGCTGCTCGACGCGATCCGCGCCGGCAAGGTCGGCGGCCTTCTCCTCTTCGCCTTCCGCGGCAACATCCGCTCGAAGGAGCAGGTGCGCGCGATGCTGCGCGAGGCGCAGGACGCCGCGGCCGCGGGCGGCCTGCCGCCGGTGCCCGTCGCCGTCGACCAGGAAGGCGGCAGCGTCGTGCGGGTCGGCTACCGCGCGGTGTTCCCGAGCGCGATGGCGCTCGGCGCGATCGGCGATGCGGCGCTCGTCGAGCGCGTCGCGCGCGAGGTCGCCGAGGGGCTGCGCGCCGACGGCATCGCGGTCAACCACGCGCCCGTCTGCGACGTGAACGTCGAGCCCCGCAACCCCGTCATCAACACGCGCTCGTTCGGCGACGACGCGCGACGCGTGGCCGATCTCGCGGCCGCGTGGGTGCGTGGCTCCGAGGGCGCCGGCGTGGCGACCACGCCGAAGCACTACCCCGGCCACGGTGCGTCGGACGTCGACTCGCACCACACGACCGTCGACGTGCGCGCCGACCGGAAGACGCTCGAGGCGCGCGAGCTCGTGCCGTTCCGCAGCGCGATCGCCGCCGGCGCGTCCGGCGTGATGACCGCGCACATCCGCTACCCCGCGCTCGACGAGGACAACATCGCGACGCTCTCGCCGCGCATCGCGACGGCCCTGCTGCGCGAGGAGCTCGGGTTCGCAGGGCTCCTGATGACCGACTCGCTCGACATGTCGGGCGTCACGCAGGTCGAGACCGCGGACGGCCTCGTCGGCCGCGCGGTCCGGGCGGGGATCGACGCGGTGATGGTGACGAGCAACATCGAGCTGCAGCTCGCGGCGTCCGAGCGCATCGCGACGCAGGTGCCGGCGCCGCGCGTCCTCGAGGCGCTCCGCCGCGCCGATGGGTTCCGCCGGCGCTTCGGCATCCCCGTCCCCGATCAGGACGTGGACGACACCGCGTCGCGCGCGCTCGCGCGCGAGGTCGCGGCGCGCTCGATCACGCACGTCGGCCCGCCACTGCGCAGGCTCGAGCGGATCCGCGTGACGTTCGTCGGCACGCCGCGGCTGTCGCCGGTGGAGGAGCTCCGCGATCCCTTCGGCACGCTCGAGTCCGGGCTCCGCCGGCGGTTCGGCGATCGGGCGTCGTTCGCGCACGAGGGTCGCGAGCCCGCCGGCGATGCGCCGCTCGTCGTCTGCACGTCGAGCGCGTGCTTCGACCCCGCGGCCACGGCACGTCTGCGCGAGCTCGCGCCTCGCGCGGCCGTCGTGTGCGCCCTGCGCTCGCCGTACGACGCGGCGCTCGCGCCGGACGTGCCCGGCCTCCTCACGTACGGCGACGTGCCCGTCTCGCTCGAGGCCCTCGCCGCGGTCCTCGCGGGAGAGCGCGCAGCGGAGGGCCGCCCGCCGGTCCGTCTGGCTTGAAGCGGCGCGCGTTCCTCGCCGGCGCGGCCGCCCTCGCCTGCTCGAGCGCGGTGCCGGATCCGACGCCGTCACCGACCTCGCGCGCGCAGTCGCTCCTCTCCGGGATGTCGATCCCCGATCGTGCCGCGCAGACGATGAGCGTCGCCTTCCACGGGCGGACCATCACCTCGCACCTCGAGCGGATGATCCGCGAGAAGCACGTCGCCGGCGTCGTGATCTTCCGCGAGAACGTCGAGGACGCGGCAGCGCTCCGCCGGCTCACCGCCGATCTGCAGCGCATCGCGCGCGAGGCTCGCGTCCCGCCGCTCCTCATCGCGATGGATCAGGAGGGCGGGCCGGTGGTGCGGGTCACGAAGGGGGTCGCGCTGCCACCCGCGCAGATGGCGCTCGCCGCCGCGCCGGACCCGGCGGCCGCGGTGCGCCGCTCGGCGCAGCTCGTCGCGCGCGAGCTCCGGGCGCTCGGCGTCAACTGGCAGCTCGCGCCGGTCGCGGACGTGAACGACGAGCCGTTGAACCCGATCATCGGCAACCGCGCCTTCGGCTCGGACCCGCGGACGGTCGGCGCGCTGGTGGCGATCGCCGTCCGCGCGTACGCCGATGCGGGTCTGCTCTGTTGCGCGAAGCACTTCCCCGGGCACGGCTCCGCGACGATCGACTCGCACAAGGAGCTGCCCGAGATCCTGTCGCCGCGGTCGCGGCTCGACGCCGTGGAGCTCGTCCCCTTCCGGGCAGCGATCGCCGCGGACGTGCCGGCGATCATGAGCGCGCACCTCACGATCCCCGCGCTCGGCGCGGCGCAGCAGCCGGCGACGCTCTCGCGCGCGGTGATGACCGACGTGCTCCGCACCGAGCTCGGCTTCCGCGGGCTGTGCGTCACGGACGACCTCGAGATGCAGGCCCTCGCGCGGTCGGGGGGCCAGGCGGCCGCCGCGGCGAGCGCGCTGCAGGCAGGCGCCGACTACCTCCTGTTCCGCTTCGACGAGGGCGCACAGCTCGAGGGTCACCGCCTCCTGGTCGACGCGGTCCTCTCGGGCCGGGTCCCTCCGCGGCGGCTCGACGAGGCCGTCACGCGCGTCCTCGAGGCGAAGTCGCGGTGGAACGTGCTCGAGGCCCCCGCCCCTCCGACCTTCGATCTCGAGGCGGATCGCGCGGAGGCGCTCGACCTCGCCCGGCAGGGCGTCACCGTCCTGCGCGCTGCCGGCCTACCGCTGCGCGGGCAGGTGCTCGCGATCTCGTACGGCCGGCCGGACATCGCGGTCGTCGAGGATCAGCCCACCCTGGCGGACGTCGTCGCGCGCACGGTCCCGGGAGCGCGCGCGCACCGGCTGGAGCGGCTCACGCCCGCCGACATCCCCACGGCGGTCGGTGCCGCGCGGGACGCGGATGTCGTCGTCGTGGGGACGTACGACGCGCTCGCCGATCCGGTGCAGGCGGAGCTCGTGACCGCGCTGCAGCGCGTGCGCCCCACCGTCGCGGTCGCGCTGCGCTCGCCGTACGACGTGCTCGCGTATCCCGGCGTCGGCGGCTTCGTGTGCGCGTACTCCGGGCGCGAGCCGTCGCTCGTCGCGGCGGTCGAGGTGATGACCGGCGCGCGGCCGCCGCTGGGGCGGCTGCCGGTCGACGTGCGCGACCTCTACCGTATCGGCGCAGGGATGCGCACGCTCTGAACGACGCTCTGCGGCGGACGGTCGACACGGCGATCGGCACGCTGTGCACCGCGTGCAGCGTCCTCGTCGAGCGTGCCGGTCAGCGGGAGGGGCATCTCGCGGGCACGCTGTGCCCCGATCCGGAGTACCCGCCGGACCCGGACTGCGGGCCCTCCTCGCTCTTCGACCTCGCGTCGCTCACGAAGCTGGCGACGACGGCGCTGCTCCTCTCGTTCGTGAAGGACAGGCTCGTCACGCTCGAGACGCCGCTGCGCGAGATCGTGCCGGACTTCCGCGGCGGCGCGAAGGACCGCGTCACGCTCGCGCAGGTCCTCACGCACACCGCGGGGCTCGTATGGTGGCTGCCGCTCTACGAGGAGGTGCACGGGATCGAGGAGGCAGCGTGGCGCGCCGCGCAGGAGCCGCTCGCACGGGACCCTGGCATCTTCGTGTACAGCGACCTCGGCTACATCATGCTCACGCAGGGTCTCGCGACCATCGGCGACGCGCCGTTCGCCGACCTCGTGCGCGAGCGCGTGCTCGGCCCGTGCGGCGCGGAGTCCGCGCGCTTCCTGCCGGAGCGGGCCGCGGACTGCGTCGCGACCGAGCGCTACGACGGTCCGGACGCGTACCGGCGCCGGCGCCTTCGCGGGGAGGTCCACGACGAGAACGCGCACGCGATGGGCGGTGTCTCCGGCCACGCCGGGCTCTTCGGGACGGCGGCCGACGTGCTCGCGCTCGCGCGGGTGTTCCGTGACGGAGCCGTCATCGGCAACGACCTCGCGCAGCTCGCCCGCCGGGAGCAGGCGCGGGGGGAGAACGCGCGCCGCGGTCTCGGCCTCGCGCTCCGCGCGCCCGACGGCCCGATGATCGGCCGCTACATGAGCGCCGAGTCGTACGGGCATACAGGTTTCACGGGAACGTCGCTCTGGATCGATCCGGCGACCGATACGACGGTCGTGCTGCTCACGAACCGCGTGTACTTCGGCCGCACGAACGACGACGCGATGTATCGCTTCCGGATCGCGGTGCACGAGTCGCTGACCCGGCCGGGGGGCGCATGATCGTCGTCGGCCTCATGTCCGGTACGTCAGCCGATGGGATCGAGGCCGCGGCCGCCGACGTCGATCCGCAGCGCGGCACCGCGCGGCTCGTCGGCCACCGCCACTGGCGCTACCCGAACGAGCTCCGCGAGCGTGTCCTCGCAGCCGGATCGGCGGTGCCGCTCACCGGCGAGCAGCTCGCGACGCTGAACGCGGACCTCGGGGAGGCGAACGCGGCCGCCGTGCGCGCGCTGCTCGACGAGCTCGGCCGGAGCGCCGACCTCGTCGCGATGCACGGGCAGACCATCGCGCACTACCCCGAGCGCCACACGACGTACCAGCTCGCGGACGGCGCGCGCGTCGCCGCGCGGACGGGCGTTCCGGTCGTCTGCGACTTCAGGAGCGCCGACGTCGCGCTCGGCGGGCAGGGCGCGCCGCTCGTCCCGTTCGCGGACCACGTCCTCTTCGGAGACCGCGCGCCGATCGCGCTCCTGAACGTGGGTGGCATCGCGAACCTCACGCTCCTGCCGACGACGCGCGCCGAGGACGCCGTCGCGTTCGACTGCGGTCCCGGGAACATGGTCGTGGACGCCCTCGTCGCGGCCTCGGGCGAGCGCTTCGACCGCGACGGCGAGCGCGCGCGCCGCGGTCGCCCGCGTGCGAAGGCGCTGCGGGCCGCGCTCGCGCACCCGTACTTCGCGCGGCGCGCGCCGAAGAGCACCGGGCGCGAGGAGTTCGGTGCGCCCTTCGCGCGCTCGCTCCTGGACGACGTGCGGAGCGAGGGCGGGAGCGAGGATGACGCGCTCGCGACCGCGGTCGCGCTCACCGCGCAGACCGTCGCGGCGGCGCTCGCGCGCGAGACGCCGGCGGGCGTGCGGTGGCGGGAGCTCGTCGTGGCCGGCGGCGGCGCCGCGAACCTCGCGATCATGGACGCGCTGCGCGAGGCGGTGACCCCGGTGCCGGTACGCCCGATGGACGAGCTCGGCGTCCCCGCGCCCGTCCGCGAGGCGCTCGCCTTCGCGATCCTCGGCGCCTACCGCGCCGCGGGCCTGCCGAACACGCTCCCCCGCTGCACCGGCGCGTCGCGCGCGGTCTCCGCCGGCGCGCTCCACGCGCCGTAGCGAGACCCACCTAGGTACCCTGCGCGAGTGAGCGGCGTCGTCGTCGGCCTCGACGCGGGTGCGAGCAAGACGCGCGCGTTCGCGGTCACGCGTGACGGCGCGACGGTCGGCCGCGGCGCGGGCGGCGGCGGGAACCTTCTCACGTCCCCTGACCCGGGCGGCTCGTACGCGGCGGCCCTCCACGAGGCGCTCGCGGGCCGGACCCCGGAGGCGGTCGTCCTCTCCTGCGCGGGCGGCGACCGCGAGGCGGACCGCGCGCGCGGCGAGGAGATCCTCCGCGGGATCGTCGGGCCGGAGGTGCGCGTCGCGGTCACGCACGACGCGAAGGCCGCGCTGTACGCGGGCAACCCGCAAGGCTGCGGCGTCGTCCTCATCTCCGGCACGGGCAGCGTGGCGTACGGCCGCAACGAGGAGGGCGACGAGCTGCGTGCGGGTGGCTGGGGCTACCTCGCGGGCGACGAGGGCTCCGCGGTGTGGCTCGGGCTCGAGGCCCTGCGCGCGGTCGCGCACGACTGGGATGGCCGCGGCTCGCCGACACGCATCAGCGAGCAGCTGCGCCGCGAGCTCGGCGCGCAGGACTTCCACGACGTGCTCCCCCACCTCTACGGGCGCCCGCATCCCGCACCCGCGATCCTCGCCGGCGTCCGCGCGCTCGCGAACGCCGCCGCCGAGAGCGACGCGATCGCGGTGCGCATCGTCGAGCGCGGCGCGCACGAGCTCGCGCGCGCCGCGGCGGTCGTGTCGCTCGGGCTGCGCCTCGCCGACGGGCCCGTCTACCTCGCTGGCGGCGCGTTCGAGAGCGTCTCGCTCCTGCAACACGCGCTGCGGCGCGAGCTCGTCGGCATGCTCCCGCGGGCGGCGGTCGAGGCGGTGCACGAGGAGCCCGCGATGGGCGCCGCGCGCCTTGCGGCACAGCTCGCGTGGGGCGTGGGGTGACACGGATGGGCACCGAGTCGCGGAACCCGCGCGCGCGCGGCCTGTCGCGGCGGTCGACGCGCGAGGTCCTCGAGCTCATGAACGACGAGGACACGCGCGTCGCCGGCGCGGTCCGCCTCGCGATCCCGGACATCGCGCGTGCGGTGGACGCGATCGTCGAGGCCCTCGGGAAGGGCGGGCAGGTCATCTACGTCGGCGCGGGCACGAGCGGCCGCCTCGGCGTGCTCGACGCGAGCGAGATGCCGCCGACCTTCGGCGTGCCCCCGGAGCTCTTCCGCGCGGTCATCGCCGGCGGCGACACCGCCCTGCGGCTCGCGGTCGAAGGCGCCGAGGACGACGAGGCCGCCGGCCGCCACGACGTCGGCAGGGTCGTCCGTGCGGACGACGTCGTCGTGGGGATCTCCGCCAGCGGACGCGCGCCGTACGTCCTGGGCGGTCTCGCGGCCGGCGATCAGGCGGGCGCGGTCACGGTCGGGATCACCTGCAATGCCGGATCGGCGCTCTCGCGGAGCGCGCGCATCCCGATCGTCGTCGACGTCGGCCCCGAGATCATCGCGGGGTCGAGCCGGCTGAAGGCGGGCACCGCGACGAAGCTCGTCCTGAACATGCTCTCGACCGGAGCGATGGTCCGCTCGGGCCGCACGCGCGACGACCTCATGGTCGACATGCGCGCGAGCAACGCCAAGCTGCGCGAGCGGGCCATCGGCATCGTCCGCGCGGAGACCGGGCTCGACGAGGGCGAGGCGCGGCGGCGGCTCGAAGCGGCAGACTGGAGCGTGCGTGAAGCGCTTGATCGTCAACGCTGACGACCTCGGGCGCTCGCCCGGCATCGACCGCGGGATCGTCCGGGCGCACGAGCGCGGCATCGTGACGTCGACGACGCTCATGGCGAACGCGCCGGGAGCGCAGCGGGCCGCGACGCTCGTCCGGAGGACCCCGACGCTCGACGTCGGCGTGCACCTCGTGCTCACGTACGCGCGGCCGCTCACGGATCCCGCGCTCATCCCGTCCCTCGTCGAGCCCGACGGCTCGTTCCCGCGCTCGCCATCGGCCATCGTCGGCGAGGGCCGGGTGGACGGCGAGGAGGCGCTCGTCGAGTACCGCGCGCAGTTCGCGCGGGCGAAGGAGCTCCTCGGGACGGATCCGTCGCACGTCGACACGCATCACTGGGTCCACGACGACCCCGCGCTCGAGTGGGCCGTCGGGGAGCTGGCCCGCGAGACCGGGGCGGTCGCGCGGCAGCACGACGCGGCGCAGCGCGAGCGGCTCCGCGCGCGCGGGGTGCGCACGCCGGACCGCTTCTGCCGCGCGTTCCAGCACGGCGACAACGTCGCGGTGCCCTCGCTCCTGCGCATCCTCGCGACGATCGCCTCGGATGGCGACGGCACGACCGAGCTGATGTGCCACCCCGGCGAAGAGGGCGACAGCGAGCTGCTCGCGACGTCGAGCTATGCGCGCGAGCGCCCGGTCGAGCTCGCGACGCTGACCGATCCGCGCGTGCGTGCGGCGCTGGAAGAGCACGGCCTCGTGCTCTCCTCCTTCAGGGACCTCGCGTGAGCCGGGCGCCCGCGCGCCGGCGGTTCTTCGAGCTCCTCCGCGAGCGCCCGGCCAGGGGCGACGCGTTCGACGAGCGCATCGCGAAGCGGTACGAGCGCGAGCTCACCATCCTCGCCGCAGACTCGTCCGGGTTCTCGAAGAAGACGTTCGAGCATGGGATCGTCCGCTTCCTCGCGAACCTGGTGCGCTCCTACGACCGCATCATCCCGATCATCGAGAAGCACGGTGGCGTCGTGACGACACAGAACGCCGACAACATCCTCGCGGTGTTCGAGGACACGGCCGCGGCCGTCCGCGGCGCGGGCGCGGTCCACGCGTGGCTCGCGCGGCGCAACCGCCGGCTTCCGGCCGCGGATCGCTTCGAGCTCTGCATCGGCATCCATCACGGCAAGGTCATCCGGCTCTCCGATGACGTCTACGGCGCCGCCGTGAACGTCTGCGCGAAGATCGGCGAGGACGTCGCGGGGCGCAACGAGACGCTCGTGACGGACGAGGTCGTCGCCCGCGCGCCCGCCTTCCGCTACGGGCGCGCCGGCACGGCGGTCATCGGCGGGCAGCGCATCCGCCTGCACCGGGTGCGCTCGTGACCTTCGAGAAGTCGCTCTGGGTCGTGCGCGACCGCATCACGACGCAGCGCGCGTGCGACGACCTCCTCGCGGACGCGGCGGAGCACGCCATCCGCGAGCTCGTCGTGCAGGTGCGCGGCCGCGGGGACGCGTACTTCCGCTCGGAGCTCGAGCCGCGAGCGGAGGCGCTCGAGGACCCCGACTTCGACCCGCTCGCCCACCTCATCCGCGGCGGGCGCGCGGTCGGCGTGCGCATCCACGCGTGGACGAACGTCCACTTCGTCTGGTCGAGCAAGGAGGGCGCCCTCCCGCGCTCCCGCCGCCACCTCGTGAACGCCCACCCCGACTGGCTCCTGCGGCCCGACGGCGTGAAGTACCTCGACCCCGTCGGCGGCAGCGACTGGGAGGGCATCTACATCGACCCCGCGAACGCGAACGCGACGCTGCACACGCGCGCGGTCTTCGTCGACGTGGTGAAGCGCTACGCGGTCGAGGGGCTGCACTACGACTACGTGCGTTACCCGCAGGCGCAGTACGCCGCGAGCCCCGAGGCCCACGCGCACGTGACGGAGCTCGTGCGCAAGGCCGCGGGCGAGGTGCGGAAGGCGCGGCCGGGCGTCGTCATCTCGGCCGCGGTCTTCCCCGACCCCGCGGTCGCGCGCGAGAAGGTCCTCCAGCGCTGGCCGGACTGGGCACGCGAGGGCCTCGTCGACCTCCTCTGCCCGATGGCGTACCGGAAGGACACGGCCGAGGTCGCACGACTCCTCGCCGCCGCGCGCGCGGCCGCGCCCTCGACGCGGATGTGGGGCGGGCTCATGGGCTACGCGGGCGAGACCGCGCTCGTGCGTGACCAGGTCCGCGCGGCGCGCGACGCCGGGTGCGAGGGCGCGATCCTCTTCGCGTACGACCCCGCGCAGGAAGCGCTCCTCGACGCGTTCGCCGACGCCTGACTAGGATGCGCGGGTGCGCGAGCAGCCGCTACCACCTCCGGTCGCAGAGCCGGCCCCGCCGGACCCCCTCGCCCAGGAGGTCGCGAGCGCGGTCGGAGCGCTTCGCCGCGAGCGCGGGCTCTCGGAGCGGGCGGCCGCGAAGCTGCTGAAGACGTCGCAGACGCAGCTCCGCCGCATGGAGGATCCCCGCTACCTCCCGAGCCTCAGAAGCCTGGCGCGTCTCGCGCAGGCGTACGGGTACAAGCTCCGCGTCGAGTTCACGAAGCCCGACGCGCCGCCCGCGCCGCGGCCGCGCCCTGCCCCGAAGGCCAGGCCTAGTGCGTCCGGGTCACCTTCGAAAGCCCGGCCGGCCGCTCCGGGTCGAGGCCGCGCAGGCGGGCGAGCGCGATCGCGAGGTGCTGGGCGACGACCACGAACGTGATCGGGGTGAGCGCCTCCGAGAGCGGACGCTCGAGCAGCACCGCGTCGTCCGCCGCCTCCGCGATCCGCGGGTCGTTCGTCACGGCGTAGATCCGCGCCCCGCGCTTGCGCAGCCCCGCGAGCGTCGCTCGGCCGTCCGCCGCGGTCGCGCCGCGGGCGGAGAACACGAGGACCGGGGTCCCCTTGCGCAGCACCGCGATCGGGCCGTGCAGGAAGTCCGCGCTCGAGTACGGCTCGGCCCAGATCCGTCCGAGCTCCTTCACCTTCAGCGCGCACTCGAGCGCGCTCGCGAACTCGAACCCGCGCCCGAGGACGACGATCTGCCGCGGCCGCCCGATCGCGCGGGCGACGCGCCGGGCGCTCCGCTCCGCCGCCACGGCCTCGTCCATCGCGTCGTCGAGGCCCGCGAGCGAGAGCGCGCTGCGGCCACGCGCCTCCGCGAGCGTCGCCGCGATGAGCGCGAGGGCGACGCAGGTCGCGGTGTAGGTCTTCGTCGCCGCGATCGCACGCTCGGGGCCCGCTCGCAGCAGGAAGGTCCGCTCGGCGGAGCGCGCGAGGAGCGAGCCCGCCCGGTTCGTGATCGCGATCGTCGCGGCCTTCGCGCCGCGGGCCTCGCGCAGCACCGCGGCGACATCGGGCGCCGCCCCCGACTGGGAGATGCCGATCACGCCGCCGCGGCCGAACGCCGGTGCGGCTCTGTAGCGCGTGACGAGGGACGGCGCCGCGAGCGCGGTGACGACCCCCGCGAGGCTCTCGAAGAGGTACTTGCCATAGGTCGCCGCGTTGTCCGACGACCCGCGCGCCGCGAGCGTGAGGTGCTCCACGCGCGCGAGCCGGCGGCCGCACTCGCGCGCGTCGGGCCAGCCGTCCGCGAGCAGGCGGCGGACGACCTTCGGCTGCTCCGCGAGCTCCGACCGCAGCGACATGGTGCGGATGATGCGCGCTCGCACGACAATGCGCGGATGCTCGGTGGCATCCTCCGCGGGAAGCGGACGGTCCTTCGCGTCCCGACCGAGGCCGATCTCGACGGCTTCGCGCGCTGGGCGGCCGACATGCGCGTGCGCGGCGCGCTCACCCACGCCTACTGGGAAGAGCCTGCGACGCGCGTGACGTGGAAGGAGCGCCTCGCGAAGCAATCGGAGGACAAGGGCTCGGTGATGTGGGCGGTCGAGGCGGACGGCTCCCTCGCCGGACTGTGTCGCGTCGACTTCTCGACGGGTCCCGACGCGATACCCGATGGCGGGATCGGGATCACGCACTTCACGATCGACCCGGACCGCTGGCGGAAAGGGTTCGGATGGGATGCTGCGCTGACCCTGCACCGCTGGATCTTCGACATCGTGCACGCGCGTTCCGCGCACACCTCCCTTGCCGCGCACAACGAGGCGGCGCTCCGCATCGCGCGCAGGCTCGGCTACGAGGAGTACGCGCGCGGCCACGCGGTCCACTACGGCGATGGCCGCTATGTCGACGACCTGCAGCTGCGGATGGAGCTCGAGACCTGGGACGAGCGCTGGGGCGCGAGCGAGCGCGAGTATCCGGACCCGCTCGGCGCCGAGCTGGAGGCCTGATGCTCGGTCCACGGCTGCAGGGCGAGCGCGGGGTCGCGCTCATCCCGCCCACGCTCGAGCACGTGAAGCGGAACTGGGAATGGATGACGTTCCCGGAGACGACGCGCTTCTGGGGCGTCCGCACGATGGACCTTCGCCCGGAGCACGCCGAGGAGCGCTTCAAGAAGAATGCGCAGGCGCCCGACCAGGTGAACTGGACGATCGCGCTCGACAGCGAGCAGGTCGGGATGACCGGTCTCTTCGACATCAACTGGATCACCCGCGACGCGGAGAGCGGCATCTTCATCGGCCGCCACGACTTGTACGGGCGCGGGATCGCGAGCGAGGCGATCCGCCTGCGCACGAGGTTCGCCTGGGACGAGCTCGGGCTCCGGCGGGTCCACAACTGGATCGCGGTCCGCAACCGCGGCAGCCGTAGGGCCAACGAGAAGGCCGGCTACCGCCAGATGGGCCGGTACCCGCGCTCCTGGTTCCGGTCAGGCCAGTGGCATGACGAGTGGCTCGGCGAGATCTTCGCGCCGGGGCAGGAGCCGCCCGGATGGGTCTAGGCACGCTGCACACCGGCTGGTAGGCTTTTGGCGTCCCCAAAGGGGACGAGCGGCGACGAGAGTCCACACGCGGGCGAGTGAGGCATTTTCCTCCCGAGACCGAGCGAGACTCAAAGCGTCAGCAATACAAAGGGAGGAAGCTTCATTCATGAGCTTCTCTGACAAGACTCTGACCTGCAAGGATTGCGGTCAGGAATTCATCTGGACGGGCGGCGAGCAGGAGTTCTACCAGTCTCGCGGCCTCGTCAACGAGCCGGGCCGTTGCCCGTCGTGCCGTGCGGCACGCCGGTCCAGCGGTGGCGGCATGGGCGGCGGCGGCGGGATGTACGGCGGCGGCGGTGGCGGCGGCCGTGGCATGGGTGGCCCGCGCGAGTTCTTCACCGCGACCTGCAGCAACTGCGGCGGTGAGGCGCGCGTTCCGTTCCAGCCCCGCGGCGACAAGCCGGTCTACTGCAGCTCCTGCTTCGAGCAGGTGCGGCCGTCGGCCTCGCGTGGTGCTCGCTACTAAGTAGCGATCCCTCGCAGCATCGAAGAGGCCCGCCGAAAGGCGGGCCTCTTCTTTTCCTTCTAGAACCCGTTCGAGATGACGCGCCCGATCCGGAAGCGGTAGCTCAGCCGGTCCTGGGTGGCGAAGCGCTCGAGCATCGGGCGCAGCAGCGACGGATCGCGCTGGTAGTGCTCGGCGATCCGGCGGATGTCCCCCTGCGTCGTCTCGCGGTCCTCGATGAGACGGACCGTCCCGGACACACCGACGTAGCGGTACCCATCCTCCACGATGAGCGACACCCGCGGCTCGCGCGCGAGGTGCTCCGGCTTCCGACGCCCGCGCGCGGTGTTGAAGAGGATCTCGTCGCCCTCGAGGAGGAACCACATGACGGTCTGGCGCGGCGCGCCCGTCGTGCCCACCGTGGCGAGCACGCCGAACCGCGGCTCGGCCAGGAACGCCCGCATCGCCCGCGTGAGCCCGTTCATC
>DASUCM010000030.1:0-4284 GCA_036276035.1 Candidatus Limnocylindria bacterium | reverse complement strand
TAGGAGATGGTCCCGCACTCGGCCGCGAGGTCGTCGGCGGTCCGGCGGGCACCCTGCTGCTCGCCGATGATGACGACCTCGTCCCCCGCCTCGACCTGCGTGTCCGTCGCGTCGAGCATGACGAGGTCCATGCACACGCGCCCGACGATCGGCAGCCCCTGGCCGCGCACGAGGAGCTTCGCGCCCTGCGCCTTGCGCGAGAGCCCGTCCCCGTAGCCGACCGGGACCGTGGCGATCCGCCCGGGCCTCGGCAGGCGGAACTCGTGGCCGTACGACACGCCGGTCCCCGCGGGCGCGTCGACGATGCGGTGCACCGCGGACCGCCACGAGAGCGCGGGGCGCAGCGGCACGCGGTCGGCGAGGTGCTGCGCCGGCGCGAGGCCGTAGAGCGCGAGGCCCGGGCGGATCGCGTTGCAGACCGGCTGCGCGCCGAGCGCGGCGACGCCCGCGCTGGCCGCGGCGTGGATCCACCGCGGCCGATCCGGGACCGCGCGCACGAAGGACTCGAACCGCGCGAGCTGCTCGCGCGCGAAGGAGTCGTCGGGGTCGTCCGCCGTCGCGTAGTGCGTGAAGAGCCCCTCGACCTTCACGTTGGGGAGGGCCCGGATCTTCGCGAGCCGGTCCGCCGCCTCCGCGAGCGGCGAGCCGAGCCGCGTGAGCCCGGTGTCGACCTTGAAGTGCACGAGCGCTGGCCGCTCCTTCGCCGCCGCGCGCGAGAGGAGCGTCGCCCGGTCGAGGTCCCACACCGCGCACGCGAGGCGGTAGAAGTGCGCGGTCTGCGCGTCCTCGCTATCGCTCGGGCCGAGGAGCACGAGGATCGGCGCCTGGATCCCGGCGTTGCGCAGCTGCACGCCCTCGTCGATCGTCGCGACCGCGAGCATGGCGGCTCCCGCCTCGAGGACGGTGCGCGAGACGGGCAGCGCGCCGTGCCCGTACGCGTCCGCCTTCACGACCGCGATGAGCTCGGCGTTCGCCGCCTTCCGCAGCGCGGCCGCGTTCGCGGCGATCGCGTCGAGGTCGATGTCGACGATGGTCGATCTCACCGCGAGTCGATGATCTCGCGCAGCGCGCGCGGGAGCGCGTCGACGATGTCCGTCGCGAGCACGCCGGTCTCGCCGAGCTCGGCCGCGAGGAGCGCGCCCGCGCGGCCGTGCGCCCACACCGCGACCGCGGCCGCGGCCAGGGGGCTGAGACCGCGCGCGAGGAACGCGGCGGTCGCGCCGGCGAGCGCGTCGCCCGACCCGCCGACCCCGAGTGCCGGGTTCGGCACATCGTGCAGGTAGGTCTTCTTCCCGTCGCTCACGACCGTGACCGCGCCCTTCAGGACGACGACCGCCTTCCAGTCCCGCGCCGCCTTCTCCGCGAAGCCGACGCGCGCGGCGCCGGTCGGCACGACGCGTCCGGCGAGGCGCGCGGCCTCCCCGTCGTGCGGGGTGAGGACCGTCTTCGCGGGAAGCGAGCGGATCCAGTCCTGCGTGCGCGCGAGCGCGTTCAGCCCGTCCGCGTCGACGACGGTCGGCACCGTCCCCGCGTTGCGAAGCACGGCCGCGACGAAGTCGTCCGTCCCGGTCGCGTGCGCGAGCCCGGGCCCGATGAGGAGCGCCTTGATCTTGTCGCGGAGCGCCGTCGTCACCTGCGCCGCGGCCGCGACCGTCACGACGCCCGGCGCCGCCTCCGCGAGCGGGTGGAACGTGAGGTTCGGGTCGCGGCCGGCGAGGTGCTCGCAGACGCTGTGCGCCGCCGCGAGCGCGACGACTCCCGCGCCGCACCGCGCGGCCGCGCGTCCGGCGATGAGCAGCGCGCCGGGGTAGCGGAGCGAACCGCCGACGATGAGCACGCGCCCGCGCGCCTCCTTGCCGGCGTCCGCGGGCAGCGGCCGCAGGACCGCGCGCACCGCCCGCGCGTCGAGCGCGGACTGCTCCTGTTCCTTCAGGCCGTTCCCGCGCGGAGGCCGACCGCCACCGCGACCGCGAGCTCCCGGATGTGCGAGATGCTCACCGAGAGCGGCTCGCGCAGGCCGAGCTGCCGGGCCCGCGCCTCGGCGCGGCCGTGCAGGATGACCGTCGGCTGCCCGTACGGCGTGCGCCGGATCTCGATCTCGCGCCAGCCGACGCCGCGCACGCCGAGCCCGAGCACCTTCGAGACGGCCTCCTTCGCGGCCCAGCGGCCGGCGAGGTGCAGGACGTTGTGCCGGCAGTAGCGCTGCTCCCACTCGGTGTACACGCGTCGCAGGAACCGCTCGTCGTGCCGCTCGAGCACGCCGCGGATCCGCGCCGTCTCGATGATGTCTATCCCAGTTTCGGTCGGGCCTGGCGCCGGCATGCTCCTCACTCGACGGTCACGCTCTTCGCGAGGTTGCGCGGCTGGTCGACGTCGTTGCCGCGGCGGTCGGAGACGTGGTACGCGAGGAGCTGCAGCGGCACGATCGCGAGCGCCGGCGAGAGGAGCTCGTTCGTCCTCGGGATGCGGATGATCTCGTCGCTCTTCCCTTCGATCTCGTCGTCGTCGTCGTTCGCGAGCGCGATCACGACGCCCGCGCGCGCTCGGACCTCGGAGATGTTCGACACCATCTTCTTGTACGTGGAGTCGCGCAGCGCGATCGCGACGACGGGCATGTGCTCGTCGATGAGCGCGTTGATGCCGTGCTTCATCTCGCCGCCGGCGGTGCCCTCGGCGTGGATGTATGAGAGCTCCTTCAGCTTCAGCGCGCCCTCGAGCGCCGTCGGGTGGTTCGCGCCACGCCCGAGATACAGGAAGTCGCGCGCCTGGTGATAGCGGTACGCGAGGGCTTTGATCTTCGCGTCCTCGCGCAGCACGGCGTCCATGAGCGTCGGCAGGTGGAACGCCTCGGCGAGGAGCTTCGCCGACACGTCCGGAGCGAGCGTGCCGCGGCGCTGGCCGAGGAAGATCGCGAAGAGGTACAGGTCGACGAGCATCGCGGTGTACGCCTTCGTCGACGCGACCGCGATCTCGGGGCCCGTGTGCAGGTAGATGACGTCGTCGGAGACGCGGCTCGCCTCGCTCCCGACCACGTTCACGAACGTGAGCAGGCGCGCGCCGCGCTTCTTGCCCTCCTGCATCGCCGCGAGCGTGTCCGCCGTCTCGCCGGACTGGGTCATCGCGATGACGAGCTGGTCCTTCGTCACCACGGGCTCGCGGTAGCGGTACTCGCTCGCGACGTCGACGTCGCAGGGGATGCCGGCGAGGCGCTCGATGAGGTACTTCCCGACGAGCGCCGAGTGGTACGCGGTGCCGCAGGCGACGAAGCTGATGCGCGGCAGCGCCTTCACGTACGCGTCGCTCATCTTGAGGTTCTCGTCGAAGAGGACCCTGCCGGTGCTGCGCTCGACGCGGCCGAGGAGCGTGTCGCTGATCGCGCGCGGCTGCTCGTGGATCTCCTTCGCCATGAAGTGCTTGTAGCCGGACTTCGCTGCGGCGATCGGGTCCCACGACACGGTCTGCGGCGCCTTCTCGAGCGGGGAGCCGTCGACGCGGAAGAACCGCACGCTGTCCCGCGTCACGACCGCCACCTCGCCCGCCTCGAGGAACACGACCTTGCGCGTGTGCTCGAGGAGCGCCGGCATGTCGGAGGCGATGAAGTTCTCGCCGTCGCCGAAGCCGACGATGACACCGCCCGCGCTCGCGATGCGCGCGGCGACGATCTTCCCGGGGTCCTTCGCCGACATGAACACGAGCGCCGCCGCCCCCTCGAGCTGCGGGAGCACGCGCAGCGCCGCCTTCTCGAGCGCCGGCTCGCGCTTCAGCTCGTCCTCGAGCATGTGCACGACGACCTCGGTGTCGGTCTCGGAGGTGAAGGTGTGCCCCGCGGCCACGAGCGGGGCCTTCAGCTCGGCGAAGTTCTCGATGATCCCGTTGTGGATGACCGCGGTGACCGAGCCGCAGTCGACGTGCGGGTGCGCGTTCTGCTCCGTCGGCCGCCCGTGCGTCGCCCAGCGGGTGTGACCCATGCCGAACGTGCCCGCGAGCGGCTGCGCGCCGACGGCGGTCGCGAGGTTGTCGAGCTTCCCTTCCGCGCGCGTGACGCGCAGGTCGCCGTTGTGCTGCACCGCGATGCCCGCGGAGTCGTAGCCGCGGTACTCGAGCTTGCGCAGGCCGCCGATGAGGATCGGCTGCGCGTCGCGGGGCCCGACGTAGCCGACGATGCCGCACATCTAGACACGCACCTTCGCGGCGTCTTCGCCCCGCATCTAGGCCAGCACCTTCATCGCCTCGTCGGCGAGGCGGTCGGCGATGCGGTCGGCCATCCCGGCGTCGCGCGCCTCC
>DASUCM010000029.1:0-9368 GCA_036276035.1 Candidatus Limnocylindria bacterium | reverse complement strand
GAGCTGCGCGCGACGGGCATGCCGCTCGGCGCGATGCCCGGCATGCGCTACGAGGAGAAGGAGGCCACGCTCGCGCCGGGGGACGTCCTGCTCCTGCACAGCGACGGCGTCGCCGAGGCCCATGGGCCGGCCCGCGAGATGTTCGGCTTCCCTCGCATGCGCCACCTCATGGCCGCGCACACCGAAGGGCAGAAGCTCATCGACGGTCTCCTCGATGCGCTCCATCGCTTCACCGGCCCCGGATGGGAGCAGGAGGACGACATCACTCTCGTGACCGTCGTACGCGCGCAGGACATCCGCGCCAGCGACCTGCTCGCGGAGTTCGAGCTGCCGAGCGAGCCCGGGAACGAGCGCGCGGTCATGGATCGCGTCGTCGAGGCCGTGCGGCCGCTCGCCATCGAGCCGAAGACCCTCGAGCGCCTGAAGACCGCGGTGTCCGAGACGGCGATGAACGCGATCGAGCACGGCAACGAGGGCCGGCGCGAGCTGCCGGTCGGCGTCCGCGTCTCCGCGCGGAGCGGGAAGGTCGTCATCGCGATCTCCGATGAGGGCGGCGCGAAGGCGATCCCGGAGGCCGAGACGCCCGACCTCGAGGCGAAGCTCGCCGGGCTGCAGAAGCCCCGCGGGTGGGGCCT
Source organism: Candidatus Limnocylindria bacterium (assembly GCA_036276035.1). Lineage (GTDB taxonomy): Bacteria > Chloroflexota > Limnocylindria > P2-11E > P2-11E > JACDAF01. Next base: position 8,733 of record DASUCM010000029.1, on the reverse strand, counting down.
CTTCCTGATCAAGAACATGGTCGACGAGATGAACGTGTCGAGCGACGGGACGCGGCACACGGTCGAGCTCGTGTTCGATCTGGCGAAGGCGACGAAGGGGGGTCCAGATGCAGGAGCGGCTCGCCGATAAGGCGAAGGTCCGGCACCAGGACGGCGTGGCGATCGTGGACCTGCCGGCGCGGATCGACGGGTCCGCCGAGCAGACGCTGAACGACGCGTACGCGGAGGCCTCGGAGCACGGCGCGGGCCGCGTCCTGCTGAACTTCTGCGGCGTCGAATTCCTCAGCAGCACCGGCATCGCGCTCATCGTCGGCCTGCTCGCGCGCTCGCGGAAGGACGGCAAGAGGATCAGCTCGTGCGGCCTCAGCGACCACTACCGGGAGATCTTCGAGATCACGCGGCTGGCGGACTTCATGCGGATCTACGGCGACGAGCGTTCGGCGATCGCCGGAAGCTAGGGACGAGGAGATGAACGGATGACGCAGGCGGTGGGCAAGAGCGACATGCGGGTCCGGCGGATCGACGACCACACGAGCATCGTGGAGGTCCGCGGCGAGATCACGGCCGCATCCGAGAAGCCGCTCATGGACGCGTACGCGGAGGCGAGCGGCGCGAAGACGCGAGCCGTCATCCTCGACTTCGACGGGCTCGAGTACATGAACAGCGGTGGCATCGGGCTGCTCGTGACGCTGCTCGTGCGCGCGAACCGCCAGAAGCAGCGGCTCGCGGCCTTCGGGCTGAACGAGCACTACCGCCAGATCTTCGAGCTCACGCGCCTCGACGAGGCGATCGGCATCTTCGACGACGAGGCCTCCGCCCTCGCGGGCGCGAAGGCGTAGGGAGCGGACGGATGGAAGAGCGCACTGAAGGCGCGACGGCCGCGACGGCGGCGCCGCGGCGCGACACGGGCCACTGGGCGAAGCCGGTCGCGCGGCTCGCGGCCGTCGAACGCGGGGGCGCGCTGAACGCCAACGTCGCGGGCCGCCGCATCAACGCCGCGGCCGGCGGGTTCGGACGTCTGTTCCAGAAGACGTTCTCCGTGCAGGTCGGGTCGTCGGTGACGCCGCAGGAGCTCATCAGCATCTGGAAGACGCGCTTCGGCGAGTTCTGGCCGAAGGGCCAGAGGATGTTCCTTCCCGCGAGCGGGATCGCGCCCGGAGAGGTCGGCCTCATCAACGCGAGCATCCCGGGGACGCCCACGATGGCGACGGGCGTCCTCGTCATCTACGCCGACGACGAATCGTTCAGCTTCATGTCGCCGGAGGGCCATCCCTTCGCGGGGCCGCTCACGTTCAGCGCTCACGTCGACGAGTTCGGCTTCACGGTCGCGCAGGTCCAGGAGCTCACGCGCGCGAGTGACCCGCTCTGGGAGCTCGCGATGATGTTGCCCATCCTCGGCGAGCGCATGCAGAACGACCTCTGGCGCCAGACCCTGCGGAACCTGGCCCTCTCGTTCGGTGCCGACGCGAACGTGCACGAGCGGATCGTCTGCGTGGACAAGCGTCGCCAGTGGAAGAACGCGAAGAACATCTTCTACAACGCCGGGATCCGCTCCGGGCTCGGCGCACCGCTGCGACTCTTCCGGCGGCGCTGACGCCGGCCGCGACCCTGCGACGCGCTCGCGCTAGCGTGCGCGCGATGGACGTGATCGTCGTCGGCGCGGGACCGAACGGGCTGGCCGCCGCGATCGCCCTCGCGCGTGAGGGACGCTCCGTGCGGGTCTACGAGGCGAACGACACGGTCGGCGGCGGCTGCCGCTCCGCCGAGCTCACGGTCCCCGGGGCGATCCACGACACCTGCTCCGCCATCCACCCGCTCGCCGCATCGTCGCCGTTCTTCGGCGAGCTGCCGCTCCGCGAGCACGGCCTCGAGTGGATCCATCCGCCCGCACCGCTCGCGCACCCGCTCGACGACGGCACCGCCGTCATGCTCGAGCGGTCCGTCGACGAGACCGCGCGCGGGCTCGGCCGCGACGGTGCCGCCTGGCGCCGCGTCGTCGGCGGCGTCGCGCGCGACTGGGGGCGCCTGCGGGGCGTCATGACCGGGCCGGTGCTGCAGTTCCCGCGGCACCCGCTCGCGCTCGCCCGGTTCGGCACGATGGCGCTGCTCCCCGCGGCGACGCTCGCGGGCATCGCGTTCCGCGACACGCGGGCGCGGGCGCTCTTCGCGGGCTGCGCCGCCCACTCGTTCCTGCCGTTCGACGCACCCTTGAGCGCGAGCTTTGGTCTCGGCATCGCGGCCTCGGGCCACAGCGTCGGCTGGCCGCTCGCGCGCGGCGGGTCGCAGCGCATCGCCGACGCGCTCGCGTCGCACCTGCGCTCGCTCGGCGGCGAGATCGTGACCGGTGAGCGCGTGACGACGGTCGCGGAGCTCCCGGCCGCGCGCGCCTACCTCTTCGACACGTCGCCGCGCGACCTCGACCGCATCGCCGCCGCGCGCCTCCCCGGCCGGTACCGCCGCGCGCTGCGCTCGTACCGCTACGGGCCCGGCGTGTTCAAGCTCGACCTCCTGCTCGACGGGCCGATCCCGTGGCGGGCGGCCGAGTGCGCGCGGGCGGGGACGGTCCACCTCGGCGGCACGTTCGAGGAGCTCGCGGAGGCGGAGCGCGAGGTCGCGCGCGGCGGGCATCCGGAGCGGCCGTTCGTCCTCGTCGCGCAGCAGAGCCTCTTCGATCCCTCGCGCGCGCCCGCGGGCGCACACACCGTGTGGGCGTACTGCCACGTGCCGAACGGGTCGACCGTCGACATGACCGAGCGCATCCTCGGGCAGCTCGAGCGCTTCGCGCCGGGCCTCCGCGACCGCATCACGGCGCGCCACGCGATGGGGACGGCCGACGTCGAGCGGCGGAACGCGAACTACGTGGGTGGCGACATCTCGTGCGGGTCGCACTCAGGCATCCAGTTCCTCGCGCGCCCGATGGTCCGCGCCGTGCCGTACGAGACGCCGGCCCGCGACATCTACCTCTGCTCAGCGGCGACGCCGCCCGGCGGGGGAGTCCACGGCATGTCGGGCTTCCACGCGGCCCGCGCCGCGCTCCGGCGCGCGTTCGCCTAGCGGCCGCCCAGGCGCGAGAGCGTCAGCGGCCGGACGTACTCGCCGACGAGCTCGCGCGACCACCAGGCCCGCGTGGCCCTGCGCTCGGCCGGTGTCGTGAAGCGGTACCGGTAGAGCAGCGCGCGCACGTAGCGCGGACGGGCTCCGCCGAACGGATCGTCCCTCAGGAGCCGCAGCGTCGTCCGGTCGGCCTCGAGCAGGCGCAGCAGGAGCGGGAGGAACCATTCGTGGTACGCGGGCGAGGACATCGCTGCGAACCACATGAGCCAGTCGAGGCGGAGGTGGTACGGCGCCACCTGCGGCGGCCGCCGCCGCACGTCGCCGGGCTTGCCCTTGAAGCCGTACTCGCGCCAGCGCGTCGTGTGCGTGAGGACCGCTTCATCCGTCCCCTCGATCACGATCTCGAAGCGCTCGCGCGTGATGCTGCCGAACGCGCCGTAGGTGTTCACGAGGTGGAGCGGGTCGAAGGACGAGTTCATGAGCTGCCGGCGCGAGACGAGGTTGCGCGCGGGGCGGTACGAGAGGACGGCGACGACGCCCGTGACGGCGAGCACGAGGACGCCGTACCAGAGCGGGATGGATCCGAGCGGGACGGACACTGACGCTGCGGCCTGCGCGAACGGCGGCACGAGGCCGAGCGTCGCGTCGTCGAAGGCCATCGCGGCGAGGACGACCGTGATGAGGTTCAGCCACGAGAAGTTGCCGCTCAGCAGGAGCCAGGACTGCGTGACGACGATGAACAGGCCGGCGAACGACGCGACAGGCTGGGGGAAGAAGAGGAGGAACGGGACGACGAGCTGCGCTGCGTGGTTGCCGAGCACCTCCAGGCGGTGGAACCGCTTCGGAAGGTGGTGGAAGTGCCAGGAGAGCGGGTTCGGCATCGGCTGCGTCTCGTGGTGGTAGTAGAGGCAGGTGAGGTCGCGCCAGCACGGGTCCCCGCGCATCTTGATGAGACCCGCGCCGAACTCGACGCGGAACAGGAGCCAGCGCACGAGCACGACGAAGGGGAGCGGTGTCGGGACCGACGCGTTGCCGAGGAAGATCGCGAGGAAGCCCGCCTCGAGGAGGAGCGTCTCCCAGCCGAACGAGTAGAAGGTCTGCCCGATGTTCACGATCGACAGGTAGAGCGCCCAGAGCGCGAGCCACACGAGCATCGCGAGGGGCAGCGGCACGAGGTCGGTGAGCCCGGCGGCGGCGGCGAGCGCGAGGAGGACCCCCGTCCACGCGACGGCGAGGAGCAGCCGGTCGGAGTAGCGGAGATGGAAGAGGCTCGGCGCGCTGCGGAACGGCACCGCGGCGAGGTACGCGGGCGCGGGCAGGAGGCCGCGCTCGCCAAGGAGCGGCCGGAACTGCAGGGCCGCGACGAGGAACGCGACGAGGTAGACGAGCGCGAGCCCGCGCTGGAAGAGGAGGCGCGCGAGGTCGTAGTCGTGAGCCGCCAGCCAGTCCACGGCGGACTAGGGTCGCACGACCTCAGACCTTGTCGAGGTGCGTTTCCTTGAACGGCGCCCACGCGTACTTCAGTCCGTAGCCGATGAGGCGGTCCATGCCGATGTGCGCGCCCCAGATGAGCGCGAGCCACACCAGGAGGTTCGTATTCGTGACCGTGCCGATCGTCCCGAGCGCCGCGGGCATCGCGTAGGTGTGGAACAGGTTGTACGCGGCGCTGCCGATCCGGCTGCCGCGGACGTAGCCGAGCATGCCGATGTCCGGCGCGAGCAGGAGGAGCGCGTAGAGGGCCCAGTTGCCGTCGGACCGCCAGAAGAAGTAGGTGGCGAGCCCGAGCGCGAACGCGCCCTCGATCCGCAGGAGCGCCGCCGGGCGCGTGAGCTGGAAGAGCGTCACACGCGGGCGGTGCGCGCGTCGATGACGTTGCGCAGCGCGACGGCGCCGAAGCTCTCCGCGAGCGAGCGCGCCTCGTCGAGCGCCTTGGCCGCCTCGGCCGCGCGGCCGAGCCGCTCGAGCGCCTCGGCGTGGTCGACGAGCGCGACGGCACGGTCGTGCTCGGCGCGGAGCGTGGTGAGCGCCTGCAGCGCGTCGAGGAGGAGCTGCTCGGCGCGCGCGTGCTCGCCCTTCCGCAGCGCGCGGAGCCCCTGCGCCTGCGTGAGGAGCGCCCGGCCGCGCGCGTAGCCGGACCGCTGGACGTCCGCGGACACGCGCTCCTCGAAGGTCTCGTCGTCGATCGACCACCGCGCCGCCGCGAGGACCGCGAGCGATCCGGTGAAGAGGCGATCGAGGCGCGTCTTCGGCGCGCCCGCGCTGCGCATGCCGTGATAGGCGCTCTCGTTCTGCCGCTGCCCGTAGACGGCCGCGAGGAGGTCCGCGCCCGCGAGCACGTGCGGCGGCACCTCCGCCTCGACGAGCCGGTCGCGGTAGACCTTCTCGTCGAGCGAGCCGAGGGCGGCCGAGGCGGCCATCGCGATGACGAACGGCGCCGCCGTCCTGCTCGGCGAGACGGAGCCGAACTGGTCGGCGAGGCGCGCGGTCTGCACCGCGCCGCTGAAGTCTCCGGACCACAGGCGCGCCGCGGCCTCCATCGTGAGCGCCTGCAGGCCGAGGTTCGGCTTCTCGGTCTCGAACGCGATCTGGCGCGCCGTCGCGGCCTGCTCGATCGCCTCGGGGACGTCGCCGAGCACGCTTGCGGCGATCGCGAGCATCGTGTGCGCGTCGATGAGCTCGTCGCTGTCCTGGAGCGTCTGCGCGATCGGCACGCGACGCTGGTTCACCTGGTAGGACTCCCGGAAGCGGCCCAGCTCGCGGTACGCGAACCCGACGGCGTCGAGGCAGAGCGAGACCTCGCGCATCTGACCGAGCTCCTCCGCGATCGCGAGCGCCTCCTTCGCGACACCGAGCGCCGCTTCCCAGTCCTCGTCGGTCGCCTTCGCGCTCTTGCGCGGCGCGAACGAGCGTGCGGCGAGGAGGAGGACGCGCTCGCGCGAGGTCTCCTCGCCGACGAGCTCGAGCCCGCGCGCGATGAGCCCGTCGAGGTCGGGATGCTTCGCGTCCCACCGTGTCACGAGCTCGGCCATGTGCGCGTACAGGCTCGCGATCTCGTACGTCCGCTCGGCGCGGTGCGGCTCGAGGAGCGCGAGCGCCCGCTCGTACGCGGCGAGGGCGGCGTCGTACTCGCCGCGGAAGCGACGGACGCGGGCGACGAGGTGCAGCGCCTCGATGGCGCGCTCGAGGTCGCCCACCTTGTCGGAGAGCTCGACGGCCTGCTCCGCGAAGCGGAGCGCCTCGAGGTGGGCGTGGATGCTCACCGCGCGCTGCGCCGCCTTCCACGCGTACTCCGCCGCCTTGTCGGGCACCTCACCGAGGAGGTAGTGGTGCGCGAGGGCGGGGTAGAAGTCGCGGACCTGGTCGCCGAGCGCGGCCTCGAACGCGGCGGCCACCTTGCGATGCAGCTCGGTCCGGCGCCGGACGAGGAGCGTGTTGTAGGCGACCTCCTGGGTCACCGCGTGCTTGAAGCGGTACCGCCCCTCGCGCCGCTCGCCGGGCGCCGCCTCGAGCACGAGGTCCGAGGAGATGAGCGTGTCCACCGCATCCGCGATGCGGTCGCCGCCCGCGGCGCGCAGGACGCGGTCGCCGAAGCGCTGACCGATGACCGACGCGAGCTGGATGCACTCCTTCGCCGCCGGAGGCAGGCGGTCGATCCGCGCGGCGACGACGGCGTGCAGCGTCGCGGGGACCTCGAGCGACGCGGGACGCTCGCGAACGACCCACTCGCCCTCCTCGTCGCGCGCCACGGCGCCGGACTCCACAAGCGAGCGGATCGACTCCTCGATGAAGAACGGGTTGCCGCCCGCGCGCGACACGATCTTGTCCCGGAGCTCCGCGGGTGCCCAGTCGATCGTGGACTCGATGATGCGTGCCGCCTCCTCGTCCGGGAGCGGCTCGAGGACGAGCTGCGTGAAGTTCGTCCGGGTCGGCCGCGGCTCGGGGCTCCCGGCGCCGAGCCGCTGCGCGAGCAGGATGAGGATCGGCACGCGCGTCGCGCGCGACGCGACGAACCAGAGGAGATCGAGCGACGCCGAGTCGGCGTAGTGCAGATCCTCGAGGACGACGAGGAGCGGCCGCTCGCGCGCGAGCGCGGCGAGCGTGTCGTAGACCACGAAGTACATCGACCGCTTCCACTCCTCCGACTCCATCTCCGGCTCCTTCACGCCGGGGAGGTGGAGGAACTGCGCGAGCACCGGCGCGGACTGCTCCGGCTGCGTGAAGCGGAGCTCCTTCAGCTTTCCTTCGAGGCGTACCGCGGCCTCCGGGTCCGCGGGGTCGAGCCCGAGCTCGACCAGGAGCGGCTCGATGAACCCCGCGTAGGAGCGCTGGTTCACGCGCGAGAACGTCCAGCGCAGCACGCGAGGCCGGTCCTCGGCGCGGCCGCCCTCCTCGCCCGCGGCGAGGCCGATGAACTCGGACACGAGACGGCTCTTGCCGATACCCGGCTCGCCCGAGATGAGCACGACCTCGGTCCGGCCGACGCGCGCCGACTGGTACGCGAGGTCGAGCCGCGAGAGCTCCATCCACCGGCCGACCAGCGGCGCGTTCAGCTCGATGCTGACGCGGATGTCGGTGCGCTCGCCCGTCAGCGCGTAGGCGAGGACCGGCTGGTCCCGGCCCTTCATCTCGATGGGGCCGACCTCGCGGAAGCTGAACTCGCGCTGCGTGAGGCGGAAGGTCGCCTGCGTCACCCAGATCTCCCCGGGTGCGGCGGCGCTCTGCAGCCGTGCGGCGATGTTCACCGTGTCGCCCATCACGCCGTACTCGGAGCCGATCCGGACGCCGCCGGCGACGACCATCCCGGTGTGGATGCCGATGCGCAGCCCGAGCTCGATGCCGCGCTCCTTCTTCAGCCGGACCGCGTGATCCCCGAACGCGCGCTGCATTCCCATCGCCGTCCGCACCGCGCGCTGCGGGTCGTCCTCGTGCGCGACCGGCGCGCCGAAGATGACGAAGATCGCGTCGCCGATGAACTTCTCTATCGTCCCGTCGTAGCGCACGGCCTCCTCGGCGAGATCCTCGAAGATGCCCGAGACGAGCTGCTGCAGCTCCTCTGGATCGAGCTCCTCGGCGAGGGTCGTGAAGCCGACGAAGTCCGCGAAGAGGACCGTGACGAGGCGGCGTTCCTGGCCGAAGCCGGGCGCTTCGCTCATTGGCGCCAAGTGTGACCGAGGGCGTCGCCCCCGTCTGCGTATCGCTCGATGCGTAGCCGCCCCGGGGCACAAGGAAGGGCTCCCGTTGCCGGGAGCCCTTCGATCGCGCGGCTGTGCGGAGGCTTAGGTGCGCCTGCCGGGCCGGCGCAGCAGGGCTGCGCCGAGCGTGGAGATCGCGAGGCCGATGAGCCCGAGCGCTGCATCGGGCGACGTGCTCGTCGCCGGAAGCGACGCGAGGGCGAGGAGCCCCGCCGGGGCCGTCTGGCTACCGGCGACCGCGGTGTCGGGCGCCGACTCGAAGCCCGCGACCGCGCCGAGCGGGGTGCGGATCTCGTTCACCAGGACGTCGTTGCGGAAGATGCGGATGATGCGCACCTGCTGGTCGCCTTCGACGACCGTGGTCGTCTCGGTCCGCACGGTCACGCCGCCTTCGCTTTGCGTGTCGGTCGTCGTGCTGCCGCCGGTCGTCGTCGACTCGCTCGAGCCGCTGCCGGTGGTCGTGCCCGTGGTGCCGCCGCCGGTGCTC
>DASUCM010000028.1:0-3400 GCA_036276035.1 Candidatus Limnocylindria bacterium | reverse complement strand
CGCGACAAGCTGCTCGATCCGGCGTCGGTGCGCCCGGGCGACGCGCTCATCGGCCTGCCGTCGAGCGGACTTCACACGAACGGCTACACCCTTGTCCGCGCGATCCGCGACCGGGCGGCCGTGCGCGCGGGCTCGAGCGTCCAGGAGTACCTCGCGCAGCCGCGGCCCGAGCTCCGTGGCGGGACGCTCGGCGACGCGCTCCTGCAGCCGCACACCTCGTACCTCGCCGACGTGCGCGCGCTGCGCTCGGTCGCGCGGGTGCGCTCGATCGCGCACCTCACTGGCGGCGGGTGGGAGGGCAATCTCCCGCGCGCGCTGCCCGACGGTCTCGGCGCAGCCGTCGACCGCGGCGCGTGGACGGTGCCGCCGCTGTTCACGCTGCTCGGCGACGAAGGGGCCGTCCCTGACGGCGAGCGGTGGGACACCTGGAACATGGGCATCGGCCTCGTCGCCGTCATCGATCCGGACGACGAGCGCGCAGCGCTGCGGGCGCTCCCGCACGCGATCGCGCTCGGGACCGTCGAGCAGGCGCGCGGCACGTCGCGCGTGCGCTTCGTGTAGGTGCGCTCGCGATGACGCTGCCGATCGCGGTCTGCGTGAGCGGGCGCGGCACGAACCTCCAGGCGCTCATCGACGCCATCGCCGACGGCCGCCTCGACGCGCGCATCGTCTTCGTGGCCTCGAGCAGGAAGAACGCGCCCGCGCTCGACCGCGCCATCGCGGCGGGCATCCCGTGCCGCGCGTTCCCGCCCGCGGCGAACGGCGGCCGCGACGCCGCGCAGGCGCTCATGGCGACGGCGATCGCCGGCGAGGGCGCGGAGCTCGTCGTCCTCGCCGGCTACGACCGCATCCTCTCCGACGCGTTCTGGGACCGCCTCGGCGACATCCCGGTCATCAACATCCACCCGTCGCTGCTGCCGGCCTTCGGGGGGCTCGGGATGATGGGCATCAAGGTCCACGAGGCCGTGCTCGCGGCCGCCCAGCGCGAGACGGGCGCGACCGTTCATCGCGCGCACCGCGGCCTGCTCGACGCGGGCGAGATCCTCATGCAGCGCCGCGTCCCCGTGCTGCCCGGCGACGATGCCGAGACCCTCGCCGCACGCGTGCTCGCCGTCGAGCACGAGCTGCTCGTCGAGGCGGTCCGGCGTTTCGCGGCGCGGAGCCCCGTCGCGTCCTGACACGGCGCGCGGTCTGCAGGGACGCCGAAGGTGGCGCAGGACCGCCCGCTAGGCTCTCGGCGCATGGCGGGTCCGACCTTCGACGACCTCGTTGCGAACCGCACTCTCACGCCGGACATCGCGGCGGAACTGGTCGAGGCGGCGCGCAGGAAGCGGTCGTTCCTCGTATTCGCGCAGCCGCGGCTCGCGGGCAAGACGACGCTGCAGGAGCTGATGCTCGCGCACGCTCCCTCCGGCACGCCCGTGCGCACCGTCGGTGTCGACGGTGACGACGTCGAGGCGCTCGCGCGCGAGGCGCAGGGCGGCTACCTCGTGATCCCCGAGATCGCCCGTGAGGCCGCGCGCCCCGGATACATCTGGGGCGAGCCGGTCCGGACCGCGTTCGCCGCGCGCGGGTGCTCGCTCGCCGTCGTGCTGCACGCCGACTCGGCGGACGAGGCTGTCGCGATCATCCGCGAGAACGGCGTTCCCGATGAGGATCTCGAGCGGCTCGAGCTCCTCATCCACCTGCGCTCGCTCGGGAAGTGGGAAGAGCCCACACGCCGCGTCGTCGCGCACATCCACGAAGGTGTCGCGGCGCGGCGGCTCCTCCACCGCTGGGACGAGGCGACGGACCGCTTTCTGGACCGGTGAGCGGTCCGGGCTCCGTCCTCGACGCGGCCGGGCCACGTGCCGCCCGCATCGCCGAGCTGACCTGGCTCCTCACCGCGCTCGGTGCAGCGGTCTTCCTCATCGTCGTCGCGCTCCTGCTCGTCGTGATCGTCCGCTCCATGCGCGGCTCGGCTCGTCCGATCCGGCGCCTGCCCTCGGACCTCGCGATCATCGTCGCCGGAGGCATCGTGCTCCCCGCGATCGTCCTCCCGTTCCTCTGGGCGGTGACGCTGCGTGACATGCGCGCGCTCGCGGAGCCGCCGGGGCCGCCCGAGCTCACGATCGAGGTCGTCGGGCACCAGTTCGGCTACCTCGTGCGCTACCCGGGGCGCGACCCGATCGCCGCCGACACGATCCGCATCCCGGTCGGCCGCACGGTCGTCGTCCGCGTGTCGTCGAGCGACGTCATCCACAGCTTCTGGGTGCCACGGCTCATGGAGAAGGTCGACATGATCCCGGGGCGCACGAACGAGCGCTGGGTGGTCGCGGACAGGGCGGGACGCTACCTGCTGCAGTGCGCGGAGTTCTGCGGCCTGTACCACGCGCGGATGCGCGCGTGGATCGAGGCTCTCCCGCCCGCGGAGTTCGACGCGTGGCTCCGTCCCGTGAGCGCCGGCCCGTGATCCTCTTCCCGATCCTCGTCCTGGTCCTCGTGCTCGTCTTCATCGCGCAGCTGTGGCTCGTCGCGAGCGGCACCGCGTGGGAGCTCGTGCGTCATCACCGCCGCGGGCTCTACCACCCGGCGCTGCGCGCCGTCATCGCGCTCAGCGCCATCGAGCTCGTGGCCGTGCTGCTGCTCGGGCTCGTCCTGCTGGGCGACAGGTGAGCGTGTCGAAGGAGGCGCTCGAGCGCGCGTGGGAGGTCCCGCCGGGGATCTTCGCGAAGCTCCGGAGCGTCAACAACAACTTCACCGGGCTCGTCTTCATGGCCTCGACGTTCTTCTTCTTCACCATCAGCGGCTTCGACTCCGTCGCGCTGCGCACGCAGCTCGCGATCCCGGAGAACGACCTCCTCAGCGAGGAGACCTTCAACCAGCTCTTCACGACGCACGGGACGGCGATGATGTTCCTCTTCGCGGTGCCGATGCTCGAGGCGATCGCGATCTACGCGCTCCCGCTCATGCTCGGCTCGCGCGACATGGCGTACCCGCGGATGAGCGCGTTCACGATCTGGACGTTCATCTTCGGCGGCCTGCTCTTCTACGCGAGCACGCTGCCCGACATCGTGAACTTCGTCCTGCCCGGGACGCCGCTGCCGAACCTCGTGCCGAACGCCGGCTGGTTCGCCTACCCGCCCCTCAGCGGCCGCGAGTTCAACCCCGGCCTGAACATCGACTTCTACCTGCTCGGCCTCGGGTTCGCGGAGATCGCCGGCATCGCCGCGGCCGTCGAGATCATCGCGACGATCCTGAAGCTGCGGGCGCCGGGCATGTCGCTCGCGCGCATGCCCGTCTTCGCCTGGAGCATGCTCGTCACCGCGTTCGCGATCCTCGTGTCGTTCCCCGCGGTCATCGTCGCGACGACCTACCTCGAGCTGCAGCGCAAGTTCGGGCTGCCGTTCTTCGATCCGGA
>DASUCM010000027.1:0-10896 GCA_036276035.1 Candidatus Limnocylindria bacterium | reverse complement strand
CGTGGTGAAGGGCCCGAAGGGCGAGCTTCGCCGCACGTTCCACCCGCTCGTGAAGCTCGAGAAGGGCGACAAGGAGCTCACCGTCACGCGCGTCGACGACACGCAGCAGGCGCGCGCGATCCACGGGCTGTCGCGCACGCTGCTGCAGAACATGGTCACGGGCGCCACGACGGGCTATCAGAAGGACCTCGAGATCAGCGGCACCGGCTTCCGCGCGGTGCTGCAGGGCAAGAAGCTCGTGCTGGCGCTCGGGGTCTCGCACCCGGTCGAGATCGAGCCGCCGCCCGGGATCACGTTCACGCTCGAGACGCCGCTCAAGGTGCGTGTCTCCGGCGCGGACAAGGAGGTCGTGGGCGAGGTCGCGGCGAACATCCGCGGCTGGCGCGTCCCCGACCCCTACAAGGCGAAGGGCGTGAAGTACGCGGGCGAGTACATCCGCCGCAAGGCCGGCAAGGCCGGCAAGGTCGGCGCGAAGGCCTAGGAAGGACGAGGGAATGGCACAGACATCGAGGACCCGGAACCGCATCGCGCGCCACGCGCGCGTGCGCTCGAAGATCGCCGGCACGGCCGAGCGGCCGCGCCTCGCCGTGTTCCGCTCCCTCAACCACATCTACGCCCAGCTCATCGACGACCAGAACGGCAAGACGATCGTGGCCGCGAACGACGCGGACGCGACGGGCAAGAAGAGCGAGCGCGCGGCGAAGGCGGGGACGCTCCTCGCCGAGCGCGCGAAGGCCGCGGGGATCGAGAACGTCGTCTTCGACCGCGGTGGCTACCGCTACCACGGCCGCGTGAAGGCGCTCGCCGACGCGGCGCGCAAGGGAGGACTCACTTTCTAGATGGCAAAGATCGACGCGAACCGTCTCGAGCTCACGGAGCGCGTGGTGCAGATCAACCGCGTCTCCAAGGTCGTCAAGGGCGGCCGCCGCTTCAGCTTCTCCGCGATCGTGGTGGTCGGCGACGGCCGCGGCCATGTCGGCGCAGGGCTCGGCAAGGCGGACGAGGTCCCGGAGGCCATCAAGAAGGGCGTCGAGGACGCCAAGAAGCACGTCATGCTCGTGCCGCTCATCAAGCGGTCGATCCCGCACCCCGTGACCGCCGACTTCGGCGCCGCGAAGGTGCTCCTGCGGCCGGCCTCGAAGGGCACCGGCGTCATCGCCGGCGGCTCCGTGCGCGCGGTCGTCGAGTCCGCGGGCATCCACGACATCCTCTCGAAGTCGCTCGGCTCCTCGAACCCGGTGAACGTCGTCTGGGCGACGATGAAGGCGCTGAGCCAGCTGCGGAGCATGGACAGCGTCGCCGACATGCGCGGCGTGCGCATCGGCCCGCGCAAGCGGACCGCGGAGATCACCGAGTCCGCCGACGAGCCCGAGGCCGTCCTCACATGAGCACGGTCGAGATCCGCCAGCACAAGAGCGCGATCGGCGAGAAGGACGCCGCGAAGGGCACGCTGCAGGCCCTCGGCCTCGGCCGCCCCGGCGCGACCGTCACGCACGAGGACTCCGAGACCCTGCGCGGGATGATCCGGCGCGTGAAGCATCTCGTCGTCGTCGAGGAGAAGCAGTCATGAAGCCGCACGCACTCGTCCCGAACAAGGGGTCGCGCAAGAACAGGCGTCGCGTCGGCCGCGGCTCGTCCGCCGGCCAGGGCAAGACCGCGGGCAAGGGCACGAAGGGCCAGCTCGCGCGGAGCGGTCCGGGCCTCCCGGGCTGGTTCGAGGGCGGCCAGATGCCGATCCACATGCGCCTGCCGAAGCTCCGCGGCTTCAAGAACAAGCGGCGCGTCCCGTACGTCGCGTTCAACGTCTCGCAGCTCGAGGCCTACTCCGTCGACGGCAAGGTCACGCCGGCGACGCTCGAGGCGAAGGGCCTGGTGAACCCGGGCGCCCGCCTGAAGGTGCTCGGCGACGGCGAGGCGAAGGGCAAGTTCGAGGTGCACGCGCACGCCGCGTCGGCGACCGCGCGCGCGAAGATCGAGGCGGCCGGCGGCTCCATCGTCCTGATCGAGGCCGAGTAGTCCAGTGAAGGCGATCGAGACCTTCCGCGACAGCTTCAAGGCGACCGACCTCCGCAACAAGCTGCTCTTCACCCTCGGGATGCTCGTCGTGTTCCGGTTCCTCGCGCACGTCCCGCTCCCGGGCGTCGACCACGAGCAGCTCACCGCGGTCCTGAACAGCAACCAGCTGCTCAGCCTGCTCGACCTCTTCTCGGGCGGCGGCCTCGCGCGGCTCTCGGTCGTCGCGCTCGGCGTGAACCCCTACATCAACGCCTCGATCATCATGACCCTGCTCAACCAGACGATCCCCGCGCTCGAGCGCCTCACGAAGGAAGGCGAGTACGGGCGCAACAAGATCAACCAGTACACCCGCATCCTCACCGTCCCGCTCGCGCTGCTGCAGGGCATCGGCGTCGCGGTCTTCATGAACCGCTCCGGCGTGCTGCCGGCCTTCGGCCCCTCCGACTGGGCGGCGACGATCTCGATCCTCGCGACGCTCACCGCCGGGACGCTCGTGCTCATGTGGCTCGGCGAGCTCATCAGCGAGAAGGGCATCGGCAACGGCATCAGCGTCATCATCTTCGCGGGCATCGTCGGCCGGCTGCCGCAGACGCTCGCGCAGACCTTCGAGGTCCAGACGAACTTCCTGGCGCTCATCTTCTACGCGGTCATCGGCATCGGGGTGATCGCGGCGATCATCTTCATCCAGGAGGGCCAGCGCCGGATCCCGGTGCAGTACGCGAAGCGCGTGCGCGGCACGAAGATGTACTCCGGCGGCTCGACGCACATCCCGCTGCGCGTGAACAGCGCCGGCGTGATCCCGATCATCTTCGCGATCTCGATCCTGCTCCTGCCGAGCCAGATCGCGCAGTACTTCACGAACAGCGAGACGGACTGGCTGCGCGACCTCTCGCAGGGGACGGTCGCCGCGTTCCAGAACGCCTTCCTCTACAACTTCCTGTACTTCGTCCTCGTCGTCCTGTTCACGTTCTTCTACACGGCGTTCACGTTCGTGCCGAACGACGTCGCCGACAACATCAAGCGGTACGGCGGGTTCATCCCGGGCATCCGGCCCGGCCGGCCGACCGCGGAGTTCCTCGGGCGCGTCGTCACGCGGATCACGATCGCGGGCGCGCTCTTCCTCGGGCTCGTCGCGGTCATGCCGACGCTCGTCGGCGATCTCACGGGCGTGCAGACGCTCCGGCTCGGCGGCACGAGCATCCTGATCGTCGTCGGCGTGGTCGTCGAGACGATGAAGCAGCTCGAGGCGCAGCTGCTCATGCGCAGCTACGAGGGGTTCATCCGCTAGTGGGCGACGTGATCGTCATGGGCCCGCCCGGGTCGGGCAAGGGCACGCAGGCGAAGATCGTCGCGGACCAGGCGGGCTGGGTGTGGCTCTCGACGGGCGAGCTCTTCCGCCTCCACGCGCGCGTCGGCTCCGAGCTCGGGCAGCTCGCGCGGTCGTTCCTCGACAAGGGCGAGTACGTGCCCGACGACGTGACGGTGCGGATGGTGCGCGAGCGCATGAAGGAGATCCCGCGGGCGACGCGCCTCCTCTTCGACGGCTTCCCGCGCACGGTCGCGCAGGCGCAGGCGCTCGACGTCCTGCTCTCCGAGATCGGGCGGGGCGTCGGCGGCGTCGTGCTCCTGGACGTGCCCCGCGACGAGCTCACCCGGCGGCTCACCGAGCGCGCGAAGAAGGAGTACCGCAGCGACGATGACCCCGAGGTCATCGCCACCCGGTACGACGTCTACATGAAGCAGACCGCGCCGCTCATCGAGCACTACGAGCGCCGCAAGCTCCTGCGCCGCGTCGACGGCCGCGGCACGCCCGAGGAGGTCGGCGCGCGGTTCAAGAAGGCGCTCGAGGGCACCGACTGATGGTGACCCTGAAGACCGCCGCCGAGGCGGCGAAGATGCGCGAGGCGGGCAAGATCGTCGCGGAGGTGCTCGCCGGCACGCGCGCGGCCGCGAAGCCGGGCGTCAGCACCGGCGAGCTCGACCGCATCTCGCGCGAGATCATCAAGCGCCACAACGCGCAGTCGAACTTCCTGGGCTACAGCCACCCGCCGTTCCCGGCGACGATCTGCACGTCGATCAACGAGGAGATCGTCCACGGCATCCCCTCGGGCAAGCGCAAGCTCCGCGAGGGCGACATCCTCGGCATCGACGCGGGCGCGATCGTCGACGGCTGGCACGCCGACGCGGCGATAACGGTGTGCGTCGGCGAGGTCTCGCCCGCGGCGCGGCGCCTGGTCGAGACGACCGAGGAGGCGCTCCGCCTCGGCATCGCCGCGGCGCGCACCGGCGGGCGGATCGGCGACATCGGCGCGGCGGTCCAGACCTTCGCGGAGTCGCGCGGCTACGGCGTCGTGCGCAACCTCGTCGGCCACGGCATCGGGCGCGCGATGCACGAGGAGCCGCAGGTCCCGAACTACGGCCTCCCGGACCGGGGGCTGCCGATCAAGCCCGGGCTCTGCCTCGCCATCGAGCCGATGCTCAACCTCGGGACCCCGGACACCCGGCTCCACAAGGACCAGTGGACCGTCGTCACCGCCGACGGCTCGCTTTCGGCCCATTTCGAGCACACGATCTGGTGCACGGACGAGGGACCGGTCGTCCTCACGTCCGCCGGCGGCGACGCCGACGCGCGCCTCCGGGCCGAGCTCGAGTCCGGAAAGCTGGTGCAGGCATGAATCTTTCGCGACAGAGGCCGATTTCGTACGCAAAGCGGGCGAAATCTGGTAACATTTCCGTTCCCGTGGCGCGTTGCCGCGGAGACGCCTGTGTTGGTGTGAATGGCCTCGTCTAGCAAACCGAGCAAGGACGTCATCGAGGTGGAGGGCACGGTCGCCGAGGCTCTCCCGAACGCGATGTTCAAGGTCGATCTGCAGAACGGTCACTCGGTCCTGGCACACATCTCGGGGAAGATGCGGATGAACTTCATCCGGGTGGTCCCCGGCGACAAGGTCCTCGTGGAGCTGTCGCCATATGACCTCAAGCGGGGTCGCATCACGCGAAGGGTGAGGTACTAGTGAAAGTCCGGGCGAGCGTCAAGAAGCGCTGCGACAAGTGCAAGATCATCCGGCGGGAGGGCGTGATCCTCGTGATCTGCTCCGAGCCGAAGCACAAGCAGCGGCAGGGGTAAGGAGAGGGCATGGCACGCATCTCTGGCGTCGACATCCCGCGCGACAAGCGCGTGGACGTGTCGCTCCGCTACATCTACGGGATCGGACCCGCGACGGCGAAGCGCACCTGTGACGAGGCGCGCGTCGACGGCGCGATCCGCGTGCGCGACCTCACCGAGGCCCAGGTCTCCAAGCTCCGCGAGATCATCGACCGCACCTTCACCGTCGAGGGTGACCTCCGCCGCGAGGTCGCGCTGAACATCAAGCGCCTCCAGGAGATCGGCTCGTACCGCGGCCTCCGCCACCGCAAGGGTCTGCCGACGAAGGGCCAGCGCACCCGCACGAACGCGCGCACGCGCAAGGGTCCGCGCAAGACGGTCGCCGGCAAGAAGAAAGCGGCGGCGAAGACCTAATGGCACAGGAGAAGAGCGCGGCCCCCGACAAGCCGGCGCGTGCCGAGCGTCCGAAGAAGGGCGACGCCCCGGCGAAGGCCGAGGGCGGCGAGGCCACCCAGAAGCCGGAGCGCGTCCGCCGCAAGCGCGACAAGCGCGTCGTGCCGCGCGGGCACGCGCACATCAAGGCGTCCTTCAACAACACGATCGTCTCGCTCACCGACGTCACCGGGAAGGTGATCGCGTGGTCGTCCGCCGGCGCGTCCGGCTGGAAGGGCTCGCGCAAGAGCACGCCGTACGCGGCGCAGATCACCGCCGAGAACGCGGCGCGCAAGGCGATCGAGCAGGGCATGCGCACGGTCGAGGTCTTCGTCCGCGGTCCGGGCGCCGGACGTGAAGCCGCGATCCGCGCGCTCGAGGCGGCGGGCCTCGAGGTCACGGCGATCACCGACGTGACGCCGATCCCGCACAACGGCTGCCGCCCACCGAAGCGGCGCCGGGTCTAGGGGAGGGAACGTGGCTCGATACACCGGCCCGCGCTGCCGCCAGTGCCGCCGCGAGGGCATGAAGCTCTACCTGAAGGGCGAGAAGTGCGTCACGAAGTGCACCTTCGAGAAGCGCCCCTCGCCGCCCGGCATGCACCAGCAGCGCCGGCGCAAGGTCTCCGACTTCGCGCTGCAGCTCCGCGAGAAGCAGAAGGCGCGGCGCATGTACGGGGTCATGGAGCGCCAGATGAAGGGCACGTTCGACCGCGCCGACGAGCTGACCGGCGCGACGGGCGACCAGCTCCTCGAGCTCCTCGAGGCGCGCCTCGACAACGTCGTGTACCGCTCGGGCTTCGCGAAGTCGCGCGCGCAGGCGCGCCAGCTCGTGACGCACGCGCACATCACGGTGAACGGGCGCCGCTCGAAGACGCCGAGCCGCACGGTGAAGGCCGGCGACCTCGTCGCCGTGCACGAGTCGAGCAAGTCCTCGCAGTACTTCAAGGACGTCCTCGCCTGGGCCAAGACGCAGCCGCGACCCGGCTGGCTCGAGGTCGACCCCGAGGCGTTCACGGCGAAGGTCATCACCGCGCCGGAGCGCGGCCAGATCGAAGCGCAGGTCGACACGCAGCTCATCGTCGAGCATTACTCCCGTTAGCCCGCGCCACTAGAGGAGAGACACCCATGACCATGTCTGTAGAGCTGGAATACCCGAAGATCGAGCGCCTCGAGGGCGACGACCGCTACGGCAAGTTCGTATGCGAGCCGCTCTCGTCGGGCTACGGCACGACGCTCGGCAACTCGCTCCGCCGCGTGCTCCTGAGCTCGCTGCCGGGCGCGGCCGTGACGGCCGCGCGCATCCGCGGCGTCGCGCACGAGTTCTCGACGGTCCCCGGCGTGAAGGAGGACGTCGTCCAGATCGTCCTCAACCTGAAGAACATCCGCCTGCGCTCGTTCGCGGGCGAGCCGGTCACGCTCACGCTCGAGAAGGAGGGCCCCGGTGACGTCACCGCGGGCGACATCCAGACCACGAGCGACATCGAGATCGTGAACCCCGAGACGCACATCGCGACGCTCGAGCCCGAGGCATCGCTCTGGATGGAGCTCACGGTCGAGACCGGCCGCGGCTTCACCTCGGGCGACCGCCGCGAGGGCCTGCCGATCGGGGTCATCCCGATCGACGCGCTCTTCTCCCCGGTGAAGCGCGTGAACTTCCACGTGGAGAACACGCGCGTCGGGCAGGTCACGAACTACGACCGCCTCATCATCGAGGTCTGGACCGACGGCACGACGCCGCCGGACGAGGCCGTCGCCCAGGGCGCGCAGATCCTCGTGCAGCAGTTCTCGCTGTTCCAGGGCCTGACCCGCTCGCAGGCGGCCTTCCAGCAGCCGGCCGCGGCCGCCCCGGGCGCGCTGCCGTCGGGCATCTCGGACATGCCGATCGAGGACCTCGACCTGCCGCAGCGCGCCTTCAACTCGCTGAAGCGCCACGGCATCACGAAGGTCGGCCAGCTGCTCCAGACGCCGGACGAGGAGCTTCTCCGCATGCGCAACTTCGGCAAGAAGTCGCTCGACGAGATCAAGGAGCGCCTCGCGGCGCGCGGTCTCATCGAGGCCCCGGTCCGCGACGAGAGCGAGAACGGGACCGTCGAGGACGTCGAGGACCTGGCCGAGTCCGACGACGAGATCGACGAGCTGCGCGGTGAGGCCGGCGAGCTCCGCGGCGACGCGGACGACACGCTCGGCACCCTGAAGGACGAAGAGCGCTAGTGCCGCACCAGACCCACCTCCGTACGTTCGGCCGGCCGTCGGCGCACCGCAAGGCGATGCTCCGCAACCTCACGCTGTCCGTCCTGCGGTACGAGCGCGTGAAGACGACCGAGGCGAAGGCGAAGGAGGTCCGCCGCCTGGTGGACCGCATGATCGGGCTCGGCAAGGACGGCTCGCTCGCGGCGCGCCGCCGCGCGACGGCCTTCCTCTTCGAGCCGGAGATCGTCGAGAAGGTCTTCGACGACCTGCCCCAGCGCTACCCGGACCGCACCTCGGGCTTCACGCGGATCACGCACCTCGGCCGCCGCGTCGGCGACTCGGCGCCGGTGATGCTCATCGAGCTCATGCCGGGCGTCGACGAGCAGAAGGCGGTCGACGAGGCCGCCGCCGAGGAGGCGAAGCCGAAGCGCCGTCTGCGCATCCCGCGCCGCGCCGCGAAGGCGGACGACGCGGAGCAGCCGGCGAAGAAGACGACCGCCGCGAAGAAGACGACGGCAAAGAAAGCGGCTGCGCCTATCAAAAAGACCACGAAGGCGGGTGCCTAGGCGAAGAACTGGAGAGCGACGGTCGGCTATGACGGCACCCGGTACGCCGGGTTCCAGATCCAGCCGAACGCGCCGACCGTGCAGGGCGAGCTCGAGCGCTCGCTCGCGGAGATCTGCGGCGAGCCGGTGCGGGTCACCGGAGCGGGGCGGACCGACGCGGGGGTCCACGCGACAGGACAGGTGATCAACTTCCGGACGGCGAGCGCGCTGGACGGAACGGCGATGGGACGGGGGGTCAACGCCCTCCTTCCCGAGGACATCGCGGTCTCGGCGCTGGAGCCGGCGGGGGAGGGATTCCACGCCAGGTTCTCGGCGACGGGACGCACATATGAATACCGGATCCGCTGCGCGCCGCAGCACGAGCCGCTCGAGCGGCACCGCGAGCACTGGCTCCCGGGACCGCTCGACGTGGACGCGATGCGGCGGGCGGCAACGGCGCTCGTCGGGCGTCGCGACTTCGGCGCCTTCGCCGCGGGCGAGGGCGGCGTGCGCGAGGTGCGGCGGGCGGAGTGGACGGCCGACGGCGGCCTGCTCCGATTCGAGATCACGGCCGACGCGTTCCTCCGCGGGATGGTCCGCGGGATCGTCGGCACGATGATCTGGATCGGGCGGGGGAAGCTCCGGCCGGACGAGATCGAGCGGATCACGGCGTCGCGGGACCGCGCGAGCGCGGGACCGAGCGCGCCGGCGCGGGGTCTGTGCCTGGTCAGCGTGGAATATGGCGAACGACAGAAGCGGCGGAGCGAGGACGATGACGACGACAACGACGACTGAGAAGAAGAAGCGGACGAGGGCGGTGCCGAGGACGGTCGCCGGTGCGCGGACGATCGTCGGCGCCGGCCAGAAGACGCACGCGACGAAAGCGGGAGAGATCTCGCGGCAGTGGCGCGTCGTCGACGCGGACGGCGCGACGCTCGGCCGCCTGTCGACGAGGGTCGCCACGCTCCTGCGCGGCAAGCACAAGGCGACCTTCACGCCGCACCTCGACACGGGCGACCCCGTCGTCATCGTGAACGCGGCGAAGATCCGCGTGACCGGCAAGAAGCTCACGGACAAGTTCTACTCGCGCCACTCCGGCTACCCGGGCGGCTACCGCGCCGAGTCGCTCGAGGACCTGCTGAAGCGCCGGCCGACCGAGGTCGTGCGGCATTCCGTGCGCGGCATGCTGCCGCGCAACCGGCTCGGCGAGCAGATGATGCGCAAGCTCTTCATCTACGCCGGCCCCGAGCACCCGCACAAGGCGCAGCGACCCGAGGCGATCGAGGAGGCGAAGAAGGCATGAAGGCATCACCGTTCTTCCAGGGGACCGGCCGTCGCAAGACGAGCATCGCGCGGGTGCGCCTGGTGCCGGGTGACGGCGCGGTCATCGTGAACGGCAAGCCCCTCGACGAGTACTTCGGGCGCGACGGCCTCGCCGAGATCGCCTCGGCGCCCTTCGGCGCGACGAACACCGCCCGCCGCTTCAACGCCATGGTCAAGGTGGAGGGCGGCGGCGACAGCGGGCAGGCCGGCGCCATCTCCCACGGCATCGCGCGGGCGCTCCTGCAGGCCGAGGCGACGCACCGGACGGCGCTCCGCGCGGCGGGCCTCCTCACCCGGGACCCCCGGGCGAAGGAGCGCAAGAAGCCCGGCCTGAAGCGGGCCCGCAAGGCCCCGCAGTTCACGAAGCGCTAGCGGGAGCGCACACTCAGGCCCGATGAGGGCCGCGCAGGACTTCAACTACAAGGTCGCGCTCGCCTCGGGCCTCAAGAGCCTGCAGGGCGGGCGCCTGCGTCAGGCCGAGGAGCAGTTCCGCTACCTCGTGTCGAAGTTCCCCGGCCAGGACGGCGGCTACCGCGGTCTCGCGAAGGTCCTCATCGAGCTCGAGGACCGGCCCGGTGCGGTGGCGATCCTCCGCGAGGGCGCGTCCGGCCTCGCGAAGGCCGGCAACCGCGACGCCGCGATCGCGCTGCTGCGCGACGCGCTCGCGCTCGACCCCCTTGACCACGGCTCGCACCGCCGTCTCTCCGCGGCGCTCGCGCTCGCCGGCGACCTCGACGCCGCCGTGAGCGAGCTGCACCGCTACGTCGACGGCCAGCTCGTCATCGGCAACGTCGACCACGCGAAGCGCGAGATCGAGTACGCGCTCGAGCGCTTCGGGGCGCACCCGCGCCTCGTCGACCTCGCGGAGCGCAACGGCGTCACGCCCAGCCGCGCGTCCGAGGCGATGACGGAGGACGGCTCGAACGGCGCGGCCCTCGAGCGCCCCGCGAGCTTCGAGGACCTGCGGCCGGTGGAGCCGGAGCCCGAGCCGGAGCCCGACGAGCCGCAGGATCCGTCGACCGCCGAGCAGCGTGCGGCGCGGCTCATCGCCCGGCGCGACCCGCGGGCGGCGGCCGTCGCGCTCGAGGCAGCGGAGTGGCACCTCCTCGAGGGGCGCACGCACGCGGCGTCCGATCTCCTGCTGCAGCTCATCTCGAGCGAGATCGCGCCGCACGAGGCGCAGCTCCTGCTCGTCGACATCGTGCGCGACGCGGGCAAGCCCGAGGTCGCGAGGGCGAAGTGCGCGCTGCTCGCCCAGGTGCTCCGGCTGCAGGGGAACGAG
>DASUCM010000026.1:0-2040 GCA_036276035.1 Candidatus Limnocylindria bacterium | reverse complement strand
GTCGCGCGGACGAGGCGCGCGAGTGGCTCGACGTCGCGCTCCCGATCCTGCGCCAGACCGAGCGCCGCGTCGTCCGCTCGCGCCGCCCGTTCGTGCTGCTGCACTTCGACACGCGGTCCGACAACGTGCGCCTGGTGGGTGAGCGCATGGTGATGTTCGACTGGCCGTTCGCGAGCGTCGGCCCCGCGGAGTTCGACACCGCCGCGTTCGCGCAGGCGGTGGCCGCGGAGGGCGGGCCGGCCCCCGAGCGTGTCATCGCGTGGTACGAGGAGATCCTGCCGCTGCGCGCTCCGGAGCTCGACGGATCGGTCGCGGGGATCGCCGGGTATTTCGCCGACCGGGCCTGGCGTCCGCCCATGCCGGGCCTGCCGCGCATCCGCTCGATCCAGCGCCGCCAGCTGAAGGCCTCGCTCCGCTGGGCGGCCCGCCGCCTCGCGCTCCCCGAGCCGCGCTGGCTGGACGCGGTGAAGGATTAGGCGTGCCCGAGTGGCCCGACCTCCATGTCCTGCGCGGGCGGATCGCCAGCGCGATCGGAGGCGAACGTGTCACCGCGGTGCGCGTCCACGACCCGCTGGTGCTCCGCGCGACGCGACCGCTCGAAGCGGCGCTCACCGGGCGCGTGCTCGCGGAGGTCCTGCATCGAGGTCGGTTCCTCGTGTTCGCATTCGACGACGGGACACGCCTGGTGGTGAACCCGATGCTCTCCGGCCTTTTCGACCTCGTGCCGCCGGCGACGAAGATCCGCGCGCGGACCGCCTTCGCGCTCACGTTCGCGAACGGGATCGACCTGCGCTATCGCGACGACACGCGGATGGGGAAGGTCTACCTCCTCGCGCCGGGCGCCAGCGAGCGGGAGGTCCCCCAGTACGGCGAGCAGGGCGCGGAGGCCGGCGCGCTGGACTGGACCGCCGACGAGTTCGCCCGTCGCGCGAGGTCCACCCGGCGCGAGCTGCGCAACCTGCTCATGGACGGCGCGTTCATCGCCGGCATCGGGAACGCGTACGCCGACGAGATCCTGTGGGCCGCGAAGCTGCACCCCAAGCGCCGCGTGGGCTCGCTCGACGAGGGTGAGCTCGACCGGCTCCGCGGTGCGCTACGGGCGACGCTGGAGCGCGCGGCCGAGATCGTCGAGGGGCAGCTGCCTCCGGAGCTCGGAACGAAGGTGCGGACGCACATGAACGTCCGCGGCCACGCCGGCGAGCCCTGCCCGCGCTGCGGTGCGCGGATCGTCCGCACGCGCCACGGCCTTGAGGAGATGTACCTCTGCCCGCGCTGCCAGCCCCCGCCGAAGGGGCAGCTCCGCTAGGGCCGTGCCGCTCCGATCCTCCTCGATCATCGCGAGGAACGCGTCCACGGCGCGCTCGCGCCACTGCGTGCCGCGGCCGCGCACGAGCTCCTCGCGCACCTTCTCCCACGGCATCCCGCGGCGATACGGCCGGTCGGTGGTCATGGCGTCGTAGCTGTCGGCGACCGAGATGACCGAGACCTCCAGGGGCAGCTCGTCGCCCTTCCGGCCGCGCGGGTAGCCCTTGCCGTCGTGGCGCTCGTGGTGCGCCAGCACGAGCTCTGCTCCCTCGAAGAACTCGGGGATGTGCGCGAGCAGGCGGTGGCCGATCTCCACGTGACGCTGCATCTCGGCGCGCTCCTCGTCGTTCAGCGGCCCCTGCTTCAGCAGGACCAGGTCGTTCGTGCCGATCTTGCCGATGTCGTGGACTCGCGCGGCATCGCGGATGAGCGCCACCTGCGTGGCCTCGAGCTTCATGCGGCGGGCGAGCCGCTCGGCCAGGGCGGCGACGCGCTGCGAGTGGCCGTGCGTGTACGGGTCGCGGAGGTCGATGAGGTCGGCGAGCTCGAGGATCGCGGCGCGGGTCTGCTCGCGCACGCGCGCGGTCTCGCGCAGCGACACCAGCATCGCGCCCATCGGCACGGCGAAGAGCACGAGGGCCAGCGCCTCCTGGCCCACGGTGACCGCGGCGAGGGCGCCGAGCAGGTAGAGCGCGGCCTCATACGGGACGTCGCGGCGATGCACCTCCCACCAGC
>DASUCM010000025.1:0-10609 GCA_036276035.1 Candidatus Limnocylindria bacterium | reverse complement strand
CCGCTTGCGGAGGAGGAAGCGGAGGTTCGCGCCACGCCGCGTGGCGTACTCCGCCCGCGAGCGCACGACATCGCCCGCGTGCTGGACCCTCACCGCTCGCGCATCCTATCGGCGTGCGCGTAGCGATCGTCGGCGCGGGAGTCACCGGCCTCGTGGCCGCGCGCGCGCTCCTCGCCCGCGGCCACGCCGTCGACCTGTACGAGCGCTGGCCCGACGTCGCCGGCCAGGCGAGCGCGTTCGACCTCGGCAACGGTGTCTACCTCGACCGGTACTACCACCACCTCTTCGAGAGCGACCGCTACATGATCGAGCTGCACGAGGAGCTCCTGCCGGGCCAGCTCGAGTGGCACCGCTCGACCGTCGGGATGTACGCGCGCGGCCGGATCTGGCCGTTCACGACGCCCCGCGACCTGCTGTCGTACGGACCGCTGCCCCTGGCGGACCGCGTGCGGCTCGGGCTCGCGGTCGTGCGTCTCACGCGGCGCGACGACTGGGAGCGCATGGACGACATCAGCGCCGCCGAGTGGCTGCGCCAAGCGTGCGGGGAACGCGCGTACCGCGGCGTCTGGCTGCCGCTGCTCCTCGGCAAGTTCGGCGACGACGCACCGACGATCCCGCTCGCGTGGCTCTGGTCGAAGCTCACGCTCCGCCGACGGCTCGAGGGCGCGAAGGCGGGACGCGAGCTGCTGGGCTATCCGAGCGGCTCGTTCCGCGCGATCTGCGTCGCGCTCGCCGACGACATCCGCGCGAAGGGCGGCCGCATCCACGTCGATCGCGAGGTCGTCGCGATCGAACCGGCGACGGCGGCGGACGCGCGGGACGGCGGGTGGCGGCTGCGCACCGCGGGCCCGGGCGCGTACCGCAGGCCGGCCGGCACGAGCGCCGCCGATCCGGCGCTCGACGCGACCGCGGACCTCGTGCTCCTCACCACGCCGACGCACATCGCCCGTTCCCTCGCGCCGTGGCCCGGGGAATACCTGAAGCGGCTTGACGACTGGACGTACCGCACCGCCGTCGTCCTCCTGCTCGAGCTCCGGCGGCCGTTCAGCGACACCTACTGGGTGAACGTCGGCGAGGCGGATGTCCCGTTCCTCGGTGTCGTCGAGCACACGAACCTCGTGCCGGCCGAGCGCTACCCGGCGCGCTACCTCTACGTCTCCAACTACGTGGCCGCGAACGATCCGCTCACCCGCCTCGACACGAACGGGCTCCTTGCGCACTACGTGCAGCAGCTCGCGCGCATGGGCGCCGGCTTCGGCGAGGACGACGTGATGCGCGCCTGGTCCTTCCGCGAGGACGCGGCGCAGCCGATCCCCCGGCTCGGGAACCGGCACCGCATCCTCCCCTACGCGACCCCGCTGCCCGGCGTCTTCGTCGCGAACACGACGCAGATCTACCCGGAGGACCGCGGCACGAACTACAGCGTGCGGCTCGGCCTCGAGGTCGCGAAGGCGATCGGGTAAAGGCGCACCCGCAGACCGCGATCGGGCGAGGCTAGTAGGGCTGCTGGCGGTCGCCGCCGCGCGACTCTCCTTCGACCAGACCCTCGACGCCGCGCTGCTCGCCCGCGAGCGCGTCGAGGAGGCGGAGCGCGTCGGCCTCGGTGAGGTTGCGGCGGAACTCGAGGAGCGCGCGGTCGAGGGTCTGGCCGGGCGTCGAGCCGGGCTGGCTCCCGGGCGCGGGCGATCCGCTCGCGCCGGGCTGCCCGCCGGGCTGCTGGCCGGGGTTCGGGCTCGTCCCAGGCTGCTGGCCGGGCTGGCCCGGCTGCCCGGGTTGGCCCGACGCCCCGGGCTGCGGCTGCGGCCCGCCGTCCTGCCCGCCCGGGACGCGGCCCTGCAGCCGGTCGATGACCTCGATGTTGAACTTCGAATCGCGGTCGGTCGGGTCCGCGCGCAGCGCGTCCTTGAACGCCTCGCGGGCCTCGTCGAGCTTCCCCTGCCGGAAGAGCGTGCTGCCGCGGCCGTAGAGCGCGTTCAGCAGCACGCGGCCGTCCGTCGATCTCGCCGCGATCGCGTAATCGGTGAGCGCGCGCGGGTACTCCTGCATCCGGTGGAGCGTGTTGCCCGCGTTCACCGAGAGCTGCGGCAGGTCGTCGCGCTCGCGCTGGAGGTCGCGGTACCGCGCGAGCGCGCCGCGATAGTCGCCGCGCGCGAAGAGCGTATTCGCCGCCTGGTTCTGCTCCGCATAGGGGTCGGTGCACGACGTGCCGGCGACGACCGCGGCGAGCACGAGGGCCGCGGGACGCGCCCACGGCACGCGAGGCAGCCGCACCCGCCGCCGCACGCGCGGCGCGGGACGTGCGCTGCGCGGTGCGGGCATCGGCGCCCGATCGTCGACGATCCACTCGATGAGCAGAAGCGCGATCGCGAGCGCGAGCACCAGCTGGTAGCGGTCGTCGGGAATGAGGCCGGCGTCAGACGCGATCTCGGAGGTGTCGAGGGCGCGCAGCTCGCGCACGAGCTCGGGGACGGAGCCGTCGGCACCGGTGTGCTGCCAGTACGTGCCGCCGGTCTCCTGCGCCACCGCGCGCAGCGTGTCCTCGTTCAGCCGGCTGATCGCGGGCCGCCCATCCGGGCCGCGCACGCTGCCGGTCGGCCGGCCCTCGGTGTCGTACGTCGGGATCTGACCGCCCGCCGTCGTGCCGACGCCGAGCGCGAAGATCCTGATGTTGCGCTCCTTGTACGGCGCGAGGTCCGGCGTGTCGCCGGCCGGGTACTCGCCGTCCGAGATGACGACGACGGCCTTCTTCGCCGGCGAGTCGCGGACCGCGTCGGGGAACCCGCCGAGCGCCGCCGCGAGGCCCGCCTTCAGCGACGAACCCGCCGGCAGGCGGTAACCCTTCGCCGAGTTGTCGAGCACGCGGCCGAGGAGCTCGGGGTCGGTCGTGGCGGGGTACCGCACGACACCCTCGTTCGCGAAGAGCGCGAGCGCGATGCGGCTCCCGACGAGGCGCGTGCCGAGCGTCTCGACGGCGTCACGCGCGAGCCGCAGGCGGTCCGTCGACACGTCGCGCACGGCCATGCTCTGAGAGATGTCGACCGCGATGACGAGGTCGACGCCGAGGTGCTTCACGTCCCGCTCCCGCACGTCGACGTACGGTCCCGCGGCCGCGAACGACGCGGCCGCTATCGCGAGGACGGCGAGCAGGACCTTCAGCCGGCGTCGTGCGGAGCTGCGCGCGACGAACGACGCGCCGCGTCCCGCGAACGCGAGGAGCGCGCGACGGCGCGCGACATCGCCGAGCAGCAGGAGCAGGAGGAGGACCGGCGCCGCGACGAGGAGCACGAGGAGCTCCGGCCGGAGCAGGCCGACCTGCTGTGTCACGGCGACCGCCGGAAGACCGTCGCCGCGAGGAGCATCTCGATGATGAGGAGCACGGCGCCGGGCACGAGGAACAGCAGGTAGGTGTCCGCGTACTGGGTGCTGCGACGGACGCCGACCCGCGTCTTCTCGAGCGACTCGATCTCGCGGTAGACCTCCGCGAGCGCGCTCTCGTCGTTCACGCGGTAGTACTGCCCCTCGTTCATTCCGGCGATGCGCTTCATGAGCTCCTCATCGACCGGGATCCCGAGGCCGCCGGTGGCGGGCCGGGCGCCGATCGCGCCGATGGTGTACACGCGGACGCCGAGCAGGCGCGCCATGTTCGCGGCGTCGAGCGGCTGGATCTGGCCCGCGTTGTTCTCGCCGTCCGTGAGCAGGACGATGACCCGCGACGCCGCCTGCGAGTCGCGCAGGACGTTCACCGACGTCGCGAGGCCGGTGCCGATGGCCGTGCCGTCCCGCAGCGGCTTGCCGGGCTCGAGCGGCGCGACGAGACGGCGCGCGGCCTCGTAGTCAAGGGTCAGCGGGCTGAGCACCATCGCCTCGCCGCTGAAGATGACGATGCCGACGCGGTGATCCTTCAGTCCCCCGAGGAAGTCGCGGATCACGCCTTTCGTCACTTCGAGCTTGTTGCGGCTCCCGAGCTCATTGCCGCTCATGGACGACGACGTGTCGATGGCGAGGACGATGTCGATGCCCTGCGCCACCGTTTCGAACGCGGCGTGGCCGATCTGCGGACGCGCGAGCGCGACGATGAGGAGCACGGCCGCGAGCACCCGGAGCGGCACGAGCAGCCCGCGCAGGCGCATGCGCCAGCTGCGGCGGAGCGGGGGCAGCAGCGCGACGGACGAGAAGAGCACGCCGCCGCGGGCGCCGCGCTCCCGGAGGGCGACGTAGGCGAGGATGGCGACGACGAGGCCGAGCAGCACGAGGGCCTCGGGGTCGCGGAAGCGCCAGCCCGCGACGATCACGGGTCGGCCCGCACGGTCGCGACGGCGTACTGCTCCGACGCCGCCGCGCGCTGCATCGCGGAGAGCGCCGATCCGAGGGCGTTCCGGGCATGTGCCGGGTAGGTCTTGCCGCTGTGGAAGCGCACGACCTCGCCCTCGCGCAGGATCTCGAAGATCGCCGCGCGCTGCTGCGGGTCGACGCCGGCCCGCTCCATCTCGACGCGAAGCTCGCGCGGTGTCCGCTCGCCGGCTGGCAGCCGGTACTGCTCGGCGACGTAGGCGCGGAGGATCGCGGTCATGCGCTCGTAGTGCTCGGTGTAGCGGCCCTTGTCGGGGAGCTGGAGCGCGGCGAGCTTCTCGAGCTCGGCGAGCGCGCGCTGCGCGGGCGTGAGGCCGTCGGGCACCGGCGCGTTCCGGCGGCGGAAGTACCAGAGCGCGAACAGCACGAGAAGCACGACGGCGACCGCGCCGGCAGCGGCGAACACGAGCCGCATGAGCTCGCTCGCGAGGAGGCCGGGCAGCGGTAGCTGCGGCTTCAGCGGTTTGATGTCCTGCGCGTTCTCCTCGGGGAGGATCACGCTCTGCACGCGCACGACGTGGCGGGTCGTGCTCGCAGTGCCCGTCGCGCCGCCTGGCCCCGCGAAGGAGACCTCGATGGGCGGGAGCTCCTGCTCTCCGACGCGGTACGCGCTCATCCGGTAGCGGAACACGAAGCGCGTCACGCCGCCGTTCAGACGCGTCTGCTGCGCCGGCTCCGTCTCGAGGATCTCGAACTCGCCGAGCGCGCGCGGGACACCCGGGTCGGCGACGGTCCAGCCCGGGGCGAGCTCGACGGTCAGCGCCAGG
Source organism: Candidatus Limnocylindria bacterium (assembly GCA_036276035.1). Taxonomy (GTDB): domain Bacteria; phylum Chloroflexota; class Limnocylindria; order P2-11E; family P2-11E; genus JACDAF01. Next base: position 5,492 of record DASUCM010000025.1, on the reverse strand, counting down.
ACGACGGGGTCCCCGATCGTGATGACGTCGCGGTCGATGGTCGAGGACACCGTGACCGGCCCATCGGCCGACGCTGGGCTGCCGAGCGAGATGAGGACGACGAGCGCGAGCGCGAGCGTCCTCACGCGCGCCTCGACCGCGCGTTGAAGAACGTCATGAGCGCAGGGACGTACGGCCGGTCCGTGGAGAGGTCGACCGCGTCGAGTCGCATCCGCCCGAAGGATCGGACACGCTCCGCGCGCCGCAGGCGCGCTGCGGCGGCGTACGCCTCCCGCACCGCGGCCGCGTCCGTGTCCACGTAGACGAGCTGGCCGGTCTCGGCGTCCTCGAGCCCGATGACGCCGATGCGGGGCAGCGACGACTCGCGGGGGTCGTTCAGCGTCACGGCGACCACGTCGTGCTTCTGGCCGAGACGCCGCAGGGGCGGTTCGAAGCCCTGGTCGAGGAAGTCCGAGATGAGGAAGACGACGCTGCGCTTCTTCGTGACGTTCGAGACGAACCGCGAGACCGCGGCGAGGTCGGTCCGCGTGCGGCGGGGCGGCTCGAACAGGAGGTCGCGGATGACCCGCAGGAGGTGGTCGCGGCCAGTGCGCGGCGGCACGTAGCGTTGCACCTTGTCCGAGAAGAGGACCAGCGCGAGCCGGTCGTTGTTGCGGATGGCCGCGAACGCGAGGAGGGCTGCGACGTCGATCGCGAGGTCGCGCTTGCTCTGCTGGGCCGTGCCGAACCACGACGAGGCGGACATGTCGACGAGCACGAACACGTTCAGCTCGCGCTCCTCACGGAACTTCTTGATGTACGGCGCGTTCATCCGCGCCGTGACGTTCCAGTCGATGCTGCGAATGTCGTCGCCGGGCTCGTACTCGCGGACCTCCTCGAAGTCGAGGCCCCAGCCGCGGAAGACGCTGCGGTAGCTGCCGAGGAGGAGCTGGTCGGCGAGGATGCGCGCCTTGATCTCGACCTGCTTGATCTTCCGCAGGACCTCGGCGCTCACCGCAGCTTCCGTCTGCGGCCGGGCCGCGCTGCCGGTGGCGCGCGCCATTACGGGACCGGTACGCGGTCGAGCACGGTCTGGATGACGGTCTCCGGCGTGATGGACTCGGCCTCGGCCTCGTAGGTGACGATGAGGCGGTGGCGCATGACGTCGAGCGCGACGGCCTTCACGTCGTCGGGCAGGACGTAGTCGCGCCCCTCGAGGAACGCGTGTGCGCGCGAGGCGAGCGAGATGAAGATAGTCGCGCGCGGCGACGCGCCGAAGGCGATCCACGGCTTGATCTCCGCGAGCTTGAACTCCGTGGGCTCGCGCGTCGCGAACACGAGACGCACGACGTAGTCCTTCACGCGGTCGTCCATGTGGACCTGCCGCACAGCGGCGCGGCCGGCGAGGATCGCCGCGGGGTTCGTCACCTTGCTCGCCGACGGCGGCGTGAGGGCGGTCTGCCGGTCCATGATCGCGCGCTCGTCCTGCTGCGTCGGGTAGCCGATGACGACCTTCATCATGAAGCGGTCGACCTGCGCCTCGGGCAACCGGTAGGTGCCCTCGTGCTCGATCGGGTTCTGCGTCGCGAGCACGGTGAAGAGGTCCGACAGCGGGTACGTCGTCCCGCCGATGGACACCTGCTTTTCCTGCATGGCCTCGAGGAGCGCGCTCTGGACCTTCGGCGGGGCACGGTTGATCTCGTCCGCGAGGAGGATGTCCGTGAAGATCGGACCTTGCCGCGCGCGGAAGGTCTGGTCCTGCGGGTTGTAGATCATCGTGCCGTTCAGGTCGGCAGGGAGCAGGTCGGGCGTGAACTGGATGCGCCGGAAGCCGGCGTCGATCGTGTCGGAGAGCGTCTTCACCGCGAGCGTCTTGGCCAGGCCCGGGACGCCTTCGATGAGGAGGTGACCGTTGCAGAGGAGCCCGAGCATGAGCCGGTTGATGAGGTAGTCCTGGCCGACGATGACCTTGCGGACCTCGTTCATGACGGGAGCGACGAAGTCGCCGCGCCGCACGACGGCGTCGCTCGATGCGGAGGCCCGGAAGCCGGTGGCCATGTGGAAAGGTTACCCGCCGCGCCACGGGCCAGTTCAGCTACGCGGGCAGACCCTCCGTGAGGGTGATCACGCCCCGCGAGTTCGCCTGCCGGATCGCACGCAAGGGGCGGTATTCGGCCGAGTCGTACCAGCGGCGCGCCTGCTCCATCGAGGGGAACTGGACGATCGCGATGCGATTCGCGGCGCCTTCGCCCTCGAGCCGCTCGATCTTGCCGCCCCGGGCGATGTAGCGGCCGCCGTACTGCTCGATCGTCGCCGGCACGCCCTTGGCGTACTCGGCGTAGCCCTCCGGATCGGTGACCTCGATCTGCGCGATGACGAATGCGGGCATCTCGTCCTCCTTCGGTGCGCGGAGTGTCACACCGGCTGCGCGCCAGCGCGCGCGACGGCATGCGCGCGGGCGAGCCGGACGCGGGCAGCCTCGATCGCGTCGAGCGGGGCGAGCGCCGCGGCCTCGAGACGCGGCTCGAGCTCGGCCGTGATCGCGCGCCGCATCCGCCGCGCCCAGCGCGCGCCGAGCCAGCGCGCGTGCGAGCCGAGAAGCCGCGCGAGGATGTAGCCGGCGATCAGCGCGCCGGCGAGCAGGAGGAGCGGCGTGGGCACCGGCCCGAGGACCGGAAGCACCGCGGACGCCACGTCCACCTGACCGAACGCGATGACCGCGATCCAGAGCGCCGCGAAGACGAGCGTCGCCGTGACGAGGTACTGGCCGAAGCCGAAGAGCACCCAGACGAAGCTCGTCGGCGGCTCGCCGAGCGGGACCGCCGCGGCCGCATCGAGGGCGGAGGCCACTCTCCCGTCGAGCGCGTTCGCGTCGACGGAGGACGCGATGCGAGGACGGAGCGCGGGCGGCGCCGCGGCGAGGGCGTCGCCCACGAGCGCGCGCACAGGCTGGAGCACCCGGGCGAGCGCGCCGCGCTCGCGCCAGCGATGGAGGTAGCCGGACGGCTCCGCCTTCACCTGGGCGCGGCCGCTCCAGCGGTAGATCGCGGCGGTGAGCGGGCCGAGCGGTCCGGCGCCGCGCGGCCGGGCGGCGAGGCGCGTCGCGGAGATGGCCTGGCCCTCGAGGCCCGCGAGGTCGAGCACCCCAAGCGACTCGCGGACCATGTCGCGCAGCGTCTCGGCGCGGCGGGCCGGCGGGACGAGCTGTGTCGCGCCCGTCGTGACGCCGGCACGCTCCGCGAGCTCGCGCACGGCAGCCCGGGACTCCGCGGCGACGCGCTCCGCGACGATCCGCTTCGCGTCCGCGCCGCCGGCGATCCACGCGCGCACGCGGTCGATGCCGGCCTCGCCGCGCGTCGCCGATGCGAGCACCACGTCGACCGCGCCCTGCGCCATCGGCGGGAGCGCGGCGCCGAGGTCGCGACGGATGCGCTCGCCGTCATCCGGCCCGAGCCGGTCGGCCTTGTTCACGACGACGAGCTGTCGCGCGAGCCGCGGCATCCACCGCCGCATGTAGTCGTCGTGCAGCACCGCGTCGCGGTACTTCTCCGGGTCCGCGACCCAGATCACGGCGTCGACGCGCGGGAGGAGCTCGTCGACGCGCGCGCGATGCTCGGGCGCGATCGAGTCGAGGTCGGGCAGGTCGAGGATGGCGACGCCGCTCGCGCGCGCGTCGTCGTGCTCGCGCACGTCGCGGACGCCGAGCCACTCGAGGAGCGGCTTCGTCTCGGCGCGCGTCGCCCGCGGCACCCACGCGACGGGCTCCGACGTCGTCGGGCGCCGCGCGGCCGCGCGGCTCACCTCGCGGCCCGCGAGCGCATTCAGGAGGCTCGACTTGCCGACGCCAGTCCCGCCCGCGAGCGCGAGGACGTAGGTCGTCCCCGGGAATCGCAGCCGCTCGCGGCCAAGGTCGCGCGCAGCGGCCGCGGCGGCCACGTCGAGGCCGAGCGCCTCCCCGGCGAGGATCGCTTCGGCGAGCGCGTCGAGCTGCGCGGCGAGCGTCACCCCGGTCGAGCGGTCGGGGGCTGTCACGCCGTGACGACGGATCCGCGCAGCGCCTGCGCGAGCACGCGCAGGTCGTCCGGACCCGAGACGACCGCATCGAACCGCGCGCGCTCGGCCTCGAAGCGCTCCTCGAGCAGGACGTCGAGCCGCGCGCGGGCCTGGCCGATCATCTCCTGCATCGCGGCCTCGCCGAAGAGCGCCTGGAGCAGCTTCTGATTGAGGAAGGCCGTGCCGGCCGCGACGCCCACCTCCGTGCCGGTGATCCCCGCGGTGTGCGCGAAGACGCCGAGCATGACCGCGATGCCGACGACGTTCACGCCGAGCGAGGCGCCGAGCGCGAGGGTCCGCTTCGCCGCGCCCCGCTTCCGCACGTCCTCCGCGATCTGGGCGACCCACTCGTGCAGGCGCGGCTCGAGGTCCGCGGCGAACGACGGGCTCGCGCTCCAGAGCGCGGGTGCGGTGGCGAGCGCCTCGGCGCCGAGCGGGCGGGCGGACCACTGCTCCGCGGTGCGGCGCGCGGCCTCGGTCGCGTGGCCGAGCGCGAGCGTCACCACGTCGCTCGTCGCCTCGCGCTCGACGGTCTGCACCGGCGCCTCCGGCGTCCCGCGGATCGCAGCGAGCACGAGGCCGCGGATACGACCGATCCCGGACGAGAAGAACCGCGTGATCTGGTCGGCATTCACGAAGGTGTGCCACTGGCGGAGCACCTCCTCGCGGAGGAAGCGGCCGTCGCGAAGCTCCTGGCGCAGCCGCTCGAGCGCCTTCGCGTAGGACTCGCGCGCGATGCCGACGAGCTCGGCGCCCCGCGCTGCCTGCGCGTCGGTGTCCTGCGCGATGGCGGTGACCAGCGGCGCGAGACCCGCGAGCGCCCCAGCGAGCGCGCGGCGTGCGACGTCGAGGCGCGCCTCGCGATCCGCGCCGAGCGCGTCGATCTTCGCGCGCACCGTATCGACGGCCGCGCCGGTGATGGACTGCCCAGCCGGGTCGACCTCGCCTTCGGTCGTGCCGAGGAGCGCGGTCCCCGCGTCGAGCCCGGGAAGATCCGCCTTCGCGAGGAGGCGCGAGAGGTCGTCGAAGACCTCGCCGCGGTCCTGCTCATCCGACGGCAGGCGGTTCACGAGGACGAGGAGCGGCAGGCCCCGCTCCTTCACGCGGCGCAGGACGTCCCAGGGGACCTGGTCCGCGTAGCGGGAGGCGGTCGTCACGAACACGCAGAGGTCCGCCGCTTCCACGAGCGCGTCCGCGAGCGCGCGGTTCGCGCGCTCGACGGAATCGATGTCGGGCGAGTCGACGAGGGCCACGCCGGATCGCGCGCCATCCGTGACCAGGCGGCACACCGACCACACGCCGCGGAGCGGGCCGTCGGCGAGGAGCCGCGCATCGGCGTCCGTCGCGAGGACGATCGCGACGCGCGTCGTCGGCCGCAGGACGCCGGAGGGGCTGACCGCCGCGCCAGCCAACGCGTTCATGAGGCTGGACTTCCCCGCCCCCGTCGGTCCGAGCAGCAC
>DASUCM010000024.1:0-13314 GCA_036276035.1 Candidatus Limnocylindria bacterium | reverse complement strand
TGCCGGCGGGCACCGACAGCCGCTTCTTCCGCCGGGTGGGCGCCGTGGCCTACGGGTTCGGGCTCTTCAGCGAGCGCCTCACGTTCGACGACTTCACGACGATGTTCCACGGCAACGACGAGCGGGTCGACCAGGAGTCGCTGCGGCTCTGCACCGAGCTCTGGGAGCAGACCGCCCGGGAATTCGTCGGCTAGGGACCGCCCCGCGCCAGTGGCGGCGCGGTAGCAGGTGACGCACGCGACCCGAGTTCCCTCCACACGGGTGGGTCGGTTGGCCGTATCGTCACGGCGGCGGACCTGAGACACCCCGGGGGAAGTGGACATGGCGACGGCCACCGAGACGATCCAGGCAGGGGCGCGCCATCCGGCGGAGGCCGCGGCGCCGCTCGCGCCGCAGACGCTCGAGGAGACGGGCCTTCCGTCGACGCTCGTCGCGGACCTCGCGCTGAAGCTCCTCTACCAGAAGGGCCAGACGACCGCCGCGGACCTTTCGCAGAACCTCTGCCTCCCCCTCGCGCGGGTCCTGCAGCCGACGCTCGACTTCCTGAAGCAGGAGCACCTCGTCGAGGTGAAGGGCGGCACCGGCGTCACCGCGTCGACCTATCTCTACGACCTCTCGACGGCGGGCCAGGCGCGCGCGCGCGAGGCGATGGAGCGCAACGGCTACATCGGCGCCGCGCCCGTGCCGCTCAACTCGTACGTGACCCGCGTGCGTGCGCAGTCGATCGGCGACGTGAAGATCTCCATGGAGCAGGTGCGGAAGGCGCTCAGCCACCTCGTCCTGCCCGACAAGACCATCCGGCAGCTCGGTCCCGCCATCAACAGCGGCCGCTCCATCTTCCTCTTCGGGCCCCCGGGCACCGGCAAGTCGACGATCGCGAAGTCGCTGGTGAACCTGCTCCAGGGCAGCATGGTCGTGCCCTACGCGATCCTCGTCGGCCAGCAGATCATCCGGCTGTACGACCCATCCCGCCACCACCCGCTCCTCGCGCTCGACGCGCGCTTCGACCGCCGCTGGGTCCCGATCACCCGGCCGCTCGTCGAGGTCGGCGGAGAGCTCACGCTCGACGACCTCGACCTCGTGTACGACGAGTCGTCGAAGACGCACGAGGCGCCCTTCCAGATGAAGGCCAACGGCGGCGTGCTCGTCATCGACGACTTCGGACGCCAGCGCGCGTCCCCGGACGACCTGCTCAACCGCTGGATCGTCCCGCTCGACCGTGACGTCGACTTCCTCACGACGAACGACGGGCGGAAGATCGAGGTGCCGTTCGACGTGCTCCTCGTCTTCGCGACGAACCGCACGCCGTCCTCGCTCGTCGACGAAGCGTTCCTCCGGCGCATCCAGTACAAGATCGAGGTGAAGCCGCCGACGGACGCTGAGTTCGCGGAGATCCTCCGCCGCTGCTGCGAGCAGCAGAAGATCACCTTCTACCCGCGGGCGGCCGAATGGATCGCCGCATACGCGAAGCAGCGGAACATCGCGCTCCGCTCCTGCCACCCGCGCGACCTCATGCACCACCTCGCGGCCGCGGCGCGGTTCCTCGACAAGCCGGTCGAGATCACGCCGGAGCTCGTCGAGCTCGCCTGCGAGACCTACTTCGTGGAGATCTAGCGGGGGCGGACGAAGCCCGCGAGCTTCTCGACGGCATCTTCCGCCACGCCGAGCAGCGCGGCGACGCTGAGGTCCTCGTCCAGGCTTTCCCAGCGGAGCGCCGTGCCGTGATCGACGACGCGACAGCCTCGGCGCTCCGACGGCGCAGCCCGCCGAAGGCGATCGGTCAGCGGAGCCGCGATGACGCGGCCGTCGGAGAGTGTCACGCGGATCCCTTCGTCGTCGCAGCGCACGGAACGTGCGAGCCCTGGCTCATTAGGCTTCGCCGAAGTGGCGGCGCCAGACGGCGATCCATGCGCCTCGGTGCCTTTCGGCCTTGCGGACGATCTCATCGAGCTGACGTTAAGTGTAGCCACGAGAATTCGCCACCTCGACCCGCGGAACGAGCCAGGTCTTCGCGCGGCCCCGGTTCCCGCCGACGTGCACGTGCGCCGGTTCCCCGCCGTCGTTCGAGCGGAAGCGGAACCAGTAACCATCCTCGCGAAGCAGCGTTGGCAGCCGGCATCAGGTGCGCGTGAGTCGCCCGTCGGGGAGCGCGACGATCCGCCCCGCGAGCAGCAGCTCCGCCACGTCCGCGGGATCTGCGCGGAGCGCGTCCGGGCTGAGCGGTCCCGCCGCGAGCCGGTCGAGGAGCGGGCTCGTCTCCGCGGCAACGGCGACCAGCCCGAGGCTCTCCGGACCGGTCACCGCGCGCGCTCTGCCTGACGCGATGAGCGCGTTCGTGCCCGCGGACTGCGGCGAGCCGAGCGGGCCGGGTACCGCGTAGAGCGCGCGGCCGAGCGCCACTGCGTGGCGCGCCGTGATGAGCGCGCCCGACCCGTGCGGCGCCTCGACGACGACCACGCAACGCGCCAGCGCGGCGATCGTGGCGTCCCGCTGCGCGAACATCCAGCCCTGCGCCGGCATCAGCGGCGGGAACTCGGAAACGAGACAGCCGCGCTCGCGGATCCGCGCGGCGAGCCGGCGGCGGCGGCCGTGCGGGTCGAAGGCTGCCAGACCCTCGCCGAGCACCGCGACCGTCTCGCCACGTGCGTCGAGGGCCCCGGCGTGCGCGGCAGAGTCGATCCCCTGCGCGAGGCCGGAGACGACCACGATGCCGGCCTCGGCACAGGCGATCGCGAGCTCGCGCGCGACGCGCTCGCCGTACGGCGTCATCCGCCGCGTCCCGACGATCGCCACGCAGTCGCGCGACAGCAGCGCCGCGTCCCCTTCGAACCACAGCGGGTCCGGCGGCCGCGGCAGGTCGAGCGCCCGCCCCGGATAGCGCGGATCGGAGCGCGCGAGGAACGTCACGCGCGCAGGAGCAGCGCGGACGCAAGGTGATCGCGGCCGACCCTGTCGCTCCCGTCGAGGTCGGCGACCGTCCGCGCCACGCGCAGCAGGCGGTGGTACCCGCGTGCGGAGAGTCGACTGTCGGTCACCGCCGCGGCAACGAGACGCTCCGCGGATGCGTCGAGCGAGCAGTGCCGGCGGATCTCGGCGATGGTGAGCTCCGCGTTCGCCCTCCGGCCACGCGCCGCCATCCGCTGACGTGCGGCCACCACGCGGGCGCGGACGTCAGCCGAGCGCTCGCGCGGCGAGGCGTCGCGGAGCTCCTCATAGGGGATGCGCGGTACGTGCACACGCAGGTCGATCCGATCGAGGAACGGGCCTGACAGGCGGGCGTTGTAGCGGTCGACCTCGTCGGGGAGGCAGGCACACGCAGCGGCAGGGTCCCCGCGCCTGCCGCAGGGACAGGGGTTCATCGCGGCGACCAGGGTGAACCGCGCAGGGTACGTCGCCGATGCACCGGCGCGCGAGATCGTGACGCGGCCGTCCTGCATCGGCTCGCGCAGCGTGTCGAGAACGAGCGGAGAGAACTGCGTGAGCTCGTCCAGGAACAGCGCGCCCGTATGGGCGAGGCTCACCTCTCCCGGCCGCGGCGGCGTGCCGCCTCCGACGAGCGAGAGCCGCGATGCAGTGTGGTGCGGTGCGCGGAACGGCCGCGCTCCGAGCAGCGGACGAGCCGGGTCGACGAGCCCCGCCACGCTGTGTACAGCGCTCGCGATGATCGCCTCTTCAGGGTCGGGAGGCGGCAGGATCGAGGGCAGCGCATGCGCGAGAAGCGTCTTTCCCGTCCCCGGCGGCCCGACCATCAGCAGGTTGTGACCGCCAGCGGCCGCGACCTCGAGCGCGCGCTTGGGTGTCGCCTGCCCGACCACATGCGCGAGGTCCACCTCCCAGCTCGGCTCGGCCGCCGGAGGCGGTGGACCGGCCGGTGCGATGCGAGCGCTGCCGTCAAGGTGCGCCATCGCGACGCGCAGCGTGGCAACGGAGATGACGTCGCCGCCCGCCGCTGCTGCCTCCGTCGCGTTCTCCGCCGCGACGAGAGCTGAACGGATGCCGGCGCACAGCGCGCGTCGCGCTCGCGGGAGCACGCCTCGCACCCCGCGGACCGAACCGTCGAGCGCGAGCTCGCCAACGCAAAGCTCCGCGATGTCGGTCGCGAGCTGGCCGCTCGCGCGCAGGATCCCGAGCGCGATCGCGAGATCGAAGCCGGTCCCTTCCTTCCGGCGCTCGGCCGGCGCGAGGTTCACCGTGATGCGCCGCAGAGGGAACTCGAAGCCGCTGTTGCGGACCGCGGCGCGCACGCGCTCGCGTGCCTCACGCACCGCCGTATCGGGCAGGCCGACGATGTCGAAGCCCGGCAGGCCGCTCGCGACGTCGACCTCGACGGACACGAGCTCGGTCTCGAGGCCCCACAGCGCGCAGGCGGTCACGCGTGCGAACCCCGTCACTGCCTGGAGCCTTCCGTTCGTCGCGTGCGCGAGGGATAGGACCCCCGGGCGGTACCGCAGCCCCACCGTCCGCGCTATCGCATGATGCGCGCGTGCTTGCGACCCTCGCCGTGGCCCTCGCCGCGGTCGCTGTCCACCTGCCCAACCTCCCGATCGGCAAGGCGCCGCAGGAGGACGCGGGCGTCTTCCTCTACGCCGCGCAGCTCCTCCTCGACGGCGGGCTCCCCTATCGCGACGTGTGGGATCACAAGCCGCCGCTCATCTACCTGATCGACGCGCTCGGCCTCCTCCTCGGCGGCGGCTCGCCGCTCGGCGTGTGGGCGCTCCAGGCGCTCGCGTACGCGGTCGCGGCCGTGCTCGGGCAGCGCCTGATGGCCCGCGCATTCGGCACGCCCGCCTCGCTCTTCGGAACGGTCGCGTGGCTCCTCGCCGCGCCGCGGATCCTCCTGATGGACGGCTACTTCATGAACGTCGTCCAGGTGTTCCTCGGCCCGCTCCAGTTCGCCGCGCTCGCGCTCTACCTCGACGAGGAGCGCGACCGGACGCGCACCTGGCGCACCCCCGCGATCGGCGCGACGGCAGGCCTCGCCGCGCTGCTCACGCCGGCGGGCCTCGGGATCTGGCTCGCGATCGGGACGCACCTCATCGCGACGCGCGTCGCGCGCGGCAGCCTCGGCCCGCTCGCGGTCCGCCTCGGGCTGCTCGCGCTCGGGGCCGCGATCCCGCTCGCGATGGCGGGTGCCGCGCTCGGCCTCGCGGGCATCTGGGGCGAGGCCTGGGACCAGGCGGTCCGCTACAACGCGCTGTACTCGGGGACGGTGAGCATCGCGGGACGGCTCGACTCGCTCGCGCACGGCGCGCGGCTGCTCGGCTCCGGCGGCTTCCTCCTTGTCGCGCTCGCGGGTGCGACGATCGCGCTCCGCGACCGCGCGCGGCTGCCGCGCGCGTCCGACGGGCGCCGGCTCGTCGCGGTCGCGCTCCTCGCGCTGCCGTTCGAGACGTTCCTCGGCAGCGCGTCCGGCAGGCAGCACGCGTACTACTGGCTCGCCGCGCTGCCGGCGCTCGGCATCCTCGCGGCCTACGGGGCCGCCGCGTTCGCGCGGCACGTCGCACCCGTGCTCGCGCCGCGCGCGGGCCGGAGCGCCGCGACGGTGACCGCGCTCGCGGTCGTTCTCGGCCTCGCGCTCCTGGCCGCGCGGCCGGTGCCGCTCATGATCCGCGTCGCGACGACGCCGCAGGACGGGGTGAACGCCGCGGCGGCGCGCTACCTCACGGAGAACACGCGACCGGGCGACACGGCGTTCATCTGGGGGTCGCGCGCGGGCGTGCTCTTCACCGCCGACCGCCGGTCGCCGAACCGCTACATCTACCAGTACGCGCCGCTCTGGACGCGCGGGTACGAGAGCATCCGGCACGTGAACGAGCTCACCGCTGCCCTCACCGAGCGGCCGCCGACCATCTTCATCGATGCCTCGCGCGACAGCCCCGTGACACCGCCGCTCGAGAGCGCCCTCGCGGGCGGCTTCGACAGCGGCGACCCGCTCTTCGTCGTCGGCGGGAACGTCGCGAAGATCCCCGAGGTCGTGTTCCGCCTGTACGTGCCCGCGGGGAGGATCGAGCCGATCGGCTGGCCCGTGTACCGCCTGCGCGCGCCGTGAGCGGCGTCCGCACGCTCCTCGAGCGCCGCGAGACCACGCTCGCGATCGGCCTCGCCGGCGCGTGGACGCTCCTCTACGCGGTGCTCGCGGTGGTCCGCCACCTGACCTGGAACTCGACGGCCTTCGACCTCGCGGTGTTCGACCAGGTGTATTGGAACGCGACCCAGGGTCGCCTCTTCGAGTCGACGCTCGACCGCGGCGCCTGCGGCCCATCGTCGTTCCTCGGCGGCCACCTCTCGCTCCTGCCCCTCGCGCTGCTCCCCGTCTACGCGGCGGTCCCACGCGCCGAGACGCTCCTCGTGCTGCAGGCGCTCGCGATCGGGCTCGGCGCGTGGCCGCTCTACGTCCTCGCGCGTGAGCGCCTGCGCCCCGGCGCGGAGCGCCTTGCGGTCGTCCTCTCGTACCTCCTCATCGCGCCGCTCGGCTGGATGGCGCTCTTCGACTTCCACGAGATCCCGTTCGCGATCCCGTTCCTCGGCTGGGCGCTCGTCTTCGTCGCGCGCGGGCAGCCGTGGCGCGCGGTCCTCGTGCTCGTCGCCTCGTTCCTCGTGAAAGAGGAGCTGCCGCTCGTCGCGCTCGGCTTCGCCGCCCTCCTGCTCCTGCAGCGCCGCTGGCTCCCCGGCCTCGCGCTCGGTGCCGCGAGCGTCACCTGGTTCGTCGTCGCGGTGAAGGTCGTCATCCCCGCGTTCGCCGGCGGCGACTACCGCTACACCTCGTTCTACGCGGGGCTCGGCGACGACGAGGTCGAGATCGTGCGCACCGTGCTCACCGACCCTGGCCGCACGCTCGGCGTCCTCGCGGAGCACGGGCGTATGAAGCTGCGCTACGTCGCCGCGATCTTCGGGCCGATGCTCGGGCTCGCGCTCGCATCCGGTCCGTACGCGGTGCTCGCGCTCCCGAGCCTCGCGTACACGCTCCTCTCCGACCACACGCATCAGTTCTCGCTGCAGAACCACTACGCGGCGACGCTCGTCCCGATCGCGGTCGGGACCGGCGTCCTCGGGCTCGGGCGCCTGCGCGGCCGGCTCCGAGACCTTGCGCCGGCCGGCATCGTCGCGGCGTCGCTCGCGCTCGCGTTCCTGTACGGCGACGTCCCGCTCGGCCCGAAGTTCGACCCTTCGCGGTTCGCTCCGGAGGCGCGCTACGACGCGATCCGGCCTGCCCTCGCGGCGATCCCCCCGGACGCACGGGTCTCGGGGTCGGACTTCGTCGCCGCGCAGCTCGCGCACCGCCGCTTCATCCGCGAGTACTCGGCGCAGCACACCTGCGGAGACGCGGACTACGTCATCCTCGACATCGCGGACGCGCAGACCTTCGAGCGCGACCCCGTGCGCTTCGCGCGCGAGCGCGACGCGATCCGCGGCCTCGGCTACGACGAGGTCGCGAGCGGCGAGGGGCTCTCGGTGTTGCGGCGCCGATAGCGGCGCGCGTGGCGATCGCTCAGAAGCGGTCCACCGGGATGAGCTCGACCGCGTCGCCGTCAGACTGCCTCGTCACCGCGACCACGAGCAGTCGCCACTCGGCGTCACGAACGCCGGCGTGCGCGAGCCAGGCCCAGGCGAGCCGGGAAAGCCGCGCGACCTTCGCCCGGGTCACCGACTCGGTCGCGCTCACGAAGGAGCGCGCGTCCCGCGTCTTCACCTCCACGAACACGTAACCGTGCGCGTCGCGGCACACAAGGTCGATCTCACCCCAGCGGGTGCGCGCGTTCCGCGCAACGACCCGCAGGCCACGCCGCAGGAGATGCTCCTCGGCGATGCGCTCGCCCGAAGCCCCGAGGACACGCCGGCCGTCCACTCACTCGCATAACGGCCGCGACTTGCGGTCAGGCTGGGACGGGGGCCGCTCCTCCGGGCCGCGACGGCGCGAGTGCCCCGAGATATACGCCAACGACGATGAGCGCGGCGCCGGCGACGAACTGCGGTGACACGGCCTCGCCTGCGAGGACGGCACCTATCGCGGCGGTCACGAGAGGGAACAGGAGCGTCGCGTACGACGTCGCCGACGCGGTCCACCGCTGGAGCACGTAGAGGAAGCCGATGAACAGCACGGTCGAGCCGACAAGGACGAGGTACGCGAACGCCACGACGACCTCGGGTCGCGTGGGCAGGAGCCGGACTTCGCCCGCGACGATCGACAGCACCATCAGGAGCGCGACGCCGGGGAGCATCGCGACGCCGTTCATCGGGACAGGATGCACGCGAGGGAAACGCTTGGCCGCCACCGTCGCCGCGGCGACGCAGAACGAGCCGGCGATGAGCGCACCGAGGGATCCAAAGGACACGGCGCGCAGCTGGTCGCCGAACACGATCGCGGTGCCGGCGAGCGCGACCGCCGCTCCGCCGAGTCCGGCGACGCGCAGCCGCTCGAGACCGAGCGCCGATGCGAGGAACAGCGTCTCCAGAGGAACGAGCGCCGTCGTGACCGCGGCAAGCGCGGCGGGGGCCTCGAGAAGGCCCCAGTACATGAACGCGTAGCTTGCGCCGAAGCCGAGGGCCCCGTAGAGCATCGCGCCGACCAGCGCGCGCCCGCGCGGCAGCGGCCAACCCGCGAGACGCGTCAGCGCGAGGAGCAGCATGGCGGCAAGGGCGAATCGGAGCCCCGCGCCCCAGAACGGCGCGAGCTCGCGATTCGAGAAGCGCACGGCGACGAAGTTGCCGCCGCCGACGAGCACGATCGCCGCAAAGACCAGAAAAACGCGCGGGTCACGCGGCATCGCGACAGACTACGGCCAGCTAGCCCGGCGTGATCCTCACAACGCGGTCGCCAGTCCCGTTGCTCGTCGTGAGGTAGAGCGAGCCGTCCGGGCCCTGGCGGACGGTGCGGATGCGCCCGTACGTGCCGTCGTACAGGATCTCGCGCTGCGTCGCGACGCCGCCGGACACGGTGAAGCGGCGCAGGTCCGCCTCGCGCAGCTGCGCGACGAAGAGCGAGCCGTCCCAGGCGCCCCATTGCGGGCCGCGCGCGAAGTCGCCGCCCGACGGCGCGATGACGGTGCTGCCCGACGACCACGCGGGATCGCGGAACCGCGGATCGCCGCACGGCCCGCGGCAGATCGCGTAGCCGTAGTTCGCCCCGGCCACGAGGATGTTGATCTCGTCGTGCGTGCTGTCGCCGTGCTCGATCTCGAACGGGCGTCCGGTCCCCGGCTCGAAGGTGAGGCCCTGCGGGTTGCGGTTGCCCATCGTGTACACCGCGGTCCGGCCGGCCGCGCCCGGCATGACCGGATTGTCGGCGGGAATCGAGCCGTCGCTGTTCACGCGGAGGACCTTGCCGTTCAGCGAGTTGGGGTCCTGCGCGAGCGCCGTGTTGCCGGCGTCGCCCATCGTCACCCAGAGCTTCCCGTCGGGGCCGAAGCGGATCCGGCAGCCGTTGTGGTTCGAGGCCGCGCGCATCCCGAAGCGGATGACGTGGCTCTCGAGCACCGGGGTGTTCCCGCTCATCCGGTAGCGGAGGACCTGGTTCAGCGCCTGACCGCCGTCGGTGACCGTGGCGCACACGTAGAGCAGGCCGTTCGAGGCGAACGCGGGGTCGAGCTCGATGCCCATCGCGCCGCCCTCGCCGATCGCGCGGATGTTCGGCGCGACCGCGGTGTTGGACAGCTGCGGCGCGTTCGGCGCCGCGCTCGCGTAGACGAGCAGGTTGCCGACGCGCTCGGTCACGAACATGCGACCGTCCGGCGCGAAGGCGACGTCCCACGGGATCCGCAGCCCGCTCTGGACGACCGTCGCCGCGAGGGTCGGCACGCGCGTCACGGCGCCGCGCACGGTGATGTACATGAAGACGCCCTCGTCCTCCATCCACGTGACCCCGTCGATGACAGGGCGGAGGTGCAGCTGGTAGGTGCCCGGTGTGGGCGGGCCGCGCATCGAGAACGTGAAGCTCGCGGTCTGCCCCGGCGCGACGCTCGCCTCGCTCTGGATCGCGGGACGGTCGGGTGTCGGCCAGCCGATGCCGTACGCCGAGAGCGTGCGGTCGTCGCCGTTGATGCCGAGGTTCGCCTGCTCGCCGAAGACGCCCTTGCGCCAGGTGCGCGTGCCCGTGTTGCGGAACGTGATGGTCATCGCCGGCGTCGTCTGCCCCGGGTCGACCGTCGGATACGGGGACTGCGAGACCCAGCGGCTGTGGAAGCCGTGATACCCGGTGACGAGCACGTAGGCCCCTTCGTCCTCGAGGTGCTGCACGCCCTCGAGGACCGGGTGGACGTAGATGCGGATCGACAGTCCGTCCTGCGGCGCCCGGACGCTGAAGGTGAACGACGCGATCTGGCCCGGCGCGACCGTCGCCTCGTTCGTCGTGGCGGGGCGATCCCACCAGAGCCAGCCCGGGCCTGCGTAGCGCTGGAGGTACTCCGCGTCGCCGCCGCCCGCGGCGAGGTTCACCTGCCGGCCCGGGACGCCGCGCTCCCAGGTCTGAGTGCCTGTGTTGCGGAAGCGGAACGTGTACGCGGCCGTCGTCCCGGGCACGAGGGTCGGCCACGGGTCCTGCGAGGCGAAGGCGCTGTGCCAGCCGTGCGCGGCCATCGCGGGGGCCGGCGTGGCAAGTGTCACGAGCAACGCGAGCAGCGGGATGAGCGCGCGAGCGGCCTTCATCCGAGAGGTCATCGTATCGCCGGCTCCCGCGTTACGTGCCCTGGCGGAGGTCCTTCTCGAATGCGATCCAGACGGGCTGCTTCACGAAGCCCATGGCCTCGTTGATCCGGAGCATCGGCCGATTACGCACGTCGTTCCAGGTCTTGATCTCACGCTTGCCCTGCGCTCTCGCGTAGCGGACGGTGTGGAGCTTCAGCGCCATCGCGACGCCCTTCCCGCGCGCTTCACGGCGCACCCCGGTGAGGCCCTGCCAGATGAACGTGGGGTCCTCGAGCGACGCCCAGAGGTTGCTCTCGCCGAGATAGCGTCCGTCGCGATCGACCGCGATGAAGTACGCATCGAGGAGCGCGTTCGGCGCATCGATCCACTTCTTGAAGTCATCGAAGTCATGGCGCGTGATCGGATCGGTGCTCGGGACGTCGCGGCGGCAGTCCTCGTGGAGCTCGTGCGCCTCGCGCATCGCCCGTTCGCGATCCTTCGCGAGCTCGGCGGCCAGCGTCGTGACGGTGATCCCCTCACCGGCGATCCGATCGAAGGCGCCGGCGAACGGCATCTCGTCGAAGGCGGCGACGTCGAGCCTCGACTCCCAGTCGCGCTTCGTCTCGGTGAAGCCGCGCTTCGTCACGAAGCGGACACCCTCCGTCATCGACTCCTTCACGCCGATACGGAGCACCCGTCCGTCCCGCGACCGAACGATCTCCTCCAGCCGCGCGTAGAGCGCCGAGCCGACGCCGCGGCGGCGGTGCTCGGGCAAGACCGTGATCTCCATCCAGTACGTATCCGGCACGAACGAGCCGCTCGAGTGGTTCACGTCGAGCGCGCCGACGAGCGCGCCGTCAGTCTCGGCGACGACGCGCGTGCGGAAGAATCGCGAGTGGTCCCACGTGTCGTCCTGGTGACGGACCTCCGCCTCGGTCCACCCGTACTCCGGGTAGCACGCATTCGCGAGCGCGACGTAGCGCGCGATGTCGGCGGGCGCGAACTCGCGGAGCGTGAGCGTGCTCACGGTCAGGGCTCGAGGTCCTTCCGCAGCTCGATCCAGGCCGGCTGCTTCACGAAGCCCATCGCCTCGTTGATCCGGAGCATCGGGCGGTTCTTCTGGTCGTTCCAGGTCTTGATCTCGCGGATGCCGTGCTCGCGGGCGTACTCGACCGTCCTCAGCTTCAGCGCCATCGCGATGCCCTTGCCGCGCGCCTCGCGGCGGACGCCGGTGAGCCCCTGCCAGATGAAGGACGGATCCTCGAGCGAGCGCCAGAGGTTGCTGAGGCCGAGGTAGCGGCCGCTCCGGTCGACGGCGATGTAGAAGGCGTCGGGCGTCGAGTTCGGTGACTCGAGCACCTCCTTGCGCCAGGTCTCGAAGGGCAGTGTCGTGACGGGATCCGTCGATGGGACATCGCGGACGCAGTCGCAGTCGAGCTCGTACACCGCGTGGATGCTCTCCCGGTCGCGGGCGAGCTCCTGCGCGAGCGTGGTGATGGTGATGCCCTCCGCCGCGACGCGGCGCGGTGCCTCCGCGAACGCGGACGCGTCGAACGACGTCACGTCGAGGCGGGACTCCCAGTCGCGCTTCGCCTCCTTGAAGTCGCGGTGCAGGGCGAACTCGAGGCCGTCGGTCATGGACTCCTTGACGCCGGTGATCAGCTGGATCGCCTTGCGCTCGCGGGCGACGCGCAGCTGATCCTCGTACAGGGCCGTGCCGATGCCGCGCCGTCGTGCGTCGGGGTCGACCATCACACCCAGGTGGTACTTGTCGGCCTGGAACTCCCACTGCTGGTGGTTCAGGTCGGCCGCGCCCACGATCCGGCCGCCTTCCTCGACGACCATCCGGCGCATGAAGAACTTCGAGTGGTCCCAGATCTCATCGCGGTGCCTGAGCTCCTCGACGGTGCCCGGGTACTCGGGGTAGCAGCGATTCTCGAGGGTCTTGTAGCCCTCGTAGTCGCCGGGCGCGAAGAGGCGCGGGGTGATCGTCTGTGTTGGGGTCACCGCGGGAAGATAGCGGACGGCCGGCGGCCGTCTATCACGTGGGCGACAGTCCGGCGATGAGGTGCAGCTGCTCGCCGAGCTTCAGCATGCGCACGGTGCCGAAGTCCCTGCGGTGCACCGGCGTCACGCCGAGCTCGCGCAGCGCCTTCCGGTGGTCGATCGTCGGGTAGCCGCAGTTGTGCTCCCAGCCATAGCCGGGGTACTTCTTCGAGAGGCGCTCCATGAGGCGGTCGCGCGTCACCTTCGCGATGATCGAGGCCGCCGCGATGGCGAAGGACTTCATGTCGCCCTTCACGATCTCGGTGTGGCGCCCGGGCGCGAAGGTCGGGTCGAGGATGCGCCTGCCGTCGACGAGCACCCAGTCGTACTCCCCGATCTGACGGAGCGCGCGCTGCATCGCCACGTGGCTCGCGTGGTAGATGTTCAGCCGGTCGATCTCCGCGACCGACGCCGCGCCGATCCCGACCGCGGCCACCCGCGCGCGGATCTGCGGCACGAGCTCCTCGCGCTGGATGCGCGTGAGGATCTTCGAGTCGCGCACGCGGCGGATGAGCTTCACCTCGGGCGTGACGAGGCACGCCGCGGCGACGACCGGGCCCGCGAGCGCGGCCATGCCGACCTCGTCGACGCCGACGACGCGCAGGAGTCCCTGGGACCACAGCGCCTTCTCGTGGTTGAGCGACGGCA
>DASUCM010000023.1:0-2497 GCA_036276035.1 Candidatus Limnocylindria bacterium | reverse complement strand
GATGCGCACCGCCGCGGTCGTCCCGGCGGCGGGCACCGGCGAGCGGTTCGGCGGAGCGAAGCTGCGCGCGGACGTCGGCGGCGTCCCGCTCATCGAGCGGACCGTCGGCTCGCTCCGGGAGGCCGGTGTCGACGACCTGGTCCTCGTCGTCGGCCCGGACACCGGGACCCTCGTGGACGCGCGCGACGTGACCGTCGTCGTGAACCCCGACCCGTCGCGCGGGATGTTCTCGTCCCTGCAGGCGGGGCTTCAGGACGTCATCGCCGACGCGATCCTCGTCCTCCCCGGCGACATGCCCTTCGTCCTTCCGTCGACGATCCGCTCGCTCATCCAGGTGTACGAGGCCCGCGGCGGGGTCGTGTCGCCCCGATACAACGGCAAGCGGGGGCACCCGATCGTGATGCCGCCGATCCTCCAGCAGTCGGTGCTCGCGGCGGACCCGTCCTCTACGCTTCATCACGTGCTGAGGGCTCACCCGGAGCTGCGGATCGACCTCGACGTCGAGGACCGCGGCGTGCTGCGCGACGTCGACACGCAGGAGGACCTCGCGCATGCGTGAGGTCTACGCGCGCATGGCCGAGCTCGAGCGCGAGGGCCGCCGGTTCGCGGTCGCGACCGTCGTGCGCACGAGCGGGTCGACGCCCCAGGTCGTCGGCGCGAAGCTCCTCGTCGACGACCTCGGCCGCATCACCGGCACGCTCGGCGGCGGCTGCGTCGAGGGCGATGCCTTCACTGAGGCGCGCGAGGTCATGTCCTCGGGGACGCCGTCGCTGCGCGAGTACGAGCTCACCGAAGAGCTCGCCTGGGACACCGGCCTCGTGTGCGGCGGGACGATGTGGATCGCGATCGAGCCGGGGGAGCGCGCGCTGCGCGTTGCGGAGCGCGACCTGCTCGGCGACGTGCTCGCCGCGTCATCCGGCGGCCGGCCCGTGGCGCTCGGGACGCTCCTGAAGCGCGACGGCAAGGCGCTCGCTCCGGCGGGGCGCCTCTTCGTGGAGACCGACGGCCGCTCGCACGGGACGCTCGGCGATGCGCAGCTCGACGAACGCGCGCTCAGCGCCGCGCGAGAGGTCCTGCGGGAAGGCACCGCGCGCAACGTCCCGCTCGACGACGCGCACGAGCTGCTCATCGAGCCGGTCCTCTCACGCCCGCGGCTCGTGATCGCCGGCGGCGGCCACGTCGGGCTCGCGCTGGCGAAGCAGGGCGCGCTCCTCGACCTGGACGTCGCGGTGATCGAGGACCGCGCCGAGTTCGCGCAGCGCGAGCGCTACCCCGCCCCGATCGAGGTGATGCACGGCGACATGGTCGAGACGCTCCGCACGATCACGGTCGGGTGGAACTCGTTCGTCGTGATCGCGACGCGCGGCCACAAGCTCGACGCGCAGTGCTTGCGCGCGGCGATCGAGCTGCCGTCGCGCTACATCGGCCTGCTCGGGAGCCGCCGGAAGACGATCCTCATCGCGCGGATGCTCCGCGACGAAGGCATCAGCGAGGAGCGCCTGCGCGCGGTGCACGCGCCGGTCGGGCTCGACCTCGGCGGGCGCACGCCCGCGGAGATCGCGCTCGCGGTGCTCGCGGAGATCACGCAGGAGCGCTACGGCGGGACGGGCAAGGCCCTCCGCCTGTCGGACGCGCTGTACGACAAGGCGGTCGCCCGGACCTAGAGCTCAGGCGAGCTGGTGAAGGCGAAGTCCGGGAACGCCAACAAACCCCCGTCGGTCGAGCGTCACGAGCGGCCAGTCCAGGGCAACAGCGGTCGCCGCGACGATGAGGTCGTGGGCGCCGAACGTCCGCCGCTTCGCCGCGAGCTCGGCCCACAGGCGCGCATGTACGCGGGCGATCGGCAGCGTGAACGGGATGATCGGGATCGCGGCGAGCACGCCCTCGACGAACGCTTCGCGCGCCGGTCGGTGCCCGACGCCGGCGCGGTGGACGCCGTGCAGCAGCTCCGAGGCCGTGATCGCGGCGATCACGAGGTCCTCCTCGGCCGGCAGCTCCCGCCGGCCACGCTCGTGATCGATCAGGAACGACGTGTCGAGGACGACGCCCACGGGTCCCTCGGAAGGCGCGGTTGGTCGCGGCGGACCTTCTTGAGCTCGCGCCCGAAGGCGGCATCGGGTCTCGGCAAGGCGTCCAGCACGGCGACCACATCGCCCCACTTCGCACGGCGCGCGGTCGTGACGGGCGCGATCGTGGCGACCGCCCGGCCGTGGCGCTCGACGACGAACTCGTCGCCGCCGTGCTCGACGCGGTCGAGAACGTGGGAGAACTCCCTCGCGGCGGCGGTCGCCGTGATGCGCTTCGCCATGGACCGCGATGATATCAGATAATCAGATTCGCTCCGGGCGAGCTGACGCCTAGCGCGCGATCTCGTTCACGTCCTGCGGGTGCGGCGTGTCCCCTTCCGGCCTGTCGCTCGGCGCTGCCGGGCTGCCCCGTCGCTCCGCGCTGAGGCCCTCGCGCTGCTCGGCGGGGCGCTCCCCCTCCGCGCTCTTCG
>DASUCM010000022.1:0-9810 GCA_036276035.1 Candidatus Limnocylindria bacterium | reverse complement strand
GCCGTAGTGGTCCTCATCGAGGATCGCCGTCGCCTTCGGGATGTCCCAGTCGTCCGCCGCCGCCTTCTTCCACGGCAGCGAGATGAGCCAGTCCACGTAGGTGCGGATGACGCCCTGCTCGGGCGAGGCCTGCGGGATCTTCTCGAGCCGCGCGACCTCCTTGAGGGCCTTCTCCTTGGTCTCGTCGGGCATGCCCGCGGCCTCGATCTTCTCGCGCAGCTCGCCGAGCTCCGACGTGCCGTCGTCGTCGCCGAGCTCCTTCTGGATCGCCTTCATCTGCTCGCGCAGGATGTACTCGCGCTGCGTCTTGTCGAGCGTCTGCTGGACTTCGCTCTGGATCTTCTGCTTCAGCTCGAGGATCTCGTTCTGCTTCGCGAGGAAGACGGAGATGAACTTCAGCCGCTCGATGACGCTCGGCGTCTCGAGGAGCTGCTGCCGCTGGTCGAGCGTGAGGTCCGGGCTCGAGGCGACGAGGTCCGCGAAGTGCGACGCGTCGTCGGTCGCCTTCGCCGTCACGGCGATCTCCGGCAGCATCGAGCCGCCGTTGTCGACGTACTCGCCGAAGAGCTGCTTCACGGAGCGAAGGAGCGCCTCGGTCTCGACGGGCTCGCCGGCGACGTCGTGGATGACCTCGAAGCGCGCCTTGAAGAAGCGCGGCTCGTCGGCGTACCCGGTGATGCGCACGCGCTCGACGCCCTGGACGATGATCTGCGCGCTGCCGTCCGGGATCCGGAGGAGCCGCACGATCTCAGCGACCGTGCCGACGCTGTAGATCTGCTCGGGCGCGACGTCGTCCACCTCGGCGTCCTTCTGGGCGGCGAGGAGGATGAAGTGCTTCTCCTCGGCCATCGCGGCGTTGATGGCGTTGACCGACTTCTCCCGACCGACGCCGAGCGGCACGACGAGCTTCGGGAAGACCACGGCCTCCCGCAGCGGCACGAGCGGCAGCTCGGCCGGGTAGGCGCGCGTCTCGCCCGTCGTCGTCGTCTTGTTCTCGTCGGTCATGAATTCGTGCCTCTTTCATTCGGATCCGCCTGCGGTGATGGTCCGCCCTGAGATTCGGGTTCGCCTGCGGGGGACCTTAGTCCCTCACGGATCACCCGTTTTCAACTCGTCGATGAATCTCGGCTCCGTTGAAAGCAACGCGCCGCCTCCGGCGGATGTTCCGAAGGCGGCGCATCGCCTGCTCGTATCGGCTACTTCTGCGCGCCCTGCGGGGTCTTCGCGTTGATCTTGATCTGCTTCGGACGGACGGCCTCGGCCTTCGGCATGACGAGCGTGAGCACGCCGTTGTCGAAGGTCGCCTCGATCTTGTTCGACTCGAGCTGCGTCGGCAGCGTGAACGCGCGCTGGAACTTGCCGTAGCGCCGCTCCTGACGGAGGTATCCGTCGCCGGAGACGTCCGTCTGGCCCTTCAGCTCGCCCGAGATCGACACGGTGTCCGCCGTGACGTTGATGTCGATGTCCTCGGCGCTCAGGCCGGGGAGGTCGGCGCGCAGGTGGTACGCCTCAGGCGTCTCCCACAGGTCGACCGGGACGGCGATCTGGCCGGCCGGGAGACCGGTCCACGTCGTCGGACGGATGAAGCTGTCCTCGAAGAGACGGTCCATGGCCTCGCGCAGGGTCACGACGTCGGGCATCGGGTGGAAGCGAGCGATGGTCATAGAGGGACTCTCCTTCTTCATATCTCTCTAGAAGTTCGCGGCAGCCTTGCCGTCCTCGCCTTCGTCATCCGGCTCGCCATCCGCCTGGAGCGCGGCCAGCTCGTCGAGGAGCTCATCCGCGTCCCTGAAGCGCAGCAGGAGCTTCACGCCGGCAAGGTTCACGCCCCTCTGCTGCGTCAGGTACCGGATGCACCTCACGCGCGCGAGATCCGCGTCGGAGTAGAGCCGGATGTTCGTGTGCGTACGCACCGGCTCGAGAAGGCCCTCCTCCTCGTAGATCCGCAGCGTCCGCGGGTGACACCCGGCCAGGCTTGCGGCGATCGAGATGACGTAGACGGGACGGTCTCCGCGTGCCACGTCACTTATATAGGTCCTACCAATGCCATTGTCAAGATGCCTGGCAACGTCAGGGCCTTGGCAGCGCGTCCGGAGGGTCGGCGGGCAAGCCTGAGCGCCGCTGTCCTAGGCTTCGCGCCGTGGAGCCACGGCCGCCGCTCACGAAGCGCGAGGACGCTCGCGTGTTCATGCTCATCGCCGCGCCGATCTTCGTGGTGACGATCCTCATCGCGACGCTCGTGGTGGTCTTGGGAACGCGCTAGCCGAAGAGCGCCTTCCGCACGTCAGCCTCGGCCGCGGTCGGGCTGAACACGATGACGCGGTCCCCCACCTGGAGCGGCGTGTCGCCGTGCGCGTGGAGGATCTCGCCGCGCCGGACGATCCCGCCGATGACGGCGCCGTGGGTCGAGAGCCCGAGATCGCCGACCTTCTTCCCCGTCGCCGGCGTGTTCGGCGCGATCTCGGCCTCGATGATCTCGAGGTGCGAGCCCGTGAGCGGCATGAGAGGGAAGAAGCCGCCGGTCGGCAGCTCCTGCTCGATGACTCCCATGATCACGCGGGTCGAGGAGATCGTCTCGTCGATGCCGAGCGCCTTGAACACGATCTCGTTCTTCGGGTTGTTCACTCGCGCGATGACCCGCTCGGTGTGGCACTGGAGCTTCGCGAGCTGGCAGATGACGAGGTTCTTCGCGTCGTCGCCCGTCACCGCGATCATCGCGTCCGCGCGGCCGCAGCCAGCTTCCATCTGGTAGCGGCCCTCGTCCGCGGGCGCGTTCAGCACGACCGAGCCGAGCTGCTCCTGGATGAACTGCGCGCGGCGGCGATCGCTCTCGAGGATCATCACCTCGTGGCCCGACTCGAGGAGCGCCTGCGAGAGGTGGAAGCCGACCTCGCCTCCGCCGGCGACGATGAAGTACACGGCTAGCGGCTGACCTTCGCGGGACCCGGCGCGGACGCCGCGGAGGGCGCCGGCGCGGACGTGTCCCCGGCGAGGCGGCGCTCGTGCGCGAGCGACTGCTCGAGGAGCACCTTCCCCACCTCGGGATCCTCGTCGAGCATCGCCTTCAGCAGCGTACCGAGGATGCTCGTCCGCGAGAACGTCGTGATGCCCTGAGACCGGTAGAGGTTCGCGCGGATCGGGTCGTTCACCTTCGCGATGACGCGGCGGACGCCGAAGATCTCCTTCGCGACCTGCGCGGCCATGAGGTTCCGGTTGTCGCCCTGGGTGAGCGCGAGGAAGGCCTCTGCGGACTCGATCCCCGCCTGGCGCAGCACGTCCATGTCGGTCCCATTGCCGAGGAGCGTGTTGCCCTTGTACGGCTCCGGCAGGTGGGCGAAGGAGGCCTTCTCGAGGTCCACGACCGTCACGGCGTGCCCGCTCTCGTCGAGGAGGCCCGCCAGGAAGGCGCCCACCCGGCCGCAGCCGATGATCACGATGTTCACTGCGGTGCCTCCTGACGATACGCGAGGACCGCGCAGGGCGCCCCCACGTACACGTTCTGCACCGTCCTCCCGACGTGCACGCGTCCGAGACGTGTGCGGTACGGCATACCGATGATGACGAGGTCGGCGGCGCGCTCGCGGGCGGTGTCGATGATGGCCGCGGCGGCCTCGCGCGCCTGCAGCAGCTCCGTCTCGATGCGGAGGCCCGCCTGCTCGGCCACCTTCGCCGCGTTCGCGAGCAGCTCTTCGCCGTGGTCGAGCTCGGGCTCGAGGACGGCGTCGAGCGGCATGTTCCAACGGACCTCGATGACGTGGACCGCGATCACCTCGGCCTTGCCGGGCTTCGCGAGCGTCACCGCGTGCCGGATGACGTCGGGATCGACGCTCGTGCCCGCCACGGCGACGAGGATCCGCTTCGGCTGCATCGAGGCGCGAGTCTATCCCTCGCCTGTTCAGCGCCTGCGCGCGAGGTCGGCCGTGTCCTCGAAGTGGTACGGCACGTCGATGACGATGGTGTTCGGCCGGAAGAGCAGCGCCGCCTTCAGCCGCGTCGCCGTCTGGCTGTGCAGGAGCCACTCCCACCAGTGCCGCGGGACGAACTCGGCGATGACGACGGTGATGGGCCGGTCGTCGCTCTTGTCGATCGCGTCGATGTACTTGAGCAGGGGGACGACGAGCGAGCGGTACGGCGAGAGGATGACGTCGACCTTCACGTCGGGGCTCCACCGCGCCCAGCGGCGCTCGAACTCCTTCGCGCTCTCGTCGGTCGTCGAGATGTGCACCGCCTTCACGCTCTTCGAGATGGATCTCGCGAACGCGACCGCCTGGAGCGCCGCACGGTCGATGCGGGCGACCGGCACGATGACGACGGGTGGCCTCATCTCCGGGATCGGGACGGAGAGGTCCTCGAGGACGAGCGCGTCGTGGACGTCGCGGTAGTGGACGTGCGTCGCGTAGAGGATGCCGACGATGAACGGCAGCACCACGATCACCATCCAGGCGCCGTGCTCGAACTTCGTGTACGCCACCACGACGAGGACGACGCCGGTGACGATCGCGCCGACGCTGTTGAGGACCATCGAGAGCTGCCAGCCGCGGTCGCGCAGGCGCCACCAGCGCCGGACGAGCCCCGACTGCGACAGCGTGAACGCGAGGAACACGCCGATCGTGTAGAGCGGGACGAGCGCGGTGACGCTGCCCCCGAAGGCGGTGAGGACGAGCCCCGCTACGGCGGCGAGCGCGACGATCCCCGTGTTGAAGGCAAGCCGCGAGCCCATGTCGGCGAAGTGCCGGGGCATGAAGCGGTCGTTCGAGAGCACCGATGCGAGGCGCGGGAACCCGGTGAACCCGGTGTTCGCGGCGAGGAGCAGGATGATCGCGGTCGCGATCTGCACGAAGTAGTAGAACGGCGAGCCGTCGCCGACGATGGAGCGGGTCAGCAGGCTGTTCACGGTCTCGGCCTCGTGCTGGTCCGGCCGGACGCCGATGGTCGTCGCGAGGAAGGTGAGGCCGAGGAAGATCGTGCTGAAGATCGTCCCCATGAGGACGAGCGTGATGATCGCGTTCCGGGGCTCGGGCTTGCGGAAGCTCGGGACGCCGTTCGCGACGGCCTCGCTCCCGGTGAGCCCCACGGAGCCGGAAGCGAAGGCGCGGAGGATGAGCAGCGTCGTCAGGGCCTGGGCGCCCGCGTCGGGGAACGGCGACTCGGAGTGTGCGGGCGCGGGGATGTCGCCCGTTGCGATGCGGAAGATCCCGAAGCCGATGAGCCCGAACATCGCGGCCATGTACGCGTAGGTCGGCGCGGCGAAGAGGAGCCCCGCCTCGCGGACGCCGCGCAGGTTCCCGAGCGTGAGGAGGGCGATGAGCGCGAGCGCGAGCGGCACGCGGACGTCGTGGACCTCCGGCACGAAGCTCGCGATCGCCGCGACGCCGGCGGCGGTGGAGACCGCGACCGTCAGCACGTAGTCGATGAGCAGCGCGGCCGCGGCGACGAGCCCCGCGATCGTGCCGTGGTTCTCGCGCGCGACGAGGTAGCTGCCGCCGCCGTTCGGGTACGCGCGGATCACGCGCGACTCGGAGAGCACGACGATCGCGAGCACGGCGACCACCGCGATCGCGATCGGCATGGTGAGGCTGAGCGCGGCCACGCCCGCGATCGCGAGGACCCGCATCGCTTCCTCGGTCGCGTACGCCGACGAGGAGATGTTGTCCGAGGCGAGGATCGGCAGTCCGGTCGCGACGGAGACGCGCTCCTCGCCCTCCGACTCGGTGGTCAGGCGGCGCCCCACGAGCAGCCGCGTGACCTTCGACCATGCCTTCCCGAGCGGGCCCTTCTCGGTGAAGACCGCATCCGTCGCGACGTAGTGGCCGGCGTCGCGCCGGAACTGATCCCCCCCGGGACGGACGATGCGGACGGAGCGGTCGCCGGGCTTGCGCCCCGCCTGCCACTGCCGCTTCTCGAGCGAGGGCGGCTCGGGGTCCTTGTCCTCCGGCGGTGTCACAGGCTCGCGGATGCTAGCGCGGCGACGTCCGCGCCCGTTCGGCGCCTGTCGTGTCGAACAGCACGACGACATCGGCACTCTCGTCGACCGTCACGGTGTGCGCGGGCGACGTGAGCGCCATCGTCACCATCGCATCGGGCGCGGGCGCGGTGAACCGCGCGACGACCCGCAGCTCGTTCCCGGCGCGCGTGATGCGCTCGATCCGGATCGCGTAGCCGCCGCTGCGCTGCTCGCCCATGTACGCCGTGATGCGGAGCCCGGTCCCCGCGCGGACCGCCTCGATGCCCGGCCCGTCGGCGCGGCGGCCCTGGGTCGTCGCCCCCGCATCGGCGAAGGCAACGGTGCGCTCGCTCACGGCCGCGGTCTGCGAGGCGGACGCGAGCGGGCCGGGCGCCCCGGCGCCGCCGCACGCGACGAGCAGCAGCGAGCCGAGCGCGAGCTCACACGCCCGACGCAAGCCGGTCCGCGAGGAACGCGGGGAGCCCACGGTCACGGATCCGCCGCTGCGTTTCCGCGACGTCGTACGCGGTCCTCATGAACTCCACCGTACGCCCTTCCGTGTCGAGGATCGCCCAGGCGCTCCGCGGGTCGCGGTCGCGCGGCTGGCCGACGCTGCCCGGGTTCACGAGGGCGCGCCCGCGGAGCGCGACCGTGCCGCGGCCGAGCGTGCCCCTGACGTGCTGTCCGTCGAGCTCGAAGACGGCGGGCACGTGCGTGTGGCCGTTGCACGACAGCTCCGACTCCGCGAGCACGAGCGACGCGAGCGCGCTGCGCGAGTCCCAGACGTACTCCCAGACCGGATCGCGCAGGCTGCCGTGCACGAGGGTGACACCGTCCGGATGCCCGATCTGGGGCAGGCCGCCGAGGAAGTCACGGTCGGCGGCCGAGAGCCACTCGCGGTGCGTCATCGCCGCGTCCCGCGCGACGGCGTTGAAGACATCGAGGCCCTGGCCCGTCGCGACCGCGAGATCGTGGTTGCCGGCGACCATCACCGCGCCCCGCTCGCGCAGGAGCGCGATGACGTCGGCGGGATCGGGACCGTAGCCGACCGTGTCCCCCATCACCCAGATGGCGTCGACGGCGCCGGCCTCGGAGAGGACGGCCTCGAGGGCGACGAGGTTCGCGTGGACGTCGGAGAGGAGGGCTACGCGCATGCGGCCTTCGCCTCGGCGATGGTGAAGCGGCCCTCCGCCAGCGCGCGGCCGACGACGACGGACGCGGCGCCCGCGCGCACGAGCGCGCGAAGGTCGTCGAGGTCCTTCACGCCGCCGCCCGTGTGCAGGGCGACGGAGTGGCCCTGACGCTCGAGCGCGGTGCGCACCCGGTCGAGGAGCGCGAGCGCGGGTCCGCGGAGCCGGCCCTCTCCGCCGAGGTCGATCACGTAGAGGCCGCGCACGCCCGCCTCCGCCGCGTCGAGCGCGGCGCCGACCGCCTCGGTCCCTCGCGCGGCCTGCACGAGCCGCGGATCCCCGCCCCGCGGGGCCAGCGCGCCGTCGCGCGACTCGATCTCGACGATCGCGCGGTCGCCGAGCCGCGCCGCCTCGCGCAGCACGCGCGCGTCGCCGAACACCGCGCTCGAGAAGAGGACGCCCGCGAAGCCGCGGGCCAGCGCGTCCCGCGCGCGCCCGGGGTCGGACAGGCCGCCCGCGAGCCTGCAGGGCACGCCCGCCTCCGCGGCGATGCGCTCGAGCAGCGGCGCGTTCCGCGGCGTCCCGTGCTCGGCGGCGTCGAGGTCGACGAGGTGCAGCTCGTCCGCGCCGTCCGCGACGAAGCGGCGGGCGAGCTCCTCGGGTGCGAGGTCCCCGAACGTCGCGCGCCCGTCGCGCACGTCGACCGACGGCACGATCACCATGGGCGGCGCTTGATCTCCGCCGCCGAGCGCGGGTACCGCTGGGGGGTCTCGCGCATCTTGCGCACGACGACGAGGTGGCGGCCGGGAAGCAGCTCGCCGACCCCCATCGCCGAGGTCGGCACGATCGCGGTGATCTCCCCGCCGATGGCCAGACATGCGCGCGATGCCGCCGGAAGCTCCGCGTCGACCTTCCCCTTCCACACGATCGCGTCGCCGCCGGGCACGAGCAGCGGCAGGATGTACTCGACGCAGTCGGCGAGCGAGCCGACCGCGCGGGCGGTGCCGACGTCGTAGCGTCCGCGATGGGCCGCGTCGGCGCCGAGCGCCTCCGCACGCGCGTTGTGCACCGTCACGCGCGAGAGGCCGAGCGTCGCCGCGATCTCCTCGAGCCAGCGGGCCTTCTTGCCCACCGACTCGACGAGCGCGGACGCGGACCCGGCGATCGCGATGCGTAGCGCGAGGCCCGGGAATCCGGCGCCGCTGCCCACGTCGACGATCCGCTCGCGGCCCGTCCAGCGGCGCGCGGCGAGCGCCGTGAGCGAGTCGAGAAAGTGCTTCGTCGCGATATCCGCCGGCGCGGTGATCGCTGTGAGGTTCACGGACGTATTGCGTTCGATGAGCTCGTTCGCAAGGCGCTCGCACGAAGCGACCTGCGCCGCCGAGAGCGCGACCCCGAGACGGGAGGCGTCGCGTGCGAGCGCCTCGAACGGCGCAGAGGTCGCCGGCACGCCGGCTATCGTACGTGCGCGACGAGCGCGCACGTCCGGACGCCTCGTCATCTGCGGCGCCACGCTCGCCGTGATGCTCGCTCTCGGCGGCGCGACCTTCGCCGCACCGGCGGCGGTCTCGATCCAGAGCTCGGCCTTCGTGCCGCAGGCCGTCAGCGTGAACGTCGGCGAGCCGGTGACCTGGACGAACCGCGACTTCTCGCAGCACACCGCCACCGCGGCGGGCGTCTTCGACACCGGCGTGCTTTCCAAGGACCAGAGCCGCGCGATCGTCATGACGCGCGCCGGCACCTTCCCGTACCGCTGCGAGATCCACCCTTTCATGACCGGGACGGTCACGGTCGTCGCGGCCGCCACGCCCACGCCCGCCCCGACGGCGCCTCCACCACCTCCAGCCACGACCGCGCCGCCACCACCACCGACAGCCGCACCGACCGTGCGCACGCCGACGCCGGCGACGCCCGCGCCGACGCCGACGCCGCCCCCTGTGACGGTGGCCCCGACCGCGAGCCCGGCTCCCGAGCCGTCCCCCACGCCCGCGCCAACGGCGAGCGCGGGGCCGGCGGCTTCGCCGACCGCCGTTGCGCGGTCGTCACCGTCGGTGGCGACCGTCCCGCCGGCGCGGGCGACCGAGCCGGCCGGCAGCGGCGGCGGTCCGGGCCCCGCGCTCGCGGCCGGCGCCGTCGCCGTCGCGCTCTCCCTCGCCGGCCTCGGCGCGTACCTGCTTCGGCGGCGGTGAGCCGCGCGGCAGGCGGCACGCGGCCGCATTGGCATCGTCTATGCGTTCCGTGCGGAGCATGCAGGGACAAGGGCTCGGCTGGCTCGAGGGCATCTTCGGCACCGTCCGGTGCGCGAACTGCGGCGCCGTCTACGGCCGCGAGGACGTGAGCGTCGTGGGGAACCGCGACGAGTACTGGTTCGTGCGCTGCAGCTGCCACGCCTGCGGGACCCAGGGCATCGGCGTCGTGATCGTGAAGGAGGTGAGCGCGACGGTCGCGCTCGCCGCGGCGGAGGCCGAGCTCGAGGACGCGCGGCCGCTGCAGGTCGACGATGTCCTCATCGCGCACGAGGTCCTGCGCGGCTACGTGGGCGACGTCCACGGCCTCTTCGAGGGCATCCCGGGCCGCTAGCGCGTCACAATGGCTCGCGCATGCAGCCCGATCCGGCGGACGACATCGCCGAGGTGCTCGTCGACGCCGACGCCATCGCCGCGACGGTCGCGCGGCTCGGCGCCCGCATCGCCGCCGACTACGCGGGGAAGGACCCGGTGCTCGTGAGCATCCTGA
>DASUCM010000021.1:0-2715 GCA_036276035.1 Candidatus Limnocylindria bacterium | reverse complement strand
CTCACGCGTGAGGAGCGCGCGGTCGTCGAGGAGCATCCCATCCTCGGTGCTCGGATCCTCGAGTCGATCGCGTTCCTGCAGGGCGTCGTCCCCATCGTGCGCGCCGCGAACGAGCGCTACGACGGGACGGGCTATCCGGACCGCCTCGCGGGCGCGGCCATCCCGCGTGCTGCCCGCGCGCTGCACATCGTCGTCGACTATCACGCGATGCTCGTCGACCGGCCGTACCGTCCGGCGCTGCCGCCGGAGGCGGCACTCGCAGAGCTCCGTCGTCTCGCCGGGACGTGGTACGACACTGAGATGGCCGACGCCTTCATCAGCATGATCGAGGGCCGCGGCGCGATCCAGGCCGTGGAGGAAGAGGTCGGCGCTCCCAGTCGGGAGCTTGCGATCCTCGCCGAGCTCACGCCGGAGTTCCACTCGGTCCTCGACCTCCAGCAGCTGCTCGACCGCATCCTGGGGATCCTCGTGAAGGGCCTTCCCGGGTCGCGTCTCACCATCCTCCTGCGCGAGGAGAACACCGAGGATCTCACCGTCCGGGCCGTCGTCGGTGCGCCGATCTCGCCGGCGACGCCGCTCCACATCCCCGCCGGTCGCGGCATCTCGGGGTGGGTCATGGAGCACCGCCTGCCGCAGCTGGTCGACGACGTGCGGCTCGATCCCCGGTACGTCGGCGACGCCACGATCCGGTCGGAGCTCATCGTCCCGCTCGTGTCGGCGGGGCGCGCCATCGGCGTCCTGGCGGTCTCCCATCCACAGCCCGGCGCCTTCTCCCAGCGCGACCTGACGTTGATGCAGACCGTCGGTGCGCAGATCGCCGCGGCCATCGACGTCGCGGAGCTGCACGAGCGCCTCAAGCGCGCCGCGAACACCGACGCGCTCACCGGCCTGCACAACTACCGCTACTTCTACGACCGGCTGGAGGAGGAGGTCGCTCGTGCCGAGCGCCACCAGACGCCCCTCGCCGTGGCATTCTTCGACCTGGACCGTTTGAAGAGCGTGAATGATACGTACGGACACCTCGCCGGGAACGAAGTGCTGCGCCTGCTGGGGCAGAGCATCCTCGGTCACGTGCGCGTGGAGGACGTGCCGGCGCGGTACGGGGGTGACGAGTTCGCGATCGTCATGCCCGAGACACCGCGCGACGAGGCGGAGAAGGTCGTGACCCGGCTCATCCAGATCCTCGAGAAGAACGTCGTCGCCCTTCCGAACGGCCGGAGCTTCCCGATGCCCGAGCTCTCCTGGGGCGTCGCGTCGTACCCGCTCGACGGACGCACGGCCCGCGAGCTCGTGGACAATGCCGACACACGCGCGTACGCGAGGAAACGATCCCACTAGCCGAGCTGCGCGCCCGGCGCCTCCACGACTGCAGGCTCACCTCGGACCGGAAGCTGCGGACGCTGGACGACGCGCTCGCGTTCCTTGCCGAACGGCGCCTGCTCACGCTCACGCAGGACTGCAGCCTACCCAGTCTGTTCGCCGCGACGCACGAAGAGGCGTTCGACGAGACGAAGAAGGGCTTCGCGTCGTGGCCGAAGACGAAGTGGACCTGGGGCGCGGAGATCGCGCTCCGCGACGACGTGTATGAGACCAAGCTCCATCGCGGGAAGACGCTCTTCCTCTCGCCGGAGGCCGCACGGGCCGCGGATCCGCTCTGCCGGGCCGCGCTGGAGGAGGCCGACTCGGCGGCCGATGACCGCGCTCGGCTGGTGCGGCACCTGAGGAGCGCCGGGCCGAGCACCGTCGAGGACATCAAGTCGGAGCTCGGGCTGGATGCGGCCACGCTGCGCAAGGTCCGCGAGGGTCTGGAGAAGGCCGGCGCGATCGTCGCGCGCGGGATCTCGGTCGAGGACCGCAAGGGCGGTCATCGTCACTCGAGCGTGCTGTCGCGCTGGGATCAGGTGTGGCGGAAGCCCTGGAAGGCCACCGAGGACACCGCCCTCGACGAGCTCATCGTGCTCGGCGTCGCCGCGGCCGTGGTGACGCACGAGGACGAGGTGCGCACGTGGTTCACCTGGCCGGTGGAGCGGCCCACCATCAATGCGCTCGTCGCATCAGGCAGGCTGGCACGGCCCGCGTCCGGCTGGCTCGCCGCTCCATAGCGCGTCAGCGCGTACGCTCATCGCGATGCGCGACGTCCTGCGCGCGGAGTTCCCCGGTGCCGCTGCGCGGCTGTCGCGGCTGCGCCTCCCCGAGATCCGTCGCGAGCCGGCGTTGTGGGCGGCCCTCTCGGCGCTGGGCATCGCGCTCGTGGTCGGTGCGGTGCTCCGTCTGGCGCTGTTCCTCGCCCCGTCGTGGAGCGACCAGCCCATGCGGCTGCCGCTCGGCGCGACATTCGGCTCGCTCGCCACGTTCATCGCGCATCTCGCGGCCGGCGTCGTGCTCCGGCGGGCCGGCGGGTGGCGGGGCCTCGGGCTGTACCTCGCCTACGTCGCGGTGGAGGCCGCGGTGGGGCTCCCGGGCGTGCTGCTGTTCTGCGACCGGTCGCGCCCGGAGGGGATGTGCGCGGCACCGCTCGTGTTCATCGCGGCCGGGCGCGCGCCGCAGCTCGTGGGTATCGCCACGGGCGTGCTGTTGGGGCGCTGGTACCCGGCCGGACCCGCAGGGGCCAACACGACGCTGCGCGGCGCCGGTGTGTTCTCGGTGGCGCTCTTCCTCGCGTCCACACCGGTCGGCTATCTCTCATACGCCGGTGCGCTGAGCGGCCCCGCAAGC
>DASUCM010000020.1:0-2809 GCA_036276035.1 Candidatus Limnocylindria bacterium | reverse complement strand
GGCGCCCGGCATCGTCCTGGGGCTCGGCCTGCTGCTCGCGTTCAACCACCCTCCGTTCCGGCTCACCGGACAGACGGCGATCTTCGGCGGGGCGGTCGTGTTCATCATCGCGTTCATCATCCGGACCGCGCCGGTGTCGCTCCGCGGGAACGTCGCCGCGCTCATGCAGATCGATCCGGCGCTCGAGCAGGCCTCGGCGAACCTCGGCGCGGGTGAGGTGACGACCTTCCGCCGCGTCACGCTGCCCCTGGTGCGGCGCGCGGTCCTCTCGGGCGTGATCTTCTCGTTCACGCGGAACATGACGACGCTGTCCACGGTCGCGCTCCTCGTCACGCCGTCGTGGCGGATCATGACGAGCCAGATCCTCAACGAGATCGATGCGCAGCGCCTCGGATCGGGGGCGGCGTACTCGACGATCCTCATCGTGATCGTGCTGGTGGCGATCATCGCACTGCAGAAGCTGTTCGGCCGCACGGCCGTGGAGGTGGCGGCGTGAGCGCCTATCTCGAGCTCCGTGGACTGCGGAAACGCTTCCCGAACGGCACGGTCGCGGTCGACGGCGTGGACCTCGACGTCCGTGAGGGCGAGGTCGTCGCGCTCCTCGGCCCGTCCGGCTGTGGAAAGACCACGACGCTCCGCTGTATCGCCGGCTTCGAGGATCCCGATGAGGGGACCATCAGCCTGCAGGGGAGGCGCATCGACGTCCTGCCGCCGAATCGTCGCGCCGCGACGATGGTCTTCCAGGGCTACGCGCTCTTTCCGCATCTGTCGGTGTTCGAGAACGTCGCCTACGGTCTGCGCGTCCGACGCGTCGGCGGCGCGGCGCTCCGCGAGCGGGTCGAGCGCACTCTCGCGCTCGTCGGGCTCTCCGGATTCGGCGACCGGCGTCCGCAGCAGCTGTCCGGCGGCCAGCAGCAGCGCGTCGCGCTGGCGCGGGCGCTCGTCCTCGAGCCGGCGCTCCTGCTCTTCGACGAGCCGCTCTCGAACCTCGACGCGAAGCTTCGCGAGCAGCTGCGTCTGGAGCTGCGCGCGCTCGTGCGGCGCGTCGGCATCACCAGCGTGTACGTCACGCACGACCAGGCCGAGGCGATGACGCTCGCCGACCGGATCGCGGTCATGGATCGCGGGAAGATCGTGCAGCTGGGGACCCCACGCGAGATCTACGACGAGCCGGTGGCCCGCTTCGTCGCCGACTTCGTCGGGCACGCGAACTTCGTGAGAGGGCGTGTTCGCGAGGTGGCCGGCGACGCAGCGGTGGTGGACATGCTCGGCACCGCCCGGCGCGCCGCCGCGTCGGCGCCACTGCGCGCGGGGGACGAGGTCGAGGTGATGATCCGGCCCGAAGAGATCACGGTGCTCGCCGCGGATGAGCCCGGGACCGTGCCGGCGGTCGTCCGTCGTGCCGGATTCCTCGGCTCGGCGGCGGTGTATCAGCTCGCGTGCGAGGGCGTGGAGCTCATCTCATCCGCCCCGCTCGAGCGTGGTGCCCCGCTCGCCGCCGACGGGCAACGGGTCGGTCTGCGCATCCGCGAGGCCGCGCTCCGTGCGTTCCCGCTCGAAGCATCGGGCGCGTAGCGCTCAGGGTCGGTCCGTCGCGAACCCGTACACAGAGAGCAGGGTCCCCGCCGCGAGGAAGGCGAGCGCCGCGAAGGTCTGGAAGGTCGTGTCGCCCATCTGGCAGATGCCACCGCTCGCATTGATGGCGTCACAGCTCGCGATCGTCCGATACGCCAGATATGCGAACCACACGCCGGTCGCGAAGAGCGCGGCGCCGCGGGGCGCGACGCGCCGTGTCCGTGCGAGGAGCAGGCCCGCCGCCACATAGACGAGAACGCCGGGGAACGGGGCGACGGCGAAGACCCAGGTGGCCGCGGCTCCGACCGCGAGGCCCAGGAGCCAGCGTCCGGCCATCACCACTGGCCGTCTCATGCTGTGAGCATGCCATGTGCGCCGCCCGCGCCTCGCTGACCGAGAACTGATACACGGCCGCTGGGCCGCTACCTATGCTCGTCAGACGACCAGTCGATATCTTCCGCACGACGCCCTGCTGCTCGGACGCGTCCTGGCGTTCGCGGGTGCCGTCGCGTCGCTCGCCGCCGGTACTCCGGCCGTCGGCGGTCTCGCCGCCGTGTCGCTGGGCTCCCTGCTGCTCACGTCCGCGCTGATCTGGCGCGACGACATCCGCCGCGGACGGGCGACGAGCCTGTCCGAGGTGCCCGCCTACGTGGTCATCGGTGACCTTGTCGCGGCGGCGCTCTGGATGGCCGCGAGCGCGCCGAACCTCAGCAGCGTCGCCTTCGTCGTGGTGCTGGCCATCGGTGCGCTCGCGATGTTCCGGCTGGGGACCGTCGGTGTGGCCCTCACCGCTGGTGCGTATGTGGGCGGACGCGTCGTGCAGGAGGCGATCCGGCTCTGGCTCGGCCTGGCCACCCCGGTGCCGCAGGTGGTCGCGGAGGTCGTCGTCGTCGGCCTCGTCCTCATCATCCTCGCCGCGACCGTCGGCCACTATCGCAGCGAGCAGCAGCGCGGCGACCGGGCGCTCCGGCTCGCGCGGAGCCTGGAGCGGATCGCGAACGAGATCGGCGAGGTCACCGATCTCACGCTGCTCTTCAGAGGGATCGTGACGAGCGCGCTCGGTCTGCTCGCCGCCGACCACGCGATCGTCCGCCAGCGCCGCGGCGAGGAGTACTGGATCGTCGCCGGCGCGGGTACGGGGGAGCGCGTCGTCGGGACGCGCTCACCGAAGGGGCGGGGGATCGTCGGGCTGGTCGTGGAGCGCCGCGCCGCGGTCGCGCTCGACGACTACGCC
>DASUCM010000019.1:0-17910 GCA_036276035.1 Candidatus Limnocylindria bacterium | reverse complement strand
GCCGAGGAGCGGCTCGACGGCCGCCTGCGGCTCGAGCGCTGGGGCCAGTGGATCAGCGAGCACCACCCGAAGGACGTGTACGACGGCGAGGACGGGAAGCGGCGCGACCTCACGCGCTCCCTGCCGCCGCACCTCGTGAAGGATGTCGTCGCCCCGGCCGCGCAGCGCGGCCGGCAGGTCACGATCCTGTTCGAGGACTGGCAGACCGCCGACGCCGCGATCGCGACCCACGTCCTGCTGCGGCTCGAGGGCCTGCGCTCGTCCGCATCGCTGCTCTGGAACTCGAACAACACGTACGGCTATCACGAGGTCGACTTCGGCGCGCTGGAGCAGGCCGCCGTCGTCACGACCATCTCCCGGTTCATGCGCGCCGAGACGCTGCGCCTCGCCGGCGTGGACCCGCAGATCCTCCCGAACGGCATCGCCGAGCGGTACCTCGCCCCGCTCCCTCCGCACGAGCCGCGCATGCTGCGCTCAGCCTTCGGCGACCGTCCGACCTTCGTGAAGGTCGCGCGCTTCGACGCGGACAAGCGGTGGCTCTGGGCCATCGACGCCATCGCCGCCCTCCGCGACCAGGGACAGCGGCCCCGTCTGCTCATGCGCGGGAGCCGGAGCGACTACGGGGACGTCGTGCAGGCGCGGATCCGCGCCGACCGCCTGTCGGTCGACCGCATCGTGCTGCCGGCCGAGGCCCCCGTCCAGGACGTCGCGGCCGCGGTCCGCCGCAGCGAGGCGGACGTCGCGTTCCTCGACTTCTTCATCGCCGAGAAGGTGCTGCGCGCGCTCTACGCCGCGGCCGACGGCGTCCTCGCGAACTCGGAGAAGGAGCCGTTCGGCCTCGTCGGACTGGAGGTCATGGCGAGCGGCGGCATCGCCTTCGTCGGGCGCACCGGCGAGGACTACGCGATCCCGTACGGCAACAGCGTCGTCGTCCAGACCGACGACCCGCGCGAGCTCGCCGCGCACCTGGCGACGCTGCGCGCGGACACGCCGCTCGCGATCCGCATCCGCGCGGAGGGCCGCGCGACGGCGAAGCGCTTCTCCTGGCCGCTCGTGCTCGAAGGCTACGAGGCCGCGTGGGATGCGGCGGCGCGTCTCGGCCGCTAGCGGACCTTCACGTAGTGGGTGAACTCGACCGCGCGCCGGAGCGTGACGGGCCCCGACGGTAGGGAGACCGCCGGCGCGGCCCAGTCGTCGCGCTCGTCGAGCCACGCGCGGAGCGAGGCCCGGTCGGGAAACGTGTGACGGAACCAGAAATGGCCGCCGCGGGCCGGTCGGAACAGGCCTTCGGCCACGAGTCGCGCGATCGCGTCGTCGGCCGCGTGATGACGTGTGTGATCGGTCGGCGCGAGGCGCGCGTACACGCGGCCGCCGTGCTCGAGGCGCGGCACGCGTGCCGTCCCCGGCCGGACGTCGACGAGGGTGCCGCCCCTACGGACGACCCGGTGGACGCTGCGGAGGGCATCGACCATGCCCCTGACGGCCACTCATCAGAGGGCCCACGCGAGGACCGCGAGGTCGAAGCGCTCACGCCCGACGTCGAGCTCCTGGGCGGCGATCGCGGCGAACCGGATGTTCGCGAGGCCCCGCCGCCCGGCCTCACGCTCGGCCTGCTCGATCGACGCCGCGTCCGGGTCGATCGCGAGGACCGACCGCGCCGCCGCCGCGTAGCCGAGCGCGAGCCGACCGGTGCCGGTGCCGACCTCGAGCACGCGGGCCCCGCGCGCGAGCCGGTCCAGGCCGAGCAGGCGGAGCTCGCGCGCGGCCGCGGGCCGGCGCGTGGTGACCGACGGTGTGACGTCGGAGTCGGATCCGGCCATCGCGTTCCCCCCGCTCACTGCTTCGCCCCCGGGAGCATCGCGCCGCCGCGGGACGGCACGCCGCGCAGCCGCGACGGGTCGACGAGCGGGATGCGCACGTCGTCCGGCGGCTCGCTGCCGGCGTACCACCAGATGACCTCGAGGTTGGCGCGGAAGAGCTGATCGAAGACCGCGTCCTCCGGGCTCGAGTTGCGGCTCGAGTACCACCAGAACCAGTCGCTGCCCTCCGCGACGAGGAGCGGCTTGCGGACGGACGGCGGCATCTCGCGGATCCCGCCCCACTGCCGTTGGGCGAAGCGCCGCGTGCGCTCGAGGGCGCTCCATGC
Organism: Candidatus Limnocylindria bacterium; assembly: GCA_036276035.1. Lineage (GTDB taxonomy): Bacteria > Chloroflexota > Limnocylindria > P2-11E > P2-11E > JACDAF01. Next base: position 15,764 of record DASUCM010000019.1, on the reverse strand, counting down.
GCGTGCGTGCGAGGGCTCGCCGATCCAGACGCGGTAGTTCGCGTCGATCCAAGACCCCGAGTGAAGGGCCGGCAGCTCGACCTGCGGCGGGTGCTGGTCGAGGAAGTCGCTCACGCGCACGGTCTCGAAGCGGTCGTCCGCTTCGAGCGAGCCGTACAGGCGCCGCAGGAAGTCGTTCCCGTTGTTCGGGTAGCCCTCCCACGCGTTCTCGCCGTCGAGGATGATCGTCGCGAGCCACGGGCCGCCGTCCTCGGGCAGCCGCTCGCGCGCGCGCTCGAGCTTCCAGAGGAAGTCGCCGACCGCGTCGTGCGGGCTCATCTGACCGTAGGCGAAGCCGATGCGGTCGGAGAGGACGTGGTCGCGGAAGATGACCGCCCCGCCGTGCCGCAGCCTGTACGGGCGGTAGAGGTGCCAGGGCTCGAGCAGCGAGCCGATCTCGTCGCGGTGGAGGTCGACGCCGATCGAGCGGGAGAGCACGCCCTCGTCCGAGGCGAACCACTCCAGACCCGCGGCGGCGATCGCGTCAGCGACCTCCGGTGAGACCGAGCCCTCCGACGGCCACACGCCGCGCGGCCGCGCGCCGAACGCGCGCCGGTGGGAGGCGACGGCCTCCTCGAGCTGGTACGCGGCATCCTCGTCGAACTGGAACGGCGGGTCCGGGAGGATCGCGTGAGGGTCGGACCGGGCCGCGACGTTGCTGTCGATGATGAGCGGAAGGATCGGGTGGTAGTACGGCGTGGTGAGGATCTCGACCTGCCCGTCACGCTGCAGCCGGTGGTAGAGGTGCGGCACGCCGGAGGCCATGAAGCGCTGCCGCCCGATGACGTAGCGCACGTCCTCGCGCGTGAACCGCCGCGACTTCGTGCGCAGCTCCTCCAGCCGCGCGTCGCTGCGGATGTCGTCCGGGTCGATCCACGCGAGGTTGAACCAGAGCGAGAGGTCGACGAAGTAGTCGTCGGAGAGGAGCTCCTCGCGGCCGCCCGCGGCCATGGCGATCTGCAGGAGGCGCCGGTACTCGTCGTGCTGGTGGATCACGTTCCCGTGATGGATCGAGAAGAACCGCCGCAGCATGTGGCGCTTCTCGTCGGCCTCGAGCGTGCCCTCGACGGTGCGCATCGTGAGCCGCGCGTCCTCGTCGTCCGCGCCGCGCGCGTAGTCGTCGAGCTGCTCGCGCAGGCTCGGGACCATCGTGAAGTTCGCCTTCACGCCGGGGAACTCCTGGAGCAGCCGGGCCATGTGCAGGTAGTCCTTCGAGGCGTGGAGGCGGACCCAGGGGAGGACGAACTCGCTGGTCTGGGGGTGCTTGTAGTACGGCTGGTGCATGTGCCAGATGATCGCGACGGGGAGCTTGCCCCTCATGCCTTCGCCGCATCCTCCAGTCGCTTGCGCACGAACGACGGGTCCTTCTCGAACAGCGTCGTCAGGAGCCATCCCGCGCGCGGGCCGTTCGGCTTGCCGATGAACGCACTGTAGAGCGCGGCGAACGCATCCTTCGAGGGCTTGCCCTCGGGGTTCAGCAGGCGCACGCGCTTCGCCGCCTCGAAGAGCTCCTGCTGCATCGCCTCGGGGTCCGTGATGGTCCCGACCAGCGTGAGCACTTCAGCGAGATACGCGCGCTGCAGGTCGCTGAGCGCGAGGGCCGGAAGCTCCTTCGCGATGCCGTACTTCGCGTCGTCGGGCGCCCAGCGCTCGAGCCAGATCCGCGCGAGGTCGATCCGGCGGCGCAGGTCACGCTCTTCGCGCTCCGAGAGAGGCGAGCCTTTCAGCTTCACGGCCTCCGCCAACGGCTCGATGCTCGGGATCTGGATCCACGAGGCCAGGAGCGAGAAGCGCACGCGGAAGCCGATCGGCTCGGGATCGGCGCTCAGCTGGCTCAGCCTCCAGATGCGCGCCGTGTCGCTGGCGGGCTCCGTCAGGAAGTCGTCGGCACAGCGGTCGTACTCGTCGAAGAGCCGCGGCAGCGCCATGCCGGCGGGATCGAACTCGATGTGACGCTTCGGCGGCGTCCGCAGCATGAGGAAGCGGACGAGCTCGCCCGGATACACGCCGACGAGCTCCACGGCGGACGCCCCGCGGCCGGTCGACGTGCTCATCTTCTTGCCGCCGATCAGCAGGAACTCGTGCGCCAGGCCGAGCGGGGGCTCCTTCCGCCAGACCTGCCGGTAGATCTCGTTGGAGCGATCGCGCGAGCCGCCCGCGGTCAGCAGGTCCTTGCCGCCTTCCTCGTAGGTGACCTCGAAGTGATCCCAGTCCGCGCACCATTGCTCGTTCCAGAGCAGCTTCGCGTTCCCCTTGAAGGGCGAGATCCGGCCGCTGCGTCCGCACCCCTCCGCCCACTCGACGTACGAGGGAAGGCACTCGTACGCGACGGTCGTCCCGTCGTAGTCCCTGGCGAGGGTCGTCCCGATCCGGCCGCAGGTCTCGCAGATCACCGAGATCGGGAGCCACCCTTCGGGATGATCGACACCGGCGACCCGCTTGTGGATCGCTCGGATGGCCTCGGCGCTCCGCAGCACGAGGTCGATCTGCCGGTCGAGCGCGCCGCTCCCGTAGAGATCGCGCATCCAGTGGATCTCGTCGGGCTTGATGCCGAGGTCCGCGAAGAGGGCGAGGTAGCGCCCCGCGTGATAGCGCGCGTAGTCGGAGGCCGCCGCCGGATCGGGCGAGGGAATGCGGAAGAAGGGCTTTCCCATGTGCTCTGCCATCCCGGCCTGCTCGCGCATCGACTGCGAGTCCATCGGGTCGTAGTCGTCGATCGTGAAGACGTAGCGGACCTTCAGACCGTGCTGCTTGAACGTGCGGTAGAGCGCGTCGGTGATGATCGGGCCGCGCAGGCCCGAGATCGGCACGGCGCCCGACGGCGTCTTCGAGTCGCGGATGACATGCGGCACCGCGGGGTCGAGCAGGCGCGTCTCCGCGTCCGCCCAGAACGCTTCGGGCTCTGCCGCGCGATCGCGGACGACGTGACCCACCTGGCGGACCTCGCCCGCGCTCAGCTCAGCTGACCGCCAGCACCTTCACGGGGATCGCGCCCTTCGGGATGTTCACGCTCACCGTGTCGCCCTTCTTGTGCCCGAGCAGCGCCTTGCCCACCGGGGACTCGTTGCTGATGCGTCCCTCGGCCGGCGCGGCCTCGGCGGAGCCGACGATGACGTACTCGACCTGCTCGCCATCCATGTCGAGCTTCACCTTGCTGCCGATCTCGACCTTGTCGTGGTGGCCGTTCTCGTCGATGACGACCGCGTTCTTCACCATCTGCTCGAGCGTGAGGATCCGGCCCTCGAGGAAGGCCTGGTCGTTCTTCGCCTGCTCGAGCTCGGAGTTCTCCGAGAAGTCGCCGAACTGCATCGCCGCGTGGATCCGGTCCGCGACCTCCTGCCGCTTGACCGTGCGCAGCTCCTCGAGCTCGGTCTCGAGCTTCTTCAGGCCCTCGGCCGAGATGGGGACGGGCTTATCAGCGTTCACTGGATCCTCCGAAACAAAAGGCACTGAGGGGCAGGCCCTCAGCACCTGTGCGCGCCGTAGTGTGTGTAGCGGAATTGTACAGCCCCTCCCGGCGGCCGGCCGAGATCCAGCGCCGCTTGTTGCGCTGGTACGCGCGCTGCGGCCGGGACCTGCCGTGGCGGCGGACACGGGACCCGTACGCGGTGCTCGTGTCCGAGGTGATGCTCCAGCAGACACAGGTCTCCCGGGTCCTGCCGGCGTACGCAGCGTTCCTGGAGCGCTTCCCGACGCTTGCGCGCCTGGCGGACGCGTCGCTTGGCGACGTGCTGCGTGTCTGGGGCAGGCTCGGGTACCCGCGCCGCGCGCGCGACCTGCAGCGGGCGGCCCGGCTCGCGCGGGCGGGGCTGCCGTCCGGGCGCGAGGCACTCGACGCGCTGCCGGGCGTCGGCCGCTACACCGCAGGCGCCGTCGCGTGCTTCGCGCACGGCCGGGACGAGGCGTTCGCGGACACGAACATCGCGCGCGTGCTCGGGCGGGCGGTCCTCGGCGCGCCCGCGGACGCGCGGGCGGGCGAGGCGCTCGACGCGGCGCTCCTCCCCGCCGGCGGCAGCGCCCGCTGGCACCACGCGCTGATGGACCTCGGCGCGACGGTCTGCACCGCGCGCGCGCCGCGCTGCACCGAGTGCCCGCTCGCCGACATCTGTGTCGCATACCGGCGCGGGGCTGTCCCGGTACCGGTCGCGCGGCGGCAGGCCGCGTTCAGGACGAGCGACCGCCGCGTGCGGGGCGAGATCCTGCGGGTCCTGCGCGGCCGGCCCGAGGGCACGAGCCTCGGCGCGCTCACCCGCGCGATCGGCGACAGCCGCGTGCCGGTGCTCGTCGCGGCGCTCGCCGAAGAGGGCCTCCTCGAGCGCGCCGGACGCCGGGTCCGCCTGCCGGCCTGAGACCGAGAGCGCTAGTCCACGTTGACGACGGTGAAGATGCCGTCGTCATCGAGCCACGCGACGCCATCCACGACCGGCCGCAGGCGCAGGATGAACGTTCCCGCGATCGCCCCGCGCACGCGGAACGAGAACGTCGCGACCTCGCTCGGCGCGACGTTCGGCTCCGCCTGGACGGCTGGGCGCGCTCCGAGCAGCCAGCCGTCAGCGATGCCGAGCTGCTGATAGATGGTGTCGTCTCCCGGGATCCCGAGCCGCGCCTCGCTCGGCGTCCCGCGCACCCAGGCAGAGGTCCCCTGGTTCCGCACGCGCACGGTGACCGTCGCCGTGGAGCCGCGCGGCAGGCGCGGCAGCGGATCCTGCGATACCCACGCGGACGCGTACGGGCGGTCGCGGCTCACTACGGGCCACGCACCGCCCTGTGGTGCGGGCACCGGCGTCGCGCCGCGGGCATCGCGGTACGAAACGAAGACGAAGGTGCCGCGCCAGGCATCGCCCGGAGCGGCGAACGGCGTCCCCATCCAGAAGTGCCACCACAGCCAGCGATCGATCGGGACAAGACCCATGAATCCGCTGAGCGGATCGGCGACGTACAGGCCGGTGACCGGGCCCCCGGCGAGCGCCTGATATCCGTAGACGGTGACGGCGTGGTTGCCCGCCTGGGTCAGCGCGACGACCGGGGCGTTCTGGTTCAGGCGGCCGATGAGCTCGTCGAGCGCGCGGCCGCGATCCGGGTAGGCGTGGATGCGGCCCTCACCGCCGAAGTGACGGAGCAGGTGCGAGATGCCGTCGGGATCGAGCCCGGGGTCGTTCGTCGTGTTGCCGGCGCGGCCGATCGCGAAGGTCGTCGCCAGCGGCGACGCGGGCAACGCGACGCCGAAGCTCTCCATGACCGTGAGGCTCGCGGCCGCCGCGCAGTACGGCGTCGCGCTCGCCCGCCAGCCGGCCGGCGCCGGCTCCGCGAGCTGGCTCACATAGCGGACCGGAACGGCGTGCTCGACGAGCGCGCGCATCGGGGCCGCGTCAGCCGGGACAGCGCTCGCCACCGACGCGAGCGCGAGGAGCACCGCGATGGTGGCGCGAACCTGCCTCATCCGAGGGCTTACTCAGCACGCGGGGTGCCGTCCGACCCAGCGAGCGAGCATGCCCGCGGTCGCCTGCTAGCGCTTCACCCCGATGCCGAGCCCGTCGCCGACGGGCAGGATCGTCGCGTCGAAGCGCCGGTCGCGCACGAATGCCGCGTTGAACTCCCTGATCGCGCGCGTGTCCGCGGTCCCGTCATCGGGGGACGAGCCGGACGCGCGCCCGCTCCAGAGCAGGTTGTCGACGACGACGGTGCCGCCCGGGCGGAGCAGCCAGATGACCTGCTCGAGATAGGCCTGGTACTCCTTCTTGAGCGCGTCGATGAACGCGAGGTCGAAGGGGCCGACGAGCTGCGGCAGCGCCTGCAGCGCCGGCGCGTTCACCACGCGGATGCGCTCGCTCACGCGCGCGAGCCCCCAGAAGCGCCGCGCGCGGTCGGTCCGCTCCTTGTCGGGGTCGATGGTGACGAGCTCCCCGTCCGGCGGGAGCGCCTGGGCCATCCAGAGCGCGGAGTAGCCGATGGCGGTCCCGATCTCGACGACGCGGCGCGCGCCGGTCGCGCGCACGAGGATCGCGAGGAGCCGCCCGACCGCGGTGCCGACGATCGGGATGTCGTCGCGGCCGCCCTCGCGGTCGAGGAGCCGCAGGACGTCGGGGAGCTCGCCGTGGAGCCGCTCCAGGTACTCGAGGTCGTGCCGCGTGATGCGCTCCATCGCGTTCCTCATGCGGCGAGCGGCGGGCCCGCGACCGCGAGCGCGTAGCGGTCGAGCGGGAGGAACGAGCGCGCGGTCTGCACGACCTCGTCGAGCGTGACGGCGCGCAGCTGCGCCGGGTAGCGCTCGAAGTGGTCGTCGCCGAGGTCGAAGAGCTCGGCCTCGAGGACCATCTGCGCGACGCCCTGCGGGCTCTCGAGCGCGACCTCGAGCTCGCCGACGAGCTTGTCCTTCGCGAGCTCGAAGTCGTCGGAGGCGACCTCGCCCTCGTGGATCTTGCGCAGCTCCGCGAAGGTCGTGTCGATCGCGCGGGTCACGTTCTCCGGGTTGACGCCCATGCGCACCGCCCACGGCGCGGCAACGGGGCTGATGCCGAGCGTCGAGAACACGTAGTACGCGAGCCCGAGCTGGTCGCGGACGACGTTGCCCGCGCGGCTCGCGAAGGTGTCCTGGGCGAACACCATGTTCGTGACGCGCGCCGCGACGTAGCGGGGATCGGTCCGCGGCAGGCCGTGCCAGCCGAGCACGACGTCGCACTGGGTCTTGTCCGGCACGACCACATCCTGCCGGACGGTCGACGCGAGCGAGGCCGCGACGGTGCTGGGCGCGGGCCGCGCGGGTCCCTTGCGCCAGCCGGCGAAGGCGCTTCGCGCGGCGTCGATGGCCGCGGCCTCGGACACGCCGCCCGCGATGATGAGCAGAGGCTCGCTGCCGATGACGTTGCGGTCGTAGAAGCGGCGCAGCTCGTCGACGGTCGCGCTGCGCACGACCTCCTCGCTCCCGATGGTCCGCGTATGGAACGGATGGCCGACCGGGTATGCCAGCGCGCGCCACGTCGCGTCCGCGACGGCGCGGGTGTCCTTGCTGTCCTCCTCGAGCTGCGCGAGCGTCTGCTGCCGCACGAACTCGAGGTCCTCCTCCGCCAGCCGGGCGTGGAGCACCGCCTCCGCGACGAGCGCGAGGTACGGAGCGAGGTCGCCCGCGAGGCACTGCCCGTGGAAGACGGCCTGCTGCGAGCTCACGTCGAGGCGCGAGCTCGCGCCGAGCGCGTCGATCGCCTGGGTCCATTCCTGCGCGCTCCGCTTCGTGGTGCCGCGCAGCATCGTCTGCGCCGTGAGGCGCCCGATCCCGGGCCGTCCCGGCATCTCGGCGAGCTGGCCCGCATCCAGCCCGAGCGAGGTGACGACGGAGCGCAGCCCCGGGATCTCCGCGACGACGACGCGCAGCGGGCCGACCTGCGCGCGTGCCCGGCGGATCACGCTGCCTCCGGCACGTACCAGCCGACGGTGCGCGACCGCTCGACGAACGTCTGCGCGGCGGCGGCGCGCAGGTCCTCCGCCGTCAGCGACGCAAGGCGGTCGTACCACTCGCCGATCGAGCGCGCGGCCCCGCTCGAGAGGAGCTGCCCGAGCTGGTAGGCGCGGCCGGTCGTGGTGTCCGTCGGGTACGCGGTGCCCGCGAGCATCTGGCGCCGCACGCGCGCCATCTCCTCTTCGTCCAGCGCGGTCGTCGCGATGCGCTCGAGCTCCTCGAGGATCGCGCGCTCGACGGCGGTGTGCGACACGTCCGGCCGCAGCGAGGCCTCGATCCAGAAGAGGTACGGGTCCTTCATGAGCGAGAACGAGGCCTCGGTCTCCGTCGCGAGCCCGGCGTCGACGAGCGCGCGGTACAGGCGCGACGAGCGGCCCGAGGCGCCCTCGCCCGCGCCGGCGCCCCCGCTCAGGAGCACGGTGAGACCGGAGAGCGCGGCCGCCATCGGGTCCGTCGCGCGGGGCGACCGGAACGCGAGCTGGACCATCGGCAGTGCGCCGCCGGCGCGCCGCACGATCACGCGCTTCTCGCCCTGCTGCGGCGGCTCGGGCGCCTTCGGTGGCGGGGGCGGCGGATCGCCCTGCACGCCCGCGAAGGCGCGCTCGGCCTGCAGCAGGAGATCCCCTGCCTCGCCGTCGCCGACGATGACCACGTATGCGTTCGCCGGCGAGTAGAAGCGCCGGTAGTGCTCATAGAGCCCGTCGCGCGTCATGAGCTTGATCTCGTCCTTGCTGCCGATGACGCCCTGTCCGTAGGTGTGGCGGCTGAAGGCGACAGCCTGCACCTCCTCGCCGAGGAGGAACGACGGGTCGTTCTCGTAGCCCTCGCGCTCGCTCACGATCACGGTCCGCTCTGCCTCCACCTCCGCGTGCGCGATGAGCGCCTCGCGCATACGGTCGGCCTCGAGCTCGAGGGCGGTCGCGTAGCGGTCGCGCGGCACGGTCTCGAAGTAGCAGGTGACATCGGGGTTCGTGAACGCGTTCCAGTTCGCGCCATAGCGCGCGAGCAGCCGGTCGAGGTCGCCCTTCGGGTGGAGCGGCGTGCCCTTGAAGAGCATGTGCTCGAGGAAGTGCGACATGCCCGTGGTGCCCGGGACCTCGTTCCGGCCGCCGACGTGGTACCAGACCCAGAGCGAGACGACGGGAGCGTGGCGCGCCTCGACCGCGTGCAGCACGAGCCCGTTCGGCAGCTGGCGTGTGAGTGGAAGGTCTCCGGACATGGGAGGACGAGTTTAGGACGGAGCTCCGCACCGGTACCGCAGTACCAGACGGACGTCATACACCACTATGTGTACGACTGTGTAATCATCGGGTCCATGGGCAGGACCAACGTGGTGGTCGATGAGCGGTTGATCGAGCGGGTCAAGCGGCTGTACGGGCTGCGTACGACACGCGAAGCGATCGACTTCGCCCTGCGCGCGGTCGCCGGTCGCAAGGATCCGCGCGACATCCTCGACTTGCGCGGGATGGGCTGGGACGGCGATCTTGCGACGATGAGGCGCACCCGGTACCCGAAGCTGTGATCGTCGTCGACACGTCCGCCTGGGTCGAGCAGCTACGCGACACGCCGCACCCTGCTGGTCGCGCCCTGGACGCTCTCCTCCGCCGTCGCGAGGAGGTCGCGATCACGGATGTCATCTACATGGAGCTCCTCGCCGGGGCGGGGAACGCAGCGGCCGCCGCGAGACTCCGCGCGGGACTTCTCGCGCTGCCGATCCTCCGCACCGAGAGCGTCGGGGATCACGAGGAGGCCGCAGCCGTCTACCGGACGTGCCGGGACGCGGGACACACGATCCGCAGCCAGATCGACTGCCTCATCGCGGTAGTGGCCATGCGCCAGCGAGCGTCGCTCCTGCACAACGACCGCGACTTCGACGTGATCGCCCGGCACACGACCCTCAGGGTGCACGCGGTCCGGAGCTAGGCGTCCGTCCTCAGTCCCGGTGGAGGCGACCCTCCCGCTCCGCGGAGCGGGCGATGATGAACACGAGGACGCCAAGCAGGGCGTAGCCGATCAGCGCGTCGAGCGCGGCGATGACACGACCGGCGGGCGTCGCCGGCGCGACGTGATCGAAGCCCATCGTCGTCATCGCCTGCCAGGTGACCCAGAGCGCCGTCCACCAGTCGCCGAAGTCGGAGCCGCACTCTGCGAGGCAGAGCAGCGTTGCCGAACCCGGCATCACGAGGAGCACGAACAGCACGACGAGCGGCAGCGCGACGACGAGGTTGTCGCGGAGGTCGCGCAGGAAGCTCAGGTAGAACGACCCCCACCGGCGCTCGATCCGCTGCGACGACGGCTGGCTGTCCGCCGGCCGCGCGTTCGGCTCGGCACCCTCGGAGGGTCGTGCCGTCCCGCTCACGGGGTGCCGAACTTCGCGGCGAGCACCTTCCGCATCCCGTCGCGTCGTGCGAACCATCCCTGGTTCGCCTGCTGCTGGTCCTTCACCGGATCTGGCACGGCGAGGAATGCTAGACGTCGGCTCATTGGGCTCCGAGCTTCGCGGCGAGGCCCTCCCGCGTCGCGGCCGCGGGATGCCGAGGCGATCTATCGGACGTGTCGCGATGCCGGCACGAAGGTCTCAGGTCGCCCGAATAGCCGAGGCGACGCGCCCACGAGACCGGCGAACACGATCATGAGGAGGGCAGTCCACAGATAGAGCGCCGGGATGCCTGCCACCGCCGCGAACGCCGACCCCACGATCGGCCCGGTCCCCCACCCAAGGTTCTGCACCGTCGCGAGCGCGCCGAACGCGCGACCTTCTGCGCCGGCGGGCGCAGCGGACCGAGTGAGCACGGCCATGGACGTGATGACGCCGGCGAGCGCGACCCCGGTCGCGACGCGCGCGAGCAGGAACGCGAGCGCATTCGGCAGGACGACCTGCGGCAGGAGCGAGACGGCGAACAGTGCGAGTGACGCCGCGAGCTGACGCCGCGGATCGCCGCGATCCGCCCGGCCCCCGAGCAGCGGCATCGTCGCAGCGGCCGCGGCCGCACCGAGAGCGAAGACGAGGCCGACCGCCATCTCGAGCGTCAGCCACGACGGTCGCGCGAGGTCCTGGACGTAGATCGCGATGACGCCGGCGCTTCCGGCATTGAGCAGGTGGACGGCGGCTCCGACGATGAGCACGCCGCGGAGGCTCGGCCATCCGAACGGGACGAGGACCTCGCGCGCTCGGAGGCGCGGCGCGGTCGGGAGCGCGTGATCGCCACCCTCGCGCACGTAGAGCGCGGCGCCGATCGCGCAGGCGGCGAGCAGCGCTGCGCCGACGAGGAATGAGCTCCGCAGCCCGATCGCCGCGACCACGACCCCGCCGAGCACCGGACCGACGAGATTGCCGACCTGCGCCGCAGCGCTCAGGAGACCGAGCGACGCACCGGTGCGGTCGCGCGGGACGATGCTGGCAAGCAGCATCGCGCCGGCGGTCTGCGACCCGGTGAGCGCGCCGTTCGCGAGCCGGACCGCAACGAGCTGCGGCACGGTCAGGACGAACGACTGGAGCCCGAGGACCAGCGTGCCGGCGCCGAGGGAACGGACGTACATCGCCTTCGGCCCGAAGCGGTCGGCCAGCAGTCCCCAGACCGGCGACGCGAGCGCCATCGCGATCCCGCTCCCGCCGATGACGAGACCGGTCCAGAGCGCGAGCTCCGAACGATCCGTCACGCCGAGCTCCTGGATGAACAGCGGCAGGAACGGATAGGAGAAGTTGAAGCCGATGAGTGTCACGACCTGTGAGATCGCGACGATCCGCACCGTCCGCTGCCACGCCAGAGGAGGCCCCGCGTGGTCGTGCGTCGCCGCGACCTTACGGGGTCCCGAACTTCGCGGCGAGCACCTTGCGCGTCGCGGTCGCCGTGTCCTGCGAGCCGTGGCGGCCGGGCGACTCCGGGAACTCCTCGAGAACTGCGGCGACCGCGACCTTCGGTCCGTCGAACGGCGCGAAGCCGACGAACCACGCGTTCACGCGTCCCGGCGTCGACGTCTCCGCCGTGCCGCTCTTCCCCGCGACCGGGACCTGGAAGCCGAGGAACGGGAAGTACACGGTGCCGTCCGGATCCGCGACGACCGCGCGCATCCCGTCGCGGACGAACGAGAGCTCGAAGTTCGTGGCGTCCGCGTGGCCGAGCTCCTTCTTGTCGTACGTCTTCAGGAGCTTCCCCGCGCGGTCCTGCAGGGCGACCACGAGCCGCGGCTGCCAGAGGATGCCGTCGTTCGCGAGCGCCGACGCGTAGTTCGCCATCTGGAGCGGCGTCGCGAGGAAGAACCCCTGGCCGATCGCGAGGTTCGTCGCGTCGCCGGGGTTCCAGCCGCGCTGCGCCGGATCGTTCGCGAAGCGCTGCTGCTTCCACGCCGGGCTCGGCACGAGCCCCTCCGCCTCGAACACGAACTCGATGTCCGTCGCCTTGCCGAAGCCGAAGCTCTTCGCCGCGTTCGGCAGGAGGTCCGACGACCGCTGGTCGAGCCGCTTGCCGAGCTCGTAGAAGAAGGAGTTGCACGAGCGGGCGAGCGCGGTGCGCAGGTCGATGGGACCGAGGTCGCCGGTCTCGTGGTTCAGCTGCACCCACTGCGGCCCGAACCCTGTCCAGCGCGCGGGACACTCGATCCGGTCGCCGGCCTTGAAGAGGCCCTGCCGCAGCCCGGCAGACGCCGTGACCATCTTGAACGTCGAGCCCGTCGTGTACTGGCCGTGCGTCGCGCGGTTGAAGACCGGCTTGTTCGGATCGGCGTTCGCGCGCGCGATGGCCGCGGCGTCCTGGCGCACGAAGAGGTTCAGGTCGAAGGAGGGGCGGCTCGCGAGCGCGTGGATCTCGCCGGTCCAGGGGTCTTGCGCGACGATCGCGCCGCGCTGGTCCCCGAGCGCCGCCTCCGCCGCGCGCTGGAGCGCGGGGTCGAGCGAGAGCACCGCGTCCGCGCCCGCGACCGGGAGGCGCTCGCCGAGCATCTCGACGGGCTGCTCGCTCGGCTCGACGATCGAGAGCCGCCAGCCATAGGTGCCGCCGATGAGGTCGTCGAGCGACGCCTCGAGCCCGGTCTTGCCGATCTCGTCCCCGGGCTGGACGCCCCGCGCCGCCTTCTTCCCCGCCTCCTCTTCACCTGCCTCGCCGGTGTACCCGATGGTCTGCGAGGCGAGGCCGCTCGGGTAGCTCCGCGCGCGCTGCGGTCTCGTCTGCACGCCCTCGATGACGCTCACGCGATCGCGCGTCGCGGCGTCGAGGACCGTCTTGATCGGGACGAACGAATCGGGCCGGACCCACGACGCCGTGTACTTCGCCCTGATCGCGTCCTGCGTCATCGCAAGGACGGACGAGAGGCTCTGCAGCATCCCCGCCTCGCTCTTGATCTGGGCGGGGACGACGCCGACGACCACGCCCTCGACGAAGGTCGCGAGCTCCGTCCCGTCGCGCGTGACGATGCGGCCACGGCTCGTCGCGAGGCGCGTCATGCGCACGAGGCGACCCGGCGTCAGGCGCGGCAGGATCGCCTCGGGCGTCCAGTCGATACGCCAGACCGCCTTCTCCTTCTCACCGGTGAGCACCAGACGCAGCGACGTCTCGCGCTGGAAGTCGCCGACGCGCGCGGTACGGAAGGTCACGCTGAGCGGCACCGTCGCGCGCGCCGGATCGGGCGAGCCGCTCGGCAGCCTCGGGATCGTCGCCGTGCCGGCTTTCGCCTCGAGCGAGGTGAGGCTCATCTCCTGCGCGATGCGCGGCAGGCGCTCGATGAACCCCGCCTCGCCGACGCGCTGCTTCGACTCGTCGGTGAGGAGCGCCCACATCGCCTGCACGTCGCCTTTCTGCCAGGCCTCGGCGTACGCGCGCGCGACGGGCTCGGCGGACGGCGGCCCCGCCTGCTGGCAGGCGCCAAGGACCGACGCGATGAAGAAGAGGAGGACGAGCCCGCGGCTAGTAGCCGGCCGCATACCCCTCGCGGCGCGGGTCCGCCCCGCCGGCGAAGCCGCCGCTCTCGTCGATCGCGATCGCCTGGGCCCCACCCGTCACCTCCGCCCACTCCGGCAGCAGCACGAGCTCGTGCCCCTTCGACTGGAGCGCGCGCCGCGTGCTGTCGGGGTAACGGGCCTCGAGGCTCAGCGTTCTGCCGGCCTCGTGGAACCAGCGCGGGAGCTCGATCGCCTCCTGCACGTCGAGACCGTGGTCGATGAGCGAGACGAGGAGCTGGAAATTCGTCTGCACCTGCGCCTGCGCGCCGGGAGTGCCGAGCACGTACCGCGGCTGCGACCCGTCGAGGACCATCACCGCGTTCAGCGTGTGGACCGGGCGCTTTCCGGGGACGAGCGCGTTCGGCGAGCGCGGGTCGAGGGAGAACCCGGTGAGCCGGTTGTTCAGGAGCACGCCGGTGCCCGGCACGATGGCGCCGCTGCCGAAGAGGCTGAACACGCTCTCGATGAGGGACACCGCGTTGCCATCGCGGTCGACCGCGCAGAGGTACGTCGTGTGCGCGGGCAGCGCCAGCGCGCCCGCCTCGGCGCGCTCCGCGGCGCGCGATCCGACGTGCTTGCGCCGCGCCTCGATGAACGCGGGGTCGAAGAGGCGCGCCGCGTCGAAGTCCACGCTCCGCGGATCCCCCGCGTGCGCGTCGCGGTCCGCGAACGCGAGCTTCTTCAGCTCGACCATGAGGTGGATCAGTTCCGGATCGAGCGCTGCGTGCTCCGCGAGCGGGAAGCCCTCCGCCATGAGCAGCTCCTCGAGAAGGATGTGCCCCTGCGACACCGGCGGCTGGCCGAAGACGCGTAGCCCGCGGTACGCGATCTCGAGGGGAGGCTTCCGCTCGGTCGCGTGCGCGGCGAGATCGTCGGCGGTGAGCGTGCCGCCGCTCGCCGCGATGCCGCGCGCGAGCCGCTCGGCGAGCGCGCCGCGGTAGAAGGTCTCGGCGCCGTCCGACGCGATCTCGCGCAGCGTCGCGGCGAGGTCGGGCTGCTGCAGCATCGTGCCCGCCTCCGGCGTGCGGCCGCGCGGCACGAACGTGCGCGCGGACTCAGGGTCCCGGTCGAGCTTGCGGCGCGACTCCGCGATCGCGGACGAGAGCCCGTCGCTGACCGGGAAGCCGACCTCGGCGTAGCCGATCGCCGCCTGGAGCGCCGCCTCGAGCCCGAGCTTGCCGCGGTCGTCGAGGAGGTCGGCCCACGCGGCGACGCAGCCCGGCACCGTCGCGAGCTGCGCGCCGCTATCGGGGAACGCCGTGAATTCGGGCAGCGCCTCGGCCGCCGCGCCCGAGCCGTTGTAGGCGGTGACCTCGCCGCTGCGCGCGTCGTAGTGCAGCGCGAAGACGTCGCCGCCGATGGACGTCGCCTGCGGGAGCACGACCGCGCAGACCGCCGCGGCCGCGACCGCCGCGTCCGCCGCGGTCCCGCCGTCGCGCAGCGCGGCAAGACCCGCGGCCGTCGCGAGGTGGTGTCCGGTCGCGACGAGCCCGTTCGCCGCGCGCACTGTCGGGCGGTGGGCCACGAAGAGATGGTAGTGGGGCGCTACGCCAGCAGAGGAAGGAACGTGCGCACGAGCAGCGCGGTCGCGCTCGCGATGGTGAGCCCGATCGCGAGCGAGTCGCGGGGGCGCGGGACGACCGGCATGAGCGCGAACGCGAGCGAGGTCACGATGAGCTGCGGCGGCTCCACTGCGAGCAGGCCCGCGAAGATGATGTAGCCGATCGCGACCCAGGCGATCGTCGCGGGGCCCTTCGTCGCGACGACCATCGCCGCGAGCGCGGCCGCGCCGGCCGAGCCCCACAGCACGATGTCGGCGTTCGGATCGCCGAACCGTCCGCCGGTGGCGACGAAGGCGAACATCGCCATCGCGGTCGCGTCAAAGGTCGCGACGAGCGTGCGCTGGAACGAATTCAGCGCGGGTCCGCCGCTGCGAGCGCGTTCACGGCGTCTGCGGCTCGTGCCCGTAGACGAGGCGCGTGTAGCCGACGGGCTCATCAGGCTGCAGCGGCAGCGGCTTCGAGCCGTCGAGATGCAGGAGCATCGCCTGCTCGTCGCAGGCGAAGCGCTTCGGGCACACCGGGCACTCGGCGGTGCTCTTCTCCGGCAGGCGGCCGAGGCTCACGAGCGTGAAGCCGCACTTCTCGAAGAACGCCGGCACGAGCGTGAGCGCGAACACGCGGCGAAGGCCGAGCCGCCGGGCCTCCGCCACGCACGTGTCGACGAGCGCCTTGCCGACGCCGCGACCGGAGGCCTCCGGCACGACGGCAAGCGAGCGGATCTCGGCGAGGTCCGCGGTGAGCACGGCGAGCGCGCAGCAGCCGAGAAGACGGTCGC
>DASUCM010000018.1:0-41164 GCA_036276035.1 Candidatus Limnocylindria bacterium | reverse complement strand
TCGGCCACCGAAGCCCGCCTGCTGGCGCTCCTGACGAGCGCCCCGGGCCAGGAGCTGCACACCCGCGAGCTCGTGCGCCGCATCGGGGGCACGCCGCGTCCCGTCCAGCTCGCTCTCGAGAAGCTGAGCCGGCAGGGACTCATCGAGAGCCGCCGCGTCGGCCCGCTCCGGCTGTGGCGGATGGACCCTGCGCATCCTCTCTACCGATCACTGCGAGAGCTCTACGCGAGGACCGTGGGTGTCGGCGCGCGGATCGCGGCAGTGGTGGCCAAACAGAGGGGAGTCGACCTCGCGTTCGTCTTCGGCTCGTACGCGCGCGGAACTGACGACCTCCGCAGCGACATCGACGTCTTCGTGCTCGGTGATGCGGACTGGGGCCCGCTCGAGGACGTCGCGAGGGAGCTCTCGAAGGAGCTGGCCCGTGAAGTCAACTTCGTGTCGTGGAAGAGAGCGGACCTCTCTCGCGCGGTCGAGCAGGCGTCGCCCTTCCTCGACACCCTGCGGCGGTCCGAGAAGATCTGGATCAAGGGAGACGACGATGAGCTCGAGCGACGACTTACGAGCGTGGGCCGAGAAGTACGCAAGCGTCGTCCAGCCGTTCGACGCGGGCGTCCGCGAGCCGCACAAGAAGCTCGAGCTCGCAAAGCGCAACCTCGAGCGGGCTCGCGTCGCGCTCGCGAGCGGTGACCCTGACCAGGCCGTCATCAGTGCCGAGACGGCGATCGTGAACGCGGCGGACGCGGTCATCGCTCTGAGCGGCCATCGTCTTCGGGGCAAGACGGGGTCGCATCAGGCTCGTTTCGAGCACCCGGCGTTGCCGAAGGCGTTCGCCGACGAGCGGCGGGTCCTCGATGCCGCCAGGCGCGCTCGGAACACCGCTCAATACGACGAGTTCGGCAGTGTGCCCGAGAGCTTGGCGACTGACGCCATCCGCGTTGCGGCGAAGCTGCTCGCGGCGTCGCAGGCACGGGTCGGCGCGCCGGAGGACTGACCGGCGTCCTATCCTCGCGCCGTGGCAACGACGACCGCGACGCGGCCCGCGCTGGACACCTACGCAGAGCTCGCCCGCCAGCTCCGCGTCGACTCGATCCGCTCCTCGAGCGCCGCCGGCTCGGGGCACCCGAGCTCCTCGCTCTCCGCCGCGGACCTGATGGCCGTGCTCCTCGCGGGTCACCTGCGGTACGACTGGTCGCGGCCCGACGACCCCGCGAACGACCACCTCATCTTCTCGAAGGGCCACGCCTCGCCGCTGGTGTACGCGATGTTCCGCGCCGCCGGCGTCATCGACGACAAGGAGCTGCTCACCTTCCGCAAGCTCGGGAGCAGGCTCGAGGGCCACCCGACGCCGCTGCTCCCGTGGGTCGACGTCGCGACGGGCTCGCTCGGCCAGGGCTTCCCGATCGCCGTCGGCGTCGCGCTCGCGGGCGCGCGCGTGCTCCGCGCGCCGTACCGGGTGTGGGCGCTGCTCGGCGACAGCGAGAGCGCCGAGGGCTCCGTCTGGGAGGCCTTCGAGCGCGCGGGCCACGAGAAGCTCACGAACCTCACGGCGATCATCGACGTGAACCGTCTCGGCCAGCGCGGCCCGACGCAGCTCGAGTGGGACACCGACACGTACGCCGCGCGCGCGGAGGCGTTCGGCTGGGAGCCGCTCGTCGTCGACGGCCACGACCTCGCGCAGATCGAGGAGGCGTACACGCGTGCGCGGGGCGCAGAGCGCCCCTGCGTCGTCATCGCGCGTACGAAGAAGGGCGCGGGCATCTCGTTCATCGAGGACAAGCCCGGCTGGCACGGCAAGACGCTCGACCCAGAGCAGACGAAGGCGGCGCTCGCGGAGCTCGGTGACAGGCCGTCGAAGACATTCGCGTGGCAGCGGCCCGAGCGCTGGGAGCGGCCGCGGATCACGCGCGAGAAGCCGGTCCTGAAGCAGTACACGGAGCCGCTCGCGACGCGCAAGGCGTACGGCGAGGCGCTCGCCGCGCTCGGCGCCGCCCGCGGGGACGTCGTCGTGCTCGACGCCGAGGTGAGCAACTCGACACATAGCGAGGACTTCAAGAAGGCGGCGCCGGAGCGCTTCTTCGAGATGTACATCGCGGAGCAGCAGCTCGTCGCCGCTGCCGTGGGGATGCAGGTCGTCGGGCTCGTGCCGTTCGCGTCGACCTTCGCCGCGTTCCTCACGCGCGCGTACGACTTCATCCGCATGGCCGCGGTCTCGCGCGCGAACGTGCGCCTCTCCGGCTCGCACGCGGGCGTGTCCATCGGCGAGGACGGCCCGTCGCAGATGGCGCTCGAGGACCTCGCGATGATGCGCGCGGTCCACGGCTCGACGGTGCTGTACCCCTGCGACGCGAACCAGGCCGCCAAGCTCGTCGTGCAGATGGCCGACCGCGAGGGCATCAGCTACATCCGCACGACGCGCGAGAAGACCGCGCTCGTGTACCCCGCCGGCGAGGAGTTCCCGGTCGGCGGCAGCAAGGTGCTGCGCGGCGGCGGGAACGACGACCGCGTCACGATCGTCGCCGCGGGGATCACCGTGCACGAGGCGCTGAAGGCCTGCGACGAGCTCGAGAAGGACGGCATCACGGCGCGGCTCATCGACCTCTACTCGGTGAAGCCGATCGACGCGAAGGCGCTCTTCGCCGCGTCGGCCGTCACCGGCGGTCGCTTCGTCGTCGTCGAGGATCACTGGCCGGAGGGCGGGATCGGCGATGCGGTGCTTGCCGCGCTCGCGGGCGACAGCCGCAAGGGCGACGTCACGATCCGCTACCGGCACCTCGCGGTGCGCGAGATGCCGGGCTCCGGCAAGCCCGCCGAGCTGCTCGACGCGGCGGGGATCTCCGCGAAGCACATCGCGAAGGCGGCGCGAGAGCTCGCGGGCTGAGCGACCGCCGCCTCATCGGCAGGGGCCGCGATGCGGACGTCTTCGCGGTCGACGCGCAGTGGGCCCTTCGCCGCTACCGCTCCGGCCGGTCGTGCGAGCACGAGGCCGCGGTGATGGAGCACGCGCGCAAGGCGGGCTACCCGGTCCCCGAGGTGCGCGACGTGAGCGGACCGGACATGGTCGTGCGCCGGGTCGAAGGGCGGACGATGTCGGACGACGGCATGCGCAGACCGTGGCGCCTCAGCGCCCACGCGAGGACGCTCGGCGAGCTGCATCGCCGGCTCCACGAGATCCCGCCGCCGCCGGGCCTCCGCACGCCGTTCGGTGCGGGCGACGCGTTCCTCCACCTCGACCTGCACCCGCAGAACGTGCTCATCGCGGACGACGGACCGTGGGTCATCGACTGGGCGAACGCGGCGCGCGGGCCGGCGCCGGTCGACGTCGCGCTCACGTTCGTCATCGTCGGCGCGGTGCCGAAGGCGCGCTCGCCTCTGCAGCGTTTCGCCGGCGCCCTCCGCGCGCGCTTCGCGGTGGAGTTCCTCAGCGCGGCCGATCCGGCCGGCGTCCAGGAGGCGCTCCCCGTCGCGATCGACTTCCGGCTCGCGGACCAGAACGTCCGGCAGGACGAGCGCGAGGCCGTCGAGGCGTTGCGCGCGCGCATACTCCGCCGCTAGTTGGTCGCCCGCGCGCCGCTCGTTCGCGAGCCGCTCGCCATCCCGCTTCGGGAGGCGCGTGCGCCGCTCGTCCTCGCGATCGACGTCGGCACCTCGGGCCTCCGCGCGTTCGTCTTCGACGCGAAGGCGCGCCCGATCGGCTCCGCGGTGGCGTGGTCGCGAAAGGCGGCGCGCACGAGCCGTCTCGGCGAGGCGTCGCTCGATGCCGACGAGCGCGCCCGCGCGACGTTCGACTGCGTCGACACGGTCCTGCGCGTCATCGGCCGCCGGGCCGGCGAGATCGCCGCGGTGTCCGTGTCGACGTTCTGGCACAGCCTCGTGGGCGTCGACGCGCGCGGCAGGCCGACGACCCGCGTCATCACCTGGGCCGACACGCGCGCGCGGGACGCTGCACTCTCGCTGCGGCAGGAGCTGGACGAGAGCGAGGTCCACGCGCGGACCGGCTGCATGCTCCACGCGTCGTACCTGCCGGCAAAGCTGCGCTGGCTCGCGGCGGCCGCGCCCGAGACGGTCGCGCGGACCGCGCACTGGATGTCGTTCGGCGAGTACCTCTACTACCGCGCGTTCGGCGAGCGGCGCGCGGCCCACGGCATGGCGTCGGCGACCGGCCTGTACGCGCAGCGCGGCGCCGGGTGGGACCGGCCGATGCTCGCGCACCTCGGCCTCGACGAGCGCGCGCTCTCGCCCGTGTCCGACGAGCCCCTCGAAGGTCTCGCGCGCGCGTTCGCGCGGCGCTGGCCGGCGCTCGCGCAGGTGCCCTGGATCCCGGCCGTCGGCGACGGCGCGTGCTCGAACGTCGGCGCGGGGGCCGTCCGGCCCGATACGGCCGCGCTCATGGTGGGCACCTCCGGCGCGCTGCGGGTCGTCCGCGAGACCGCGGACGCGCCGGTGGTGAGGGGCGGGTGGACGTACCGCCTCGACGCGCGGCGGGTCGTCTGCGGCGGCGCGCTCTCGAACGGCGGCAACGCGCTCGCGTGGATCGCGCGCGCGTTCCCCGGGGTCGACCTCGAGGCCACGCTGCGGCGGCCCGTCGGCGCGCACGGCCTCGTGGCACTGCCGCTCCTCGCGGGGGACCGCAGCCCGAGCTGGGACGACGCCGCGCGCGCGTCGATCGCGGGGATCGGCCTCGGCAGCGCGCCGGAGGACGTCGTGCAGGCCTTCGTCGAGGGCATCGTCTGCCGCTTCGCGCGCCTCTGGCGGGTCGTCGACGCGGCGCTCCCCGGCATCGAGCGCGTCGTCGCGACGGGCGGGGACGCGCTCTCCCGACCCTACCTCGTGCAGCTGCTCGCGGACGCGCTCGGCCGCCCCCTCGTCGCGAGCGCCGCGGGCGAGGGGTCCGCGCGCGGCGCGGCGATCGTCGCCCTCGAGCGCATCGGTGCGATCGGGGATCTCGGCAGCATCCGCTCCCCGCTCGGCCGGGTGTTCCGGCCGCGAGCGCGCGCGCACGCCGCGTTCGGCGAAGCGGTCGAGCGTCAGGCCCGCCTCGAGGATGCGCTCCGCCCCATCGGCGGAGTGGCATCATGAGCACGCGCGACGCGGGGCGCGCGTAGGGGAGGGTCCAGCCAGTGGAGATCGCCATCGTCCTCGTCGTCATCCTCGTCGTGCTCGCGTTCTTCCTCATCTCCATGTACAACCGGCTCGTCACGCTGCGCCAGCGCGTGAAGGAAGCCTGGGCGGACATCGACGTCCAGCTGAAGCGGCGCTGGGATCTCATCCCGAACCTCGTCGAGACCGTGAAGGGCTATGCCGCGCACGAGCGCTCGACGTTCGAGGCGGTCACGCAGGCGCGCGCGCAGGCCATCGCCGCAGCGACCAGCGGCTCGCCGGAGCAGCGCGCGCAGGCGGAGAACGCGCTCGGCGGCGCGCTCCTGAACCTCCGCGCCGTCGCCGAGGCCTACCCGCAGCTGCAGGCGGTCCAAGAGTTCAAGGACCTCTCCGAGAACCTCACCGCGACCGAGGACAAGATCGCGTTCGCGCGCCGCTTCTACAACGGCAACGTGCGCGACTACAACACCGCGCTCATGACCTTCCCCACGAACCTGCTCGGCGGGATGTTCGGCTTTGTGCCCGAGCAGTACTTCGAGCTCACGGACGCGACAGAGCGCGCGGTGCCGCAGGTGAAGTTCTCCTGACAGCGCAAGGTGACGTCCGCGTCGGCCGGTGACGACCGGCACGGGGCGGCGCCTCTCGATCTATGACGCGGCCGGCGCGAACCGTGTCCGGACCGCGGTCCTCATCGCCGCGTTCACCGCGCTCGTCGTGCTCCTTGGCTACGTCGTCGGCGAATACACCGTGCCCGGAGGCGGCGTCGCGGCGACGCCGTTCGCGCTCGGCATCTCGTCGCTGTCGGCAGCCGGGTCGTACCTCGCGGGCGACAAGGTCATCCTCGGACTGAGCCGCGCGCGGCCGCTCGCCGAGGGCGAGGCGCCGCAGGTCCGCAACATCGTCGAGGCCCTCGCGATCGGCTCCGGCCTCCCGGTGCCGAGGCTGTACCTCATCGACGACACCGCACCGAACGCCTTCGCCACCGGCCGCGATCCGAAGCACGCCTCGATCGCGGTCACGCGCGGGCTCATCGAGAAGCTCGACCGCACGGAGCTCGAGGGGGTGCTCGCGCACGAGATGTCGCACGTCGGCAACCGCGACATCCGCGTGATGGTCCTCGTGGTCGTGCTCGTCGGCACCGTGGCGCTGCTGGCGGACTGGGTCATGCGGTCGATGTGGTGGGGCGGCCGCCGCGGCCGGGATCGCGACCGCGGCGGCGCGATCGCGCTCGTCGCCTTCGCGCTCGCGCTCGTCACCCCGGTGGTCGCGACGCTCATCCAGCTCGCGGTCTCGCGGCAGCGGGAGTACCTCGCGGACGCGACGGGCGCGCTCCTCACGCGGTACCCGCCCGGCCTCGCGAGCGCCCTGCGGAAGATCGCAGCGGACCGCGAGCCGCTCGAGGTCGCGAACAAGGCGACCGCGTCGCTCTACTTCGCCAATCCGCTGAAGGACCGGCCGGCGTTCTTCGACGGCCTCTTCGACACCCACCCGCCGATCGCCGAGCGGATCCGGCGGCTCGAGGCGATGGGATGACCGACCGCACGACGCTGCTCGCGCTCGGCGGTGCGGCCCTGCTCGTGCTCCTCGCGGCCGCCGCCGGCGCCGCTGGCGGGCTCATCGCGCGACCGGCGCCATCGCCGACCGCCGCGCCCACTGCCCCGCCCGTGACACCCGCGCCGACCGTGCAGCGCCCCGATGACGGTGTCTTCGAGCAGCCGCTCACGGCAGGCTGTGCGACGCGCGAGGCGGTGTGGGTCGTTTCCGACGGCGGGGGCATCGGGCGCTTCGACGGCGAGCGCTGGGCCCTCGTCGACCGCACGCTGCGCTCGCTCTCCTCGGCGACCTGCGTGCGCGACGTCATGCTCGCCGTCGGCGGCGCAGGCCGCGTGGTCACCGCGAACGACACCGAGCGCACAGTGCGCGTTGACACGACGCAGCTCGAGGACCTGAACGCGGTCTCGCCGCTGCCTGACGGCGTGATCGCCGCGGGCGCCAACGGGACGGTGCTGCGTCAGGTGCCCGCGGGGTGGAGCGAGTACGCAGGCGGCCTCACCGAGCACTTCTACGGCGTCGTCGCGTTCTCGCCGACCTCCGCCTGGGTCGTCGGCGCGGGCGGTGTCACCTACCGGCTCGAGGAGCGCGGCTGGCTGCCGGTCCCGAGCGGCGTCACCCAGACGCTGCGCGCGGTCGCGGGAACGTCCGTCGGCGAGGTCGTCGCGGCCGGCGACGGCGGCACGATCCTCCGCTACGACGGTGGCTGGAAGAAGGTGGACAGCGGGTTCACCGGGACCTTCCGCGCCGTCGCACGGGCGGCGGGGCGCACCTGGGTCGCGGGCGACGCTGGCGCTATCTACATCGTCACGGCGAGCGGCGCCGAGCGCAGGACGATCGGCACCTCATGCACGCTTCGCGCGATCTTCCCGCGCGGCGACGAGGTCTGGTTCGTCGGCTCGGACGGCCCGTTCGCCGGGGTCTGGCGCCTCGCCGGT
Organism: Candidatus Limnocylindria bacterium; assembly: GCA_036276035.1. Lineage (GTDB taxonomy): Bacteria > Chloroflexota > Limnocylindria > P2-11E > P2-11E > JACDAF01. Next base: position 33,578 of record DASUCM010000018.1, on the reverse strand, counting down.
GAGCGCGTCGACCGCTGGGGCCTCTGTTGAAAGAGGACGCGCGCCGCGCGAGAGCGGAAGCGAGCCGCTCCGCGCCGGCGACGGGTGCACCGCCGCTCCGGGGCGTGCGGGTGATCGAGGTCGGCAACTACATGGCCGGCCCGTTCTGCGGGATGCAGCTCGCGGACCTCGGCGCGGAGGTCGTGAAGGTCGAGAACCCCGCCGGCGGCGACCTCTCGCGGCTCCTCGAGCCGGTCGTTGATGGCGAGAGCGGCAACTTCGCGCGGCTGAACCGCGGGAAGCGCAGCCTTGCGCTGGACCTGAAGCGCGCCGAGGGCAAGGCGATCTTCCGCAGGCTCAGCGCAGGCGCCGACGTCATCGTCGAGAACCTGCGGCCCGGCACGATGCGCGACCTCGGCCTCGACCCCGCGGACCTCATGCGCGAGAGCCCGCGCCTGATCTACTGCGCGGTCACCGGGTGGGGCCAGGACGGGCCGTACGCGGACCGTCCCGCGCTCGACATCATCGTGCAGGGCATGAGCGGCCTCATGAGCGTCACCGGCGAGGAGGGCGGCCCGCCCGTGAAGGTCGGCGTCGCGATCTCCGATCTCACGGCCGGCCTCTACGGGACCATCGCGATCCTCGCCGCGCTCTCGGCCCGCGAGCGCGACGGCACGGGCCAGCTCGTCGACATCTCGATGTTCGAGTCGTCCGTGGCGCTCGCGGTGTGGGAGGCGGGGCAGTACTTCACGACGGGCGAGATCCCGCGCGCCTCGGGCTCGGCGCACAAGCTCGTCGCGCCGTACCAGGCCGTCCGCGCGGCCGACGGCCACTTCATCGTCGGCGCGACGACGCCGCGGAACTGGACCGCGTTCTGCGCCGTTGCCGGACTCGGCCACCTCGAGCACGACGAGCGGTTCGCGGATGCCACGCGGCGGCGCGCGAACGTGCGCGCGCTCATCCCGCTCATCGAGGAGGTCACGGCGCTCCGCCCGATGGCCGAATGGCTCGAGGGGCTCCGGGCCGCCGGGGTCCCCTGCGCGGAGATCGCCGACTACGGCGCCGCGTTCGAGGACCCGCACTTGCGGGCCCGCGGCTTCTTCACCGAGCTCCCGCACCCGCGCCTCGGCACGGTCCGCGGCCTCGGCTCGCCGCTCCGGCTCGGGCGCACGCCGGTCCGTCTCGAGCGCGCCGGGCCCCTCCTCGGCGAACATTCGCGCGAGGTGCTGGCGGAGCTCGGCTATGCGGCGGAGGAGATCGAGCGTCTCGTGCGGGACGGGTGCGTGGCGTGAGCACGGACGTCCGCTACGAGGTGCGCGACGGGATCGCGCACGTCACGTTCGACCGCCAGCAGGCCCGTAACGCGATGACCTTCGCGATGTACGAGGACCTCTACGAGATCGCGCAGCGTGTGAACGCGGACAAGGCGGTGCGGGCGCTGATCCTCACCGGGGCGGGCAACGCGTTCGTCGCCGGCACCGACATCTCGCAGTTCAAGGATTTCAGCACCGAGGAGCAGGCCATCGCGTACGAGGAGAAGATGGACCGCATCCTCGGCGCGCTCGAGGACGTGCGCGTGCCGACGATCGCCGCGATCGGCGGCGCGACGACCGGCGGGGGCCTCGCCATCGCGGCTGCGTGCGACCTGCGCGTCGCGTCGGCGGACGCCACCTTCGGGATGCCGATCGCGCGCACCCTCGGCAACTGCCTCTCGCTCGCGAACCTCGTCCGCATCGCGTCGCTCATCGGCGTCGCACGGACGAAGGAGCTCATCTTCACCGCGCGTCTGCTCTCGAGCGAGGAGGCGCTGCGCGTCGGTCTCGTGAGCGAGGTCGTCCCCGCCGGGGAGGTCGCGGCGCGTGCGGAGGAGCTCGCGCGCACGGTATCCGGCCACGCGCCGCTCACGCTCTGGGCGACGAAGGAGGGCCTGCGTCGCGTCCGGCAGCGTCTGTTGCCCGACGAGGGGCGCGACCTCGTGCTCCTCTGCTACACGAGCGCGGACTTCCGCGAGGGTGTCCGGGCGTTCATGGAGAAGCGCAAGCCGGAGTGGCGCGGGAAATAGCGCGGAGAGCGGGTCCGCCCGCTACGCCGTCCGGAGGCGCGGGTCGAGCGCGTCGCGGAGCGAGTCGCCGAAGAGGTTGAAGCCGAACACCGAAAGACTGATGGCGACGCCCGGCGCGATCGCGAGCCACGGCGCCTGGTGGAGGAAGGTCATCCCCTGGCCACGCAGCATCAGTCCCCACGCCGGCTCCGGCTCGACCACGCCGAGCCCGAGGAACGAGAGCGAGGCCTCGAGCAGGATGGCCTGGCCGAGGAACGCCGTCACCATGATCAGGAACGAGGCGAACACGTTCGGCACGATGTGTCGCGCCATGATCCGCGGAGCGCGCACGCCGACGGAGCGCGCGGCCTCGATGTAGGGCATCTGCACGATGGCGAGGGCGCTCGAACGGACGACCCTCGCGACGCGGGGTATCACCGGGAGCGTGACAGCCACGATCACGTTCGTCGTGCCCGGCCCGAGAGCGGCCACAACGGCGATCGCGATGACGATGAGTGGGAACGAGATGAGCACGTCCATGAGGCGCTGGATGATCTCGTCGACCTTCCCGCCGAAATAGGCGCCGACGACACCGAGGATCAGCCCCAAGGTCGACCCGACCAGTGACGATGAGAAGCCGACCAGCAGCGCGGTCTGTGATCCGTAGATCAGCCGCGAGAAGACGTCGCGCCCGAACGAGTCCGTCCCGAGCAGGTGCTTGCCGTCCGGCGGGGTCGGCAGTCCCGTGAACTCACCCTCGTGAGGTCCGTATGGCGCGACGGCGTCAGCGAACACCGCGGCACCGATCATCAGGATGATGATCACGGCACCCACCGTGCCGAGCGGGCGGCGCTTCATGAAGTCGAAAGTGCCCCGACGGAACCTGCGCCAGCCGGTGTCCTCGAGGTGACGCAGCCGCGCGGCCTCGTCCTCGGCCGCCAGCCTCGCGGCTTCGCTCACGCGTGCCCTGCGGGACACGTTCGCTCGTCCAGCCGCGCCGGCTGCGGCCGCCGCGTCCTGGCCTCGCTCACGTGTACTTGATCCTCGGATCGAGGGCGCCGTACAGAAGGTCCACGATGAAGTTGATGAAGACGAACATGAACGCGAAGACGAGGACCAGCGCCTGCACGAGCGTGTAGTCGCGCTGGGAGACCGCATCCACCAGGAGCTTGCCCAGCCCGTTCACGTTGAAGACCTGCTCCGTGACGACGAGACCGCCGAAGAGGAAGGCGAACTCAAGGCTGATGACGGTGACGACCGGGAGCAGGGAATTCCGCAGCGCGTGGCGGATGATCACGAGCGTCTCCTTGAGCCCCTTTGCTCGCGCGGTCCGCACGTAGTCCTCCCGGAGCACCTCGAGGACCGACGATCGGGTCATCCGTGTGGCCACGGCGGAATACCGGTAGCCGACCACGATCGCGGGCCAGATCAGCTGCGCCAGGTTCGCGATCGGATCTTCCCAGAGCGGCACGAAGATGAGGGGTGGCGCCCACTGGAAGGCGACGACGAGCCCGAGGATGACCAGGATCCCGAGCCAGAACGACGGCATCGCGAGCCCGCCGATGCTGAAGACCCGGATGACGTAGTCGATCCAGGTGTCCTGCTTCACCGCAGCGATGACGCCGAGCGGCAGCGCCAATGCGGTGGCCAAAAGCGTGGCAAGGAGCGCGAGCTCCAGGCTGATGCCGAAGCGCCCCTTGATCTCATCCATGACGGGCCGGTCGGTCCAGAGCGAGTGGCCGAAGTCGAGCCGCACGATGTCCAGCATCCACTCCGCGAACTGCTCCGGCATCGGCCGGTCGAGGCCGAGCTCCTTCCGCTCGGCGTCGATGACCTCCTGCGGAACGGCGCCCGATCCCGCGTACCTGAGGACGACGACGTCTCCGGGGACGACCCGCATGATCGCGAAGGTGAGGATGGCGACGCCGAGAAGGGTCGGGATCATCAACAGGAGCCGGCCGATGACGTAGCGCTGCACGCTAGCCTCGGCCGGCCCCTGTGTTTCCCCTGGGTCTCGCTATCTCGTGTCCGCGAGCCAGATGTTCGCCATGTCCATGGTCGTGTAGTGATTCGATCCGATGCGGTAGCCGCGTACGGTGGCGAGGTGCGGGATGACGCGATGCCACCAGATGACCGGCACCTGCCAGGCCTTCTCGCCCATCGCGTAGCGCTCGATCTCCCAGACCAGCTGCTTGCGCTTCTCCGGGTCGGTCTCGCGCGCCTGCGCGTCGATCATCCCGTCCAGCTTCGTGTCGTCGTAGTGCGACAGGTTCAACCCTGCGCCGAGCTTGCTCGCCGAGTAGAACTTCGCGAGCTGAAGGTCCGGCTCGTCGAAGTAGTCGCAGTTGAAGTCGAGACCGACATCGAAGTTCTTGTTGCGTAGGTCTGCAAGGTAGGCAGCCGTCTCCTTGACGGTGTGCGTCGCGGTGACGCCGATCTTCTTCCACTCATTGATGAGGAAGAGCGCGACCGGCTCGTATGGCGTCGTCACGTTCCGGTTGTGGAACGCGAAGGTCAGGTTCGGCACGCCGGCGGCGGCGAGCAGGCTCTTGGCCTCCGCCACGGCCTTCGCATTGTCCTTGTAGAAGCCCGGGATCCTCTCGAGCTCCGCGTCGGGCATCGCGAAGGGTCCGCCGGGACGCATGAGGCCGCCGACACCCTTGACGATCGTCTGCCGCGAGAGCGCTGCCCCGCCGGCCCAGCGGTCGACAGCGAGCGTCAGCGCGCGCCGGACGCGCTCGTCATTGAATGGTGCCTTTGTCGTGTTGAACGAGATGTAGTTCACGCAGACCCAGGACGCCTCCTGGATCGCGAGCTGGGTCCCGAGCGCGGCTGACAGCTCACTCACCTGGGTCGGCGTGAACCCGCGGAACTCGATCATCGCCTGCTTGCTGCGGATCGCCGCGGTCTGCCGCGACGGGTCGGTGATGAACACCGCGCGGTACGCGTCGAGGTAGGGCTTGCCCTTCTCGAAGTAATTCGGGTTCTTCCGGCCGGACCAGTGCGAGCCTTTCACGTACTCGATGAACGTGAAGGGTCCCGTCCCCATGATGTTCTTCTCGTAGAACTTCGGGTCGGAACGTAGCTTGGCCGCGCTGTAGATGTAGTTCCACGGCGAGGCGAGGCTCGCAAGGAAGGACCCCGTCGCGAACTTCAGCTTGAAGGTGATCGTGCTCGGATCGGTCGCGGTGACAGAGTCGACCGCCGCATACACACCGCGGCGCGGGCTCGTCACGCCCGTCGGTGGATTCATGATCTTGTCGTAGGTCGCCTTGACATCCTCGCTGGTCATCGTCGTCCCGTCGTGGAACTTCACGTCGGTCCGCAGCTTCACCGTGTACGTGAGCTTGTCTGCCGAGACCTGTGGCATGGCCGCCGCGACGTCCGGGACGATCTTGCTGACGTTATCCGCCGGATCGAGCTTGTACAGCGTGCTGTAGTGCGGCGATGCGGGCATCAGCGTCGCGAACGTCGTGGACTGGTGGCCGTCGAACGTCGGCGGCTCGGCGCTCACGATGTAGGTGAGCACGCCGCCGGCGCGCGGCTGTTCGCCCCCACCTCCGGTCGGTGCGGTGGTCGCGGTACCTCCGCCGCCGCTCGGGGTCTGCGCGCATGCCGCGAGGAGGATCGAGAGAACTAGCGCCAGTCCGATCGATGGCCGGCGCGCTGCGGTGAGCACAGTGATCCACCCCCATTTTGTGTGCTGGACCCGCCCGGAAACGCGCTCACTATACGCGCGCTCTCCGGGCCTGGATGACCTCTTCATAGAGGTCCAGCAGCTGTTCCGTCACGTGGGACCAGTCGTATTCGGGTGCGCGTCTGGCGCCGGCCTCGCCGAGGCTCGCGCGGAGCGCGGGATCAAGGAGGAGCCGCTCGAGCGCGCCCTCCAGCGCGTGAGCGTCCTTCGGCTCGACGAGGAGCCCGCTCACGTTCCGCTGGACGACGCGCTTGTAGCCGTGGATGTCGCTCGCGACGACGGGGAGGCCGGCGGCCATCGCCTCGAGCAGGACGATCCCGAAAGATTCCTGCCCTGTGGAAGGCGCGCAGAACACGTCCGCCGTGCGGAAGAAGCGCGCTTTGTCGTTGTCGGTCGCGCGGCCCGCGAAGAGCACGTCGCCGACGCGCTCGTCCCGGACGAACCGCCGCAGCTCACCGAGCTGCGGGCCGACGCCGACCACGATGAGACGCGTCTCCGGATGTTTCACCTTGAGCGCCGCGTAGGCGCGCATGAGGTACATCGCGCCCTTGCGCGGCTCGAGGCGGCCGGTGAAGAGGATGTTGAACTTCCCGTCGCGGTACTCCGGGAGCGGCCGCGCGCTGCGGTACGCGGCGACGTCGACGCCGTTCGGGATGATCCGGTACTCGCCGGGGAAGTAGCGCGAGACGAAGTGCCGCGCGGCGGTCGATACCGCGATGCGCGCGTCGAGCTTCTTCATGTAGTGATGGCCGATCCCCCGGCCGAGCCAGTAGGAGAGGGAGAAGCCGCCGAACGAGTGGAAGGTCGCCACGTTCGGGCAGGTCGCGCGGTCGAGGATCTGCGCGGAGAGGAACGGCACCAACGGCTCGTGGTGGTGGAGGATGTCGAACCGCTCGCGCTCGAGCATGCGGTTCACCAGGTACTCGAGCCGCAGCGAGAGCGTGATGCGTCCGACGCTCCCGTTGTACGGCACCGCGATCGCCTGGCCGATCTGGATGACGTCCTGGGCCGGGGGGTCGTCGCCCCACGGCGCGGTGATGATCCGGACCTCGTGGCCGAGACGGCGGAGCTCCTCATAGGTCTCGCGGATGTACGAATTGGCGCCACCCGGCCGCGGGTACGCGTACGGGGAGACGATCCCGATCTTCACGCCAGGGGCTTCTTGCGCTTCGCCCGGGTCGCCGCGGTGACGGGCCGGCGGCGCCATGCGCGCTTCGCTGGGTCACGCACCATCGAGCGGTACTGCTGCTCCGCCGCGCCGCGAAGGTGCTCGCGCAGCGTCCACGCGCGGCCGCCGGCCTTCGTCGTCCGCGCGACGATCGCGGCCCGCAGCTCCCCCGCCGACGTGCCCTCGAACTCGGTCCAGGCGGTGCCGACGAGCTCGGCGTGGTGGGCGTCGCTCGACCCGGTCTCCGCGACCCGCAGCACGTGCGTGTTCAGCCAGGCCGCGCGGCGGACGCGCACGCGTCCGGCGTACGACGGGTTCCGGAGCTCGATCCCGTCGACGAAGGAGGGAGCGTCGCCGAGCTCTGCCAGCGCGCGCAGCGCGCGCTCGCCGATGGAGAACGTGAGGTAGGAGAGCGGGTGCGGGACGATGGCGAGCCCGCCCTGCCCGTGGATCGCGGCGATCGTCTCCGGCAGCGGCCGGAACATCGGGACCTCGTTCTCGACGTACAGCGCGAGCAGGTGCCCGGACCTCGTCGTGACCTCCACCCCGGGCACGATCGCGACCGCGCTCGACCGCCGCGCCGCGATGTCGCGCAGCGCGAATGCGCCGCGGATGTCGTCGTGATCCGTGAGGGCGATGACGTCCAGCCCCGCCCGCTCCGCGCCCTCGAGGATCGCTTCGGGCGTGTCCAGCCCGTCACCGAGGTCTGAGTGGAGCTGGAGGTCTGCTTTACCCATGACGTCCCGGCGAGGGCGGGCTTTGCCCGACCGAGCCGACCGGGAAGACCGGCTCGAAGACGGTCCATTCCTCCGGGCATCCCCGGATGTGCCCTTCCATCACCCGCGCGAACTCTCGCATGCCGCGCCGGACGTCGGCGTCGTGGTCGCCCGTGTCCGCGAGCGTGAGCGGCGGCTCGAAGCGGAGGCTCACCTTCTTCCCGGCGCGGTACGCGAAAGCCGGGAGGACGACGGCCTTTGCCCGGAGCGCGAGCGCGATGTGCGCGGACGGGAGGAGCACCTCACGCCCGAAGAACTCCACCCGCTCGCCCGTGCCGGTCACGGCACGGTCGGCGATGACGCCCAGGACCCCGCCCTCCCGGAGGACGCGGTAGATCCCGCGTGCGGAGCTTGTCGCGACGAACGTCGCGCCGAAGGCCGAACGCGCGCGGTTGATCGCCCGCGCGAACTCGCTCGTCTCATCCTCGACCGGCATCGTCGTCGGGTACCCGCGCGTGATCATGACCTGGCCGCACACGTTCACCGGTCCGAAGTGGGCGGACGCGATGACGACGCCGCGGCCGAGCGCGTGCGCCTCCAGGAAGCGCTCCCAATGCACGGTCTCGATCCGGTCGCGCACCCGGTCGGCGCGCTGCCGGAACAGGCGGAACGTCTCGAGGTAGTTCCAGGCCTGGTTCACGAACGTCCGGCGGACCCGTGGCCGGCGCCCGGGCGCGACGACGAGCTGGTTCGCGCGGACGGCCGCGCGGGCCCGGGGCGACGCGAGGTAGGCGATCGTGCCGGTGATCTCGCTGAGCGCGGGCACGAGCGGGCGGGGAACGAGCGGGAGCGTGCGCTCGAGGGCGCGGACCAACACCGTGGCGAGCACGGCCGCTCTCTAGGGTCCCGGCCGTGCGGACGGCCACATGGGCCGGAAGATGTACCACTGGTCCGGCCACTCTCGGACGAACCGTTCGAGACCCGACGCGATCGCCTGGGTCGCGCGCTGGACGTCCTCGGCGGCCTCACGGGTGCGCTCCACGGCGATGAGCGGCAGTGCGATGCCGCGGAACGTGTTGTCACGCTCGCGCACGACGGCGGTCACGAGGATCGGGGCGCCGGAGACGCGCGCGAGGTTCGCCGCCACCGAGGGGAACCGCGTCGGCGTCCCGAAGAACTCGGCCTCGACGTTGTCGAAGGCGTCGGCGCGCGGGCCGAGATCCATCATCAGGCCGACCATCTCGTTCCGCCGCAGTGCCCCGAGGACCTTCTTCGCCGCGCCGACCGGCGAGTGGATCGTGATGTTCTTGTGCGACCGGTTGCCGACGAGCAGGTCCATCAGGCGCTGGTTGGTCAGATCGTCCGCGATGACGTTCAGCTTCACGTCGTTCGCGATGCGCGCGCCGCCGAGATCGAAGTTGCCGAAGTGGATGGACACGAAGATGACGCCGCGCTTCCGCGCGAGGCCCTCGCGCAGGTGCTCCCAGCCCTCGACACGCACGAGCTTCGCGAAGTCGAGGTGATCGAGCTGCGGGAACCGCATGATCTCGGTGACGTACTTCGCGAAGTTCCGGAAGGTGCGCCGCGCGACGCGCGCGACGTCGGGATGGTCCTGCGGCTTGCCGAGCACCACCGAGAAGTTCCGCTTCGTGACCTGACGCCGGGTCGGCCACAGCAGGTAGGTGAGCTCGCCGAGGACCACCGCGCCCGCGTAGGTGAGCCGCGCCGGGAGCCGCTGCACGAGCGCAGCGGTCCCGCGGTACAGCCAGTACGCGAGGCCCTGGAAGATCCGGCGGCGGAGCGGCGCTTTCAGCGCGTCCTCACCGGCGTCGCGCCCGACGCTCCGGTGAGCGTGCGGGCGTCCTTTCCCGCGATGAACGCCTCGACGGAGTCCCGAGCCTCGTCGTCCGGGATCTGCTGCGGCGGCGACTTCATGAAGTACGACGCCGGGGCGACGATCGTCCCGCCCAGCTTGCGGTCGAGCGCGAGCTTCGCGCAGCGGATGGCGTCGATGACCACGCCCGCGCTGTTCGGGGAGTCCCAGACCTCGAGCTTCAGCTCCAGGTTCAGCGGCACGTCGCCGAAGGTCGTGCCCTCCATCCGGATGTAGCACCACTTGCGGTCGAGGAGCCACGGCACGTAGTCCGAGGGGCCGACGTGGACGTCGCTCGCGTCGAGCGGCTGATCCGTCGGCAGCATGCTCGTCACCGCCGCGGTCTTCGAGATCTTCTTCGACTCGAGCCGCTCGCGCTCGAGCATGTTCAGGAAGTCGGTGTTCCCTCCGAAGTTCAGCTGGTACGTGCGGTCGAGCCGCACGCCGCGGTCGCCGAAGAGGCGCGTGAGCACCCGGTGCGTGATCGTCGCGCCGACCTGGCTCTTGATGTCGTCGCCGATGATCGGCAGGCCCTTCGCCGCGAAGCGCTTCTGCCAGTACGGCTCGCGCCCGATGAACACCGGCACGCAGTTGATGAACGCGCAGCCGGCCTCGAGGACCTGCTCGACGTACCACTTCGTCGCCTCCTCGCTCCCGACGGGCAGGTACGAGATGACGACATCGACCTTGCGGTCGCGCAGGATCCCGACGATGTCGTCCGTGGGGCCCGGCGCCTTCTGCACGACCGTCGCGAGGTACTTCCCGATCCCGTCGTGCGTCATGCCCCGGCTCACCTTCACGCCGGTCTTCGGGACGTCCGCGAACCGGTAGGTGTTGTTCGGTGCCGCGTAGATCGCGTCCGCGAGGTCCTTGCCCACCTTGTTGCGGTCGATGTCGATCGCCGCCACGAACTCGACGTCCCGGATGTGGTAGCCGCCGAGGTCGACGTGCATGAGCCCGGGGATGCGCTGGCCGGGCTTCGCGTTCCGGTAGTAGTGCACGCCCTGCACGAGCGAGCTCGCGCAGTTGCCGACGCCGATGATCGCGACGCGGATCTTCTTCCCGCGGCGTGCGCCGTTGCCGTTCGCGTGGGAGGAGCGCGCCGCCACGCGCCTCGTCCCCGTTGCCGTGCGGCGCGCGCCGTTCCCGTTGCGCGCCGACCCGTTCTTCCTGGTGCTCGCTGCCATGTCCCCTAGTTCCTTTCTCTGTCCGCCAGCGCGCGCGCCACGAGCACGACGCGCTGGATCAGCGTGAGCGTCGCGAGGATGGCGACGATGAGCACCGCCGCCGTGAACAGCTCGCGCGGGCCGAAGATGGCCCACGCGCCAAGCCCGATGAGGAGGATGACCAGCCGCGCCTCACGCGGCGCCGCGCCGACCGTGGCGTTGAGCCCCGCCTGCTCCGCCTTCGCGCGCACGTAGCTCACCTGGAAGGAGGCGACGAGCGCGGCGAGCGCGGACCAGAAGAGGAGCGGATCGCCCGCGCTCCCGAGCGCGGCGGCCGCGGCGAAGAACGCGCCATCCGAGAGCCGGTCGAAGGTCGAGTCGAGGAAGGCGCCGAGCTTCGTGCCACCGCCGGTCGCGCGCGCGAGCGAGCCGTCGAGCGTGTCGCACAGCGACCCGACGACGAGGATGACGAGCGCGACGAGCGGCTGCGACTGCGCGACGAACGCCGCACCCGCGAGCGAGAGGGCGAAGCCGATGAAGGTGATGCTGTTCGCGGTCACGCCGAGCGCGGCGAGACGGCGCGCGACCGGCGCGATGCCGCCGCGCGCCCCCTCCGCGATCCCGCCGGGGATGACGCCGTGGCTCATCGGGCGGCCGTCGCGCGGTTCATGAGGGTGCGGAAGCCGCCGTCGTGGAGCTCCGAGAAGCGCGCGCGATCGAAGGAGCAGCGGACCTCGCGGCCGACGCGCGTCGTGCGGACGATCCCGGCGCGCCTCAGCCGCCGGAGGTGCCAGGTCATGAGCGGCTGGCTCAGGTGCAGGCGCAGCGCGAGCTGCGACACGCTGTGCTCGCCCTCGGTGGCGAGGACGCGCACGATCAGCAGACGGGAATCGTCCGCGAGGGCGCGGTGGAACAGCTCGAGCTCGCGCAGGCTGGCAGGCGACATCGCACGCTCCCCGAAGTATCTACAAAAGGTTATACGTTCGCGGGCCGCCTGGCTAGCCACCCAAGGAACACGCCACGACGCCCGGCAGGACCGGTATGGATGCCTGGTCCACGGGACTGGCCGGGCCGTGCGGCCCGCTCTCTTTAGGAGTTAGGGAAGGTCGACGATGAAGTCGAAGCGGCCGCGGAGCGGCGTGCCGGGGGTGAGGGTCACGAGCATCGCCCGGCTGAAGATGCTGTCCCTCTCGTTCTGGGTCGAGGTCGGGAAGTACAGCTGGCTCGTGATCGTCGCTCCGCCCGGCGGTGTCACCTTCACGTGGATGTGCTCGGTGCGGCCGGGGTACAGACCCGGCACGACGGTGTCGAGCTCGTAGCGCCCCTGCGCGTCGGTGAGCTGGTACCCGCGGAAGCCGTAGCCCGCGTTGTCGTAGGCACCGGTGCCGTCGGCCTGCCAGAAGTCCACCCGCGCGTTCGCGATCGGCGCGCACGACCGCGACAGGACCTGTCCGCTGAGGAGCAATCGCGTCCCGGCCACGCCGGGCGTGTACAGGACCGTGCGCTGCGGCGGGTTCGCCCTGTAATAGGGGCCCTCGGTCATCGGCACCATCGGCGTCGCGGGCGCGCGGCAGGTCGTCGCCGCCACTGGCGAGGTCGGCGCGGCGGAGGCGCCGGGCGCCGTGGTGATCGCGGCGGTTCCGGGCGTCGCCGTCGGGGCCTGCCCGACGGTCGTTATGGAAGGCGGCGCGCCGCCGCCGGGGTCCGTACAGCTGGCGGACAGCGCGAGGACGGCGACCAGCAGCGCTCTCGGCATCCTGTCCAGTGAAGCACCGGCGGGCGCGCGAGACATGAGAGAAGGCTGAGCGCGCCGCCGGGCGATGAACGTCAGCCGCGGCCGCCGGCGATGCGGGCCGACTCCGGCCGGCGCCGGAGCGAGAGCATCGCCCACACGCCGAGGAGCGGTCCCGGTACGAGCAGCGTGAAGGCCCACTGCCAGCCGACCGCGTCGCGCGCCAGCGGGACGAGCCAGATGGTCGCGACGGTGAGCGAGAAGCCGATCGCCATCTGCGTCGTGAGCGCGGTCCCGACGTACGACTGATCCGCGAGCTCGGTGACCATCGTCGAGAACTGCGCGGAGTCGGCGATCACCGCGATGCCCCACACGACGCCCACCGCGAGCACGAGTAGGGGCGAGCGCCCGTACGTGAGACCGATGACGGCGGCGCAGGTGCCGCTCGCGGCCATCGCGAGGGCGGTCGTGCGCGTCCGGCCCCAGCGGTCGCCGAGCACGCCGCCCGCATAGCAGCCGATCGCGCCCGCGCCGATGACGACGAACGCGCCGAGCGGGCCGGCGCCCTCCGCGCCGCCGGACGCGAGGACGCTGTCGCCGAAGAAGATCGCGAACCACGACCACATCGCGTAGAGCTCCCACATGTGGCCGAAGTACCCGAGGTTCGCGAGCCGGACGGCGGGGTCGCGGAACATCCGGAACATGAAGCGCGGCTGGAACGACCCTCGCGCGAACGGGTACGGACCATCCGGAACGAACGCGATCGCGACGATCCCGCCCACGACCGTCAGCGCCGACGTGGTGAGCACGACGGCACGCCAGTCGATGCCACCGAGCCCGTTCACCAGATGCGGCAGCGCGGAGCCGATGGTGAGCGCGCCGATCATGATCCCGAGCGCCTGACCGCGGCCGGTACGGAAGTGCGTCGCCATCACCTTCATGGCCGGCGGGTAGATCCCAGCGACGAAGAACCCGGTCAGGAAGCGGAGTGGCAGCGCGAGGGCCAGGCCATCGCTCACCGCGACGAGGCCGTTCGCCGCCGCGGCGCCGAGCGAGGCGAGGAAGAAGAGCCGTCGCGCCGGCATGAGGTCCGAGACGTTGGTGAGCGCCGACGTGACCGCACCCGCGACGAAGCCGAGCTGGACCGCGATCGTGAGCAGCGCGCCCTCGCCGGCCGAGAGCTGCCAGATCGACCGGAGCGTCGGTAGCACCGCCGAGGCCGAGAACCAGGTCGTCATGGAGAGGACCATCGCGAGCGCGAGGATCGCGAGCGCGCGTCCGCGGGACGGCTGGACGGTCACCGCCGGGGCGGCCTCCGCTCCCGGCCTCACGCTGCCGGAGATGTGGCGACGCCGGTGCCGCGGCGCCGTGCCGTTGTCCTCATGACGCTCGCGGCGCGATGTTCTTGTTCGCCCGGAACAGGTTCTTCGGGTCCCACTTCGTCTTCGCCTCGACCAGCCGCTCGTAGTTCCGCCCGTAGGCGTCCTGGATGCGCTGGCTGCCCTCCTCCTCGGTGAGGAAGTTCACATAGGTGCCGCCGGTCGAGAACGCGCGGAGGTCCCGCCAGGCTGTGCGCGCCCACTCGATGTGCGTCGCGTCCTCGGCGGCCTCCACCCAGGACGCGGTGATGTTGACGACGAGCTCGGCGTTCCGGTTGCCGGCGGCGGAGTGGTCCTCGCCGTGGCGTCGCACGGCTCCGCCGAGGGCGAAGAGCACGATCGCGGAGTGCGGCGAGCCGATGCGGCCGGCGTGCTCGGTGGCCTTCGCGAACAGCTCCGGGCCGAGCCCCGGCAGGTACTCGGACTTCCAGTAGTAGCGCCGGCCCTTTGGCTGGGTCGCGTCGAGCAGGCTCTGCTGAGAGACATACGGCCGGCGCTGGAGGACGTCTCCGACCGGCGCGCCGAAGGACTTCACGCGGGCGGCGCGCCGCTCGGCCTCCTCGATCGGGCCGGTGTCGCAGACGAAGATCACGACGATCGGCTTCCCATGCACCTCCTTCGCGATCCAGGGCGCGGGCGGCGCGGGACGGAGCGCCGCCACGTAGGTGACCTCGGTGGGAGCCTGCTCCGTGAGCTCACGGAAGAGCTCGAGGACCGCCGGAGCATCGTCGGCGCGCCAGGCCACCGCCCCACCCACGATCTCCGGGCCGATCGGGTACAGGTCGTACTCGAAGCCGGTCACGACGCCGAAGTTGCCGCCGCCGCCGCGGAGGCCCCAGAAGAGGTCCGCGTTCTCGCTCTCGCTCGCACGCGCCAGGCTGCCGTCGGCGAGGACGAGCTCCATCGCGCGGACGTTGTCGCTGGTCCAGCCGAAGCGGCGCGTGAGGTAGCCGAAGCCCCCACCGAGCGTGAGTCCGGCGATGCCGGTGTTCGAGACGAAGCCGAGGACCGCGGCCAGGCCGTGCAGCTGGGTCTCACGGTCAACGTCGCCGAGGAGGCAGCCGGGCTGCGCCCGGGCGGTGCGCTTCGAGGGGTCCACCCACACGCCGCGCATGAGCGAGAGATCCAGCATGAGAGCGCCGTCCGCGACGGCCAGGCCGGCGATGTTGTGACCGCCGCCCTTCACCGTGAGCACGAGACCGCGCTCGCGCGCGAAGTTGACGCACGTCGCGATGTCGGCGACCCCCAGGCACCGCGCGATGAGCGCGGGTCGCCGGTCGATCATCGCGTTCCAGATCGAGCGCGCCTCGTCATAGCCGGGAGCGCCGGGAGCGAGGAGCGGTCCCCGCAGGCGTGCCCGAAGGTCATCGACCACCTTCGGCTCGAGCTCGGCGCTCGTCGTTCCGACCGTCATGCCGTCACCTCCGCTTTCCCCGCCGTGAACACGACCGATCGCGCGACCGCCAGCTGGCGCTCCGGAGCGAGCACGCGCCGCATGTTCTCCATCAGCGTAGGAGGGAGCAGGGGATACGGCGAGAGCGACCGAGAACACACGAAGCACGCTCAAGCAGTGCACCGGCCGCTCAGCCCGTCCCCGACGGGGAGAGGACACTTGGGTCCATGCCGTCCACGAGGCCGCGACGACAGCCGCCGAGACCGTCGAACGCCGCTCTCTTCACCGGGCTGACCGAGCCCGAGGCCCCGCTCGCGGCCGGGTCGCCGCTCGCCGCCCGGATGCGCCCACGCGACCTCGACGAGTACGTCGGTCAGGCGCACCTCGTCGGCCCGGGCCGCATCCTGCGGCGCGCGATCGACGCCGGGCAGCTGCCCTCGATGGTGTTCTGGGGGCCGCCCGGGACGGGAAAGACGACCCTCGCCGCGATCGCCGCGCGCCGGGCGAAGGCCCGCTTCATGCCGCTCTCCGCGGTCGCAAGCGGCGTCGCGGACCTGCGCCGGATCATCGAGGAGGCGCGCGAGCTGCGCGCGGCGACCGGGCAGCGGACGGTGCTGTTCATCGATGAGATCCACCGCTTCAACAAGGCGCAGCAGGACGCGGTGCTGCCCTCCGTCGAGAACGGCGATGTCATCCTCATCGGCGCGACGACGGAGAACCCGTCGTTCGAGGTGATCTCGGCGCTCCTCTCGCGCTCGCGGGTCTTCACGCTCAAGCCGCTCACCGAGGACGACGTCCGTGCCATCGTCCGGCGCTCCCTCGAGGACAAGCGAGGTCTCGCAGGGAAGGTCCGGCTCGACCAGGACGCCGAGGACGCGCTCGTCGTCGTCGCGAACGGCGACGCGCGCGTCGCGCTGAACACGCTCGAGCTCGCGGCCGACGCGTCCGGCGACGGCCACGTCACGCTCGCCGCGGTGAAGGACGCGCTCCAGCGCCGCTCGCTCGTGTACGACCGGCAGGGCGACGCGCACTACGACACGATCTCGGCCTTCATCAAGAGCGTGCGCGGCTCCGACCCGGATGCCGCGCTCTACTGGCTCATGCGCATGATCGACTCTGGCGAGGACCCGCTCTTCATCGCGCGCCGGCTGGTCATCCTCGCGGCCGAGGACATCGGGCTCGGCGATCCGCAGGCGCTCGTCATCGCGTCGAGCGCGCAGCAGGCGGTGCACCTCATCGGCATGCCCGAGGGCTACTACCCGCTCGCCGAGGCCACCGTCTACCTCGCGCTCGCGCCGAAGTCCGACTCCATCAAGCGCGCGCGCCACGCGCTCGACGACGACCTCGAGAACACCCGCGCCGACCCGGTCCCGCTCCACCTGCGCAACGCGCCGACGCAGCTCATGAAGCAGCTCGACCACGGGAAGGGCTACCGCTACGCACATGACGCCCCCGGCCACTTCGACCCGGATGAGACCTTCCTGCCCGGGTCGCTGGCCGGGCGCGTGTACTACGAGCCGACGGACCTCGGCGCCGAGAGGGAGCTCAAGGAGCGCCTCGAGGGACTGCGAAGCGCGAGATCAGCAGCCCGAACTCGAAGAGGAGATACATCGGGAGCGCCACGAGCGCCTGATTGAAGGGGTCCGGCGTCGGCGTGATGAGCGCGCCGAGCAGGAATACGCCGAGGAAGACGAAGCGCCGCTGCCGGAGGAGCCAGGGCCGCTTCACGATCCCGACGCGGACGAGGACGAAGATGATCGCGGGCATCTGGAACACGATGCCCATCGCGAGGATGAACGTCGTCACGAACGAGAGGTACTCCGCGCAGCGCAGCTGGTTGTCGATGACGCCGCCGCCGATGTTCGTGAGGAAGCCGAGCGCCGAAGGCAGCAGCAGGAAGTAGCAGAACGCCATGCCGGCGACGAACAGCGCGAGCACGAAGGGCCCCAGCCGCAGCACGAAGCGGCGCTCCTTCGGCAGCAGGGCCGGGTCCACGTACTTGTAGATCTCGTAGAGCACGACGGGCATCGCGAACGCGATCCCGGCGAAGAGCGAGACGTGCATGAAGGTGGCGAAGTTCTCCGTCGGCGCGAGGGCGACGCACTTCGTCACGCCCGAGGGGATGAGCAGCAGCCGGATGAGGTGCTCCGCGTAGGTGAAGGAGAGCGCCGCCGCGATGGCCACGGTGATCGCAGCGACCGTCAGCCGCCGCCGGAGCTCGTCCAGATGCTGCAGGAGCGAGAGCTCCTTGTCCCTTTCGGCGGCGGTCACGGCGATACAATGAGTCCTCCAGTGCGACGCCGTTGGCGGCGCGGGGGATCACCGAATGACCGCTGGATCGCGATCGTCCCGGCGACGATGCCCCGATAGCTCAGTGGATAGAGCGCAGGCCTCCGAAGCCTGAAGCGGGAGTTCGAGTCTCCCTCGGGGTACCGGCCCGCGGCACCCTGCCAGCCGTCCGGCACGCGAGATGCATCCTCACAGGACGGACTTCTCGCGCCTAAATGGAGGACGACCGAATGGGACTGATCCTGTTCCTGATCATGGGCCTGATCGCAGGCTTCATCGCACGCGCGCTCATGCCCGGCGACGACTCGATGGGCTGGCTTCCGACGATGGTCCTCGGGGTCATCGGCTCGTTCGTGGGCGGCACGCTCGGCGCGCTGCTCTTCGGCGGCACGCTCGACCTGTCGGCCACGGGCCTCGTCGGCTCGGTGATCGGGGCGTTCATCGCGCTCTGGATCTACCGGATGATGAACAAGCGTCGCGTCACCGTCTGACCCTGGCGATCCTGCGCATGCGCGTGTGACGGCGGGGCGAAGGCCCCGCCGTCACCGCGTCTTCCGCTCAGTGCGCGGCGGGCTCGTCCTCGAGCGGCCGCAGCCGCGTGACGTGCAGCCAGAACTTCCCGAGCTCGTTCTTCACGAGCCACTCTTCCTGATTCGGTGAGGGCCGCACGAGCGTGCCCTCGCGCCAGATCCCGGAGTGCGCCGGCTGGTAGCGGACCTTCCCGCCCTTGCGGAGCTCGAGCTTCGGCATCAGCGCCCTCCGATCCCCGTCACTTCGCGCGAACGATATCGCCGACCGGCTCGTCGAGCCGGCGCACGTACTCGCCGAACATCGGCTCCAGGAACTCGTAGCGCCCGCGCCCGACGCGGACCACAAGGCCCCGCGCTCGGAGGGCGTCGAGTGCGCGGAGGACCTCGGCGCGCGGGACCGCGCCGTCGGCGCCGTACAGGACCGCGCCGTGGGCGATCCGCTTCGCGACCTGCTGCAGGTACTTCTGCTTTCCGAGCTCGGCCCAGTGGAGCGCGAACGGGCGCTCCAGCTCGCGCAGGGACTGCTCGTAGGCGATCGCGACGAGGTCGCCGTCGATCGTCGCGACTCCTGTGTCGCGGGCGAGCTCGAGGAGCCGCGCGCAGACCTGCATCGTGTCCTGCGGGTGGCCGCCCGTCGCGTCGAGGATCCGGTCCACCTCGGCCTCGCCGATCCGCACGCGCTTCGCGCGGTATTTCGCGATGAGGTAGCGGACCCAGTCTTCCGGGGCGATGCCGAACCGCGCGTCCCCGCCCGGCTCCGCGAGGTCGAGCGGCTGCGCGAACCGGTAGAAGGCGCGGCCCTTCTCGCTGAACAGCTCCTCGAGGACACCCTCCTCCGAGCCGAGGAACGCGTAGGCGACGCCGCGCTGCGCCTGGAAGTGCGCGCGCATGACGTCGAACGCGCGCGACGAGAGCCGCCCCGCGGCCTGGAACTCGTCGAGCGCCACGACGACGCGACGGCCGCTTCGCGTCGCGACGAGCCGTGGCACGTCCAGCGCGAGCTCGAACGCACGCGCCGCCGACCGCTCCCGCGCGAGACCGAGCAGGGGAGCGAGGTCGGCGTACCGCAGCTTCCCGAGCGAGCCCCCGGCGGCGAGGTCGCGCGCCTGGTCGAGCGCGCGCTCGGTGCCGGTGAGGGGCGCGAGCGCGGCGTTGGCGAGCTGCTCGCCGAGGCCGCGAAGGTCGGTCGCGCCGAGGCAATCGACGTATGCGACGAGCGCGCCCTTCCGCCCCAGTCGCCGGAGCGCCTCGTGGATGATCGACGTCTTCCCGATGCGGCGCGGGCCCGCGACGAGGACGTGAGTGCCGTCCTGGAGGCGGTCGACGAGGCGCCGCAGGTAGGCCTCGCGGCCGACGAGGTCGGGGCCCGGCACCGGCCCGCCGACGGGGAAGTGCGGCGAGGGTGGGGGACGGCGGCGCAGCACCGGCATGACGTGAGCATCATACATGTGTTGTATACAAATGCCGCATCGGACGCGCACTCGCTACCATGAACGCCGTGCGATCGGTGCTCGGGATCGTCGGGGCGGTCCTCGCTGGCGCCCTTGCCGTCGCGCTCGGGCGACGGCAGCGCCGCGATCCCGAGCGACAGGCGGCGCTCGAGCGCGCGGTGGCCGCCGTCGACCGCGAGCTCGCGGCGAATCTCGAGCTGACCGCGATCTTCGGCCAGACCCGGCAGGCTTTCGTGCTCGAGAATGGGCAGTTCCAGAGCAACGGGGCCGTGCTCGAGCGCGAGATCCCGGAGGCACACGCCCAGGCTGCGGAGCTCTACGGGCGCATCCCCGCCGCCGAGGCCGCGATGGAGAAGCGCGGCCCCGCGAACTCGTTGCCGGATGCCGACCGGCAGGTCGTCGAAGCCTGGGAGGGCGACGCGCGCTCGCTCCAGGAGGCCCTGCGGGCGGCCGTGAACGCCCGCCCGCGCTCGGCGCTCGAACGCCTCATCGCTCGCTTGGGTGTGCGCTCGGTCTCCCGCTGAGACACCGCCAGGCGTAGTGGCACAGCGCGTGCTTCAGATGCCGTCGCATGGCCGCTGGTCGCAACGGCTCGAACGGGGTCACTCCCGGCCGGGCATATCGCGCGTACCGCTTCCCGCACCGTAAGGGCGGGCGGCTGTCGCGCCGCTACACGTCCCCCGGAGCGCGCGTTGGCGTGTTCGCAGGCGGCCTGACCGCGCTCCTGCTCGGCTTCGGTCTCTTCCTCGGCGGCTCCGCCGCCGCGGTGGTCGGGTACTTCGCGGCGGACCTCCCCGCCGCGCATGCGCTCGAGACCGTCCAGATCCCGCTCTCCACCTATATCTACGACCGGACCGGGCAGCACGTCCTCTTCCGTCTCGAGGACGAGCGCCGCATCCCGATCGAGCTCGCGGCGGTCCCGCTGCGGATGCAGCAGGCGACGACCGCGATCGAGGACAAGTCCTTCTGGACGAACCCGGGCATCGACATCGGCGGCATCATCCGGGCGGCGCAGGCGAACATGTCGAGCGGCGAGATCGTCGGCGGCGGCTCGACGATCACGCAGCAGCTCATCAAGTCGCGCCTCCTCGGCGACGAGCCGACCTTCGCGCGCAAGATCAAGGAGGCCATCCTCGCCCTCGAGGCCACCCGGACGTTCCCGAAAGAGAAGATCCTCGAGATGTACTTCAACCAGATCTACTACGGGAACCAGGCCTACGGGATCCGCGCCGCGGCGTACACGTATTTCGGCGTGAACGACCTGAACGAGCTCTCGCTCGGTCAGATGGCGATGCTCGCCGGACTCCCGCAGCTGCCGAGCAGGTACGACCCCGTCCAGAACCCCGCTGGCGCAAAGGCGCGCCGCGCCGACGTCCTCGAGCAGATGGTCCAGAACGGCTACATCACGCAAGCCGAGGCCGACGTCGCGAAGGAAGAGCCGATCGTCGTGAAGCCGGCGTCGACGTCGATCTACGCGCCGCACTTCACGTTCCGCGTCCGCGAGCAGATCATCAACGAGCTCGGCGAGAAGGCCGCGTACCGCGGCGGCTACCGCATCCTCACGACGCTCGACCGCAACATGCAGGAGCTCGCCGAGAAGGAGGTCCGCGACCACGTCGACTCCCTGAAGGGCTCGAACGTGAACAACGCGGCGCTCATCACGATGGACCCGCGGACCGGCGAGATCCTCGCGTACGTCGGGAGCAAGGACTACTACGACCACTCGCCTGAGGTGCAGGGCGACTACGACTCGGCGGGGATCGCCTACCGGCAGCCCGGCTCGACCTTCAAGCTCTTCACGTATCTCGCCGGCATGCTGAAGGGCACGCCGCAAGGGCCGCTCACGCCCTCGACCATCCTCAACGACATCGAGTTCAAGATGCCGGACGGCTCGGGCACCGGCTACGCGCCGAGGAACGCGCCCCAGGCCGATGGCAAGAGCCAGCAGCACGGCCCGATCACGCTCCGCCAGGCTCTGCGCCAGTCGCTGAACCTGCCTGCGCTGTCCGTCGCCCGCATGGTCGGCGTCGAAGCGATCATGGACACGATCAAGCAGATGGGCATCAGCCGCGACTGGGGCGACCGGTCGCGCTACGGGCTCTCGTTCTCCATCGGTGCCGGCGAGATGCGGCTCCTCGACATGGCGAGCGCCTTCCAGGTCGTCGCGAACAACGGACGCCGCGTCGAGCCGACGATGATCCTCAAGATCACCGACCGCGACGGCAAGGTCGTGAAGGACTACTCGAAGCCCGAGGAGAAGCAGGTCATCCCCGAGGGTGTCGCCTACGTGATGACGGACATGCTGAAGGACACGACGGACCCGGTGAACGGCTCCTTCCTCTTCGGCAACTGGACGACCATCGGCCGGCCCGCCGCGCTGAAGACCGGGACGACCGACAACCTGCAGGACGTCCTCGCCATCGGCTACGTGCCGCAGCGTCTCACCGCGATCTGGATGGGCAACGCGAACAACGAGGAGATGCGTGGCATCACCTCGGCGATGGGCCCCGGCGTGCTGTGGCGCGACTACATGAAGTCGGTCGTCGGCGGCCTTCCGGTCGAGGACTTCAAGCGCCCGGCCGACGTCGTCGAGAAGGTCGTCTGCGTGAACCCGGGGATCATGGGCGGCAACGGCTCGGGCAAGCTCCCCGGCGCGAAGTGCCCGGGCAACTTCCGGAGGACCGAGGTCTTCGTGAAGGGCACCGAGCCGACGACGAACGACGACGCGTTCTGGGCCTCGCCCGGCTGCATCCGTCTCGTCGCCCACTTCCCCGACTGGCAGCCGTACGCGAACGCGTGGGGTGCCGCGGCGAACGGCGGCGCGCACAGCTACGGGCGGTTCAACTGGTGCATCGCGGGTGTCGGGAGCACGCGACCCTCCGGCTCGCCCGCGGCCTCGGGGGCGCCGGCCGCAAGCCCGACCGCGCCCCCTCCGGGGCAGCAGCCGCCGAGGACCGTCGCACCCACGCCGACGCCGCCGCCGCGGACTCCCGCGCCGACGAAGAAGCCGTAGGCTCCGGCCCCGCGTCGCGTCCGGTTTGACTCCCCGGACACGTCCGTGAGACTCGAACGCATGCAGACGGTGCGGGACGAGCCCGCCTTCAAAGCGATCGTCGAGCCCGAGCTGCGTGAGCTCGAGCGCCGCCTGAAGGACGTCGGTCGCGGCGGACATCCCACGTTCCAGGCGGCCGTCGAGCACCTCTTCTCGTCACCCGGGAAGCTCCTCCGACCCACGCTCGTGTTCCTGGCCGCCCGCTTCGGGCCGGGCCGCGACCGGGAGGTGATCCTGAACCTCGCCGAGTCGCTCGAGCTCGTGCACACGGCGTCGCTCGTGCACGACGACATCGTCGACCGCGCGGACGTTCGCCGGAACGTCCCCACCGTGAACGCCACCTGGAGCGACGACGTCGCGCTCATCGTCGGGGACTACCTGTTCGCGAAGGCCTACGCCCTCGCGGCGGTGCTGCCGAAGCCCGAGGTCATCGCGATCGTCGCGCAGACGGTATTCGCGCTCTGCGATGGCGAGCTCGAGGAGGTCACCGCGACGCCGGCGCTGCCCGGCGAGGCGGAGTACTTCGAGCGCATCGAGCTGAAGACCGCGTCGCTCTACGCGGCCTGCTGCCAGGGCGGAGCGATCCTCGCGGACGCCGACCCCGAGCACGTCGCCGCGCTCGGCGCCTTCGGCACGAGCCTCGGGCTCGCGTTCCAGATCACCGACGACGTCCTCGATCTCGTCGGCGACGAGGAGGACTTCGGCAAGGCGGTCGGCCGCGACCTCGCGGAGGGGATGGCGACGCTCCCGATGATCTACGCGGCCGAGCGCCGTCCCGAGCTCGCGCAGCGCATCGCGCGTGGAGAGAAGGAGCCGAACGAGGTGCTCGACCTCCTGCGGATCATCCGCGCGACGGACGGAGTGGAGCGCGCCCGCGCCCGGGCGCTCTCGCTGCACGACGACGCGACCCGTGCGCTCGAGCGGCTGCCGGCAGGCCCGGAGCGCGACGCGCTCCGCGAGGTCGCGGACTTCGTGGTGCGCCGGGTCCGCTAGCGGCGGACCTCGGGGAACCCGGCCGGGCGCATCGGCCCGACCGATGGCGACGGAGGTACGAACCCCGCGTTGCCGAAGCCGACGATCCGCTTCGCGAGCTCCCCACCGGCCGAGAGCTCCTCCATCGCGGAGTCCATGTGCCCCTGCCGGACCTTGCTCTCTCCGGCCAGGGCTGCGAACAACGCTGCCTTCCGGAGGAGCTCCTTGATGTAGGCCGGGCTCGCGCCGTCGGTCCGCTCGACGAGCGCGTCGAGATCGACGCCCTCGAGCGTCATGCCGCGCGCGTAGAGCTCGATGAGGCGGCGCCTGCCGGCGCCATCCGGGATGGGCATCTCGACCACGAGGTCGACGCGGCCGGGCCGCGCGGCAAGAGCGGGCTCGAGGATGTCCGGACGGTTCGTCGTCAGCACGAAGAGGACGTCCGCATCGTCCGCGAGCCCGTCGAGCTGGTTCAGCAGCTCGAAGAGGAGCGGCTGGGTCGGCATGCCCGGTAAGCCGCGTTCCTGCGCGATGAGGTCGACGTCCTCCACGATGACCGTCGCCGGCGCGAGGGATCGGGCGAACTGCCCGACCGTCCCGATCATCCCGAGACCCTGCCCGGTCGTCATGAGCAGCGTGCGGCCGGGCATCTGCGTCGCGAGGTACATGACCGTGAGCGTCTTGCCCGTTCCGGGCGGGCCGTACAGAAGCATGCCGCGCTTCAGCGATCGGCCGGCCGCGAGGAGCTCCTTCGCGTGCGACGAGAATCCGACGGTCTGACGCTCGATCCGCTCGAGCAGCCCCTCGGGGAGGACGATGTCGCGTCGCGACACGCGCGGCAGGCGATGGAATTTCACGAGTCCCTGGACGCCGAACTGGCCGGGCGCGAGAGAGATCGCCTTGCCGCGGTACACGTTCAGTTCCCGCATCGCCGCGGTGATCTCCTTGAGGAGGCTCGCGGCCTTGTCGCGCCGCGTGCCAGCGACCTCGATGCGCATCCGCGATTGCGGACCCATTTGCGCGGTCGGTGGCCCTGCGACGTACACCGTGTAGCGATCCTCACCGTCGGTGACCAGGAAGAGGCCGTACTGGACGCAGGTGAGGACCTTGTCGTCCTCGAGATTGAAGTTCACATAGTCGACCGGACCTTCGGTGAGCGGCCGGCCCCAGGGGCCGCCGGCGCTCAGGAGATCGGAGAACGTGACGTTGCCCCACCGCTTGTTCTGCGCCGCGATGCCGATGACCTCTGATCTGCGCGGCGGCTTCGCGAGCACCGCGTCGAGCGCGACCTGGACATTGGGCTGGTCCCAGTTGTCGAACTCCTCGGCCACGACCGGCGCCTTGGCAGGCTCGGGCCCGAGGTACTCACGGAGACGTTCGAAAAGCGGTGTGGTCTCCTTCGCCGCCTCTGCGTTCATCGCGTCGACGAACTGCTTGAACGCGAGAGCGAAGCTCGAGGAGCGTGGATCCTCAGCCATGGGAGGCCGAGGCTACACCTGGGGTGAAGCCCCTCCGGTGCCGCCGCGGCGGCCGCCGCGCCGCCGGCGCCTGCGCTTCCCGCCGCCCGGTCCGGCCGGTACCGGCGTCGGCCGCTCCTGGCGCGGGACCTCGTCGCCGCCGTACGAGCCGACGCCCTTCGTGTGCGCGGGGACGGGATCGAAGGTGACGCCGAGCTCTTCCGCGGTGAGGGTGAGGCGCGCGCCGCCGAGCGACTCGGCCATCCCCACGACGATCTGCTCCTTCGTCATCGACACGCCCTGCGTCTGCGCGCAGCCGCCCGTCCCGCACGCGCCGCTCACGCACGACGGGATGTGGAAGGTCTCGCCGAGCTTCGGCAGCTTGCCCTTCACCTCCTGATACGTCTCGAGCTCGTAGATGAGGCAGCACTTCAGCCGGCCGCAGACGCCCGTGAGCTTGCTCTGGTTCAGGGGGAGGTCCTGCTCCTTCGCCATGCGGATCGAGATGTTCGAGAACTTGTCGAGCCACGAGGAGCAGCAGAGCTCGCGGCCGCAGGTCCCGACGCCGGTCATGACCTTCGTCTCGTCGCGCGCGCCCATCTTGCGCATCTCGACGCGCGACCCGAAGTGCGCCGCGAGGTCCGCGGCGAGCGCCGCGACGTCGACGCGCTCGTCGGCCGAGTAGAAGACGGTGAGGTTCGCACCGTCGAGCTGCCAGTCGGCACCGAGGATGCGCACCGGGAGCTGACGCTGGCGCGCGAGACGCGTCGCCTGTTCCACCGCCTCGGGCTCGCGGCGCTTCTGCTTTGCCATCTCGAAGCGGTCGGCGGCGCTCGCCTTGCGCACGACCCGCCCGAGCGGCGGGTCCACCTGCACGAGCGGCGAGTCCGTCGGGAGGATCTGCACGCGCGCGGCGTCGAGCCCGAGCTCGGTCTGCACGACCACCCATTCGTTCATCGCGAGGTCCTGGACCTCACCGGGCTCGAAGAAGTACATCCGGCCCGCGCTCATGAATCGCGCGCCGACCACGGTCCGTGCGTTCATGCTTTCTCCACGCGGAAGGCCGCGCCGTACGGCATACGCAGCGCGAGGAGCTCCAGCATCGCGCGCGCGTTCGCGTTGAAGTCGAGATCGCGGCGCAGCTGCTCCATGAGCAGCGCGGTGTCCACGAGCTCGCGTGCGCCGACGCTCCCCGCCAGCTTCGCGGTGTCGGCCGCGCGCTCCGGCCGCATCGCGCGGTCGACCCCCTGCGACACGAGCGCCGCGTCGCGGACGAGCTCGCCCCACTCGACGAGGCGGCGCTCGATCTGCCGCGTCCGGCGGCGCGCGTCGCTGTCGTCCGCGAGGGCGGCGGCCCAGGCGAAGCGGTCGGTGAGGCCGGAGCCCATGAGCGTGTAGAACTCCGCCTCGAGCCGCCGCCGCTCCGTCCGCGCGGTCTCGTCCGTCGCGAGCGTGATCGCGAGGCCGGGGCGGCCGCCCGCGGCCGCGGCGTGCTTCTCCGCGCCCGCGCCGAAGCGCGCGCGGAGACCCTCCGCGATCTCGGCCGTCGCGACGAGGCGGAAGGCGAGCGCCTGGATGCGCGAGCGGATCGTGTCGAGAAGCCGCTCGGGCGTCGGCGTGAGGAGCATCAGGACAGCGTGGGCCGGCGGCTCCTCGAGGGTCTTCAGGAGCGCGACCTCGGCGTGCTCGCTCATGTCGGCCGCGTCGTCGACGATGACGACGCGGCGGCGGCCTTCGAGCGGCCGCAGCGAGAGGTCGTTCTGCATCGCGCGGATCTGCTCGATCATGATGTCGCGCCGGTCGTCGTTGCGGGTGACGAGGATGACGTCGGGATGGGTGCCCTCGGCGATCTTCCGGCAGGCGCGGCACGTGCCGCAGCCGCCCGCCGCCGCGTCCGGTGTGTCGCAGTTCAGCGTCTGCGCGATTCGCAGCGCCGCGGTGCGCTTTCCGATCGAGCGGGGTCCGCTGAGACCGTACGCGTGAGCAACGTCGCCGCGGAGCGCGTGCGCGCCGAGGCGCTCCAGCAGGCGGCGGTGCCCGATGACATCTCTCACCAGGTGAGAGCGAGTCTACGGCGTGGAAGCGGCTCCGACACTTTTCCTCGCCCGGATGTACGCGCTCGCGATCGCGCCGGTCACGCCGGGCAGGCGCACCTCGCGCGTGAGCTCGATGTCGATGCGGCCGAGGCCCGCGTCGCGCAGACCCTTCGCGTACTCGTCGACCGGGATCGTGCCGGCGACGCAGCCGGCCCACTCGTCGAGCGAGCGCTTCACGGACTCCGGGAGCTCCTCGATCGCGACCATGTCGGCGATCGCGACGCGTCCGCCGGGCTTCAGCACCCGCGAGATCTCGCGGAGCACGCGGGACTTGTCGGCCGCGAGGTTGATGACGCAGTTCGAGATGACGACGTCCACGCTCGCGTCAGGGAGCGGGAGCTCCTCGATGGTCCCCTTCAGGAACGTCGCGTTCGCGATGCCCGCGCGCTGCTGATTCGCCCGCGCGACCTCGAGCATCTCGTCGGTCATGTCGACGCCGTAGGCGTGACCGCCGGGCGAGACGCGCCGCGCGGAGAGGAGGACGTCGATGCCGGCGCCGCTGCCGAGATCGAGGACGGTCTCGCCGGGCTGGAGCTGGGCGAGGAGCGTCGGGTTGCCGCAGCCGAGGCTCTGCTCCGGCGTGAGGCCCACCGCCGCGAGCTCCTCGCGGGTGTAGCCCTCCCCGCACGTGCTCGTGTCGTCGCAGCACGCCCCGCCGTCGCAGCAGCCCGCTTGGCCCGCGGCCATCTCGATGGCCTTCGAGCGGTAGCGCTCGCGCACGGCCTCCTGGATCTCGCTCATGACCGGTCACCTCCGAGGCATCGATGCCTATCGATGGAGAGCCTAGGCATACCCATCGACCATTGTCAATGGGTATGGTAGCCTTCGGGCATGCCGACAGCCGAGCTCATCCCGATGGCCGACCGCGAGCGCGGCGTGTGCTGCGTGCCGGTACGGCGCCTGCGCGAGGGCAAGGTCGCCCAGCTGAGCGAGGTGCTGAAGGCGCTCGCTGATCCGACGCGGCTCGAGATGGTGACGATCCTGAAGGACGCGACCGAGCCGGTGTGCGTGTGCGACTTCGTCGCGACGTTCGGGCTGTCGCAGCCGACGATCTCCCATCACATGGCGCGGCTGCGCGCCGCGGGGCTCGTCGAGTCAGAGAAGCGCGGGATCTGGGCGTTCTACCGGCTGCGGCGCGATCTCCCCGCCGTCACGCGCCGGCTCATCGAGGCGCTCGGCTAAGGCCCCGCGCGTCGGCGTACGCGCGCTCTGTCCGCTCCGCGATGGCGTCCCAGGTCCAGCGCTCGAGCACCCGCGCGTGTCCGGCCGCGCCCATCCGCGCCGCGCGTGCCGGATCGCCGAGCAGCGCGAGGATCGCGCGCGCGATGTCCGCCGGGTCGTTGCGCGCGTGCACGCCGTCGATGCCCTCGCGCACGACCTCGCGCAGCGGCGGGATGTCCCCCGCGATCACCGGCCGCTTCGCGCACCAGGCCTCGAGGTACGTGTGACCGAACGTCTCGTGCTCGGAGGGCATGCAGAAGATGGTCGCGCGCGCGTACGCCGCGGCCTTCGCCTCCTCGCCGACGACGCCGGGCTCGTGCCACCGGGGATCCGCGAGCGGCCGTGGCCCGCCGAAGCGCCGCTGGCCGATGACGTGGAATCGCGCGTCGGGACGCGCGCGCCACACGAGCGCGGCGGCGTCGCGCAGCGCGTCGTAGCCCTTGTAGCGCTCCTTCCGCCCGACGAACAGGACCGTCGCGGGGTCCATCGGCACATCGGGGACCGCGCTCACGATCGCCCCGACGCCGGTGACGTAGACGTTCCGCGCACCGCGCTCGCGGTACCAGCCGGCCTCCCATTCCGTGAGGGCGAGGACGGCGTCGGCCCGCCGGTAGCGCGCGACGTCCGCGCGCCCGTCGCCCGCCGCGCGCTGTCCGGGGTGCACGAGGGGCGTCTCGACGAAGGCCGCGCCGATCGAGCGCGTCGCACGCTCGAGCGGCCCCGCCCACTCCCGCGCGATGGAGTGGACGACGTCGGCGCCCGCGAGCTCGCGCGCGAGGCGCCGCCAGCCGATGAGCGAGGTCGGCAGGATGCCGTCGATGGCCGCGAACGGGGTCGCGAGGAACCGGTGGTCGACGCCGTCGCTGCGCATCGTGAGATCGCCGCGCGGCCCGGAGGGGATCCCGGGACGGGGCCACGCCGGGCGCAGGCCGACGAGCCGGACCTCGTGACCGCGCGCGTGGAGCGCCCGCGCGAGCGCGCGCGCCTGTGCTTCGGAGCCGCCGACCGTGGAGAGGAGCTTCTTTGCGATGACGATCCGCACGCGCGGGTCAGGCTATCGCGGCAGCCTCGTCGCCGAACGCGAGCGTCGCTGATGCCGTCGCGTCTGCCGGCGCGCCGGCGAGCGCGCGCTCGTACGTCGACTCCACGCGGTCCATGACCCTGTCCCAGTCCCAGCGCTCGCGGACCTTCGCCTGGCCGCCCTCGCCCATCGCGCGGCGGAGCTCCGGATCCTCGATGAGCCGGACGATCGCATCTGCGAGCTCGACCGGCCGCTGTGGCACGAGCAGCCCGTGCTCGCCGATGACCTCGCGCATCGGCGGGATGTCGCAGCCGATGACCGGCTTGCGGTGCAGCCACGCCTCGAGGTAGCCGAGGCCGAACGTCTCGTGCTGCGATGGCATCGCGAAGACGTCGCACGCGTCGAGCGCGGCGCTCTTCTCCTCGCCGCTCGCGCCCTCGATGTGGAGGATGCGGTCGTCGGTGTAGCGGACGAAGTCGTCGATGAACGTCGAGTAGAAGCCGGCGATACCGATGAAGACGTAGCGCGTCTCGTGGTGCTTCGCCCAGACGAGCTCCGCCGAGTCGAGCAGCTGGATGTAGCCCTTGTAGCGCTCCTTGCGCCCGATGTAGAGCACGATCGGGGCGTCGTCGGGGATGCCGCGCCGGCGCCTCCAGGCGCGGCCGTCCGCCGAGCGCACCGCGTTCGGGCCCATGCCGGTCGTGACGACGCGGGTGGGGTCGACGCCGTGCCCGATGTACCAGGAGCGCTCCCAGTCGGTCATCGTCGTGATCGCCGACGCCGTGCGGTACCGCGCGATGTCCGCCGCGCTGTCCCCGCCGTGGAACTGACCGGGATGCGCGAGCGGCGTGAGGACGATCGGAAGGTCGAGCTCCTCGGCAACCTCGAGCGAGCTGCCGAGGTACTCGCGTCCGACGTTGTGGATCACCTCGCGGTCCGAGGCGTAGCGCTCGAGGATGTCGCCGCGCATGAGGTCGACGAGCGTCGTGGCGTCGGCAGCCATGCCGAGGAGTCCGCCACGCGGACGGACCTGCACGACCTCGACGCCGTGCTCGTCCCGGAAGACCCGGTGGTCGTCGAAGGTCAGCGGCCGGTACCGCCTGGCGGGGTAGCGGATCTCCTCCTTATCGGTCGGCCACGCGCACACGACGCGCACGTCGTGGCCGCGCAGCGCGAGGCGCGTGGCGAACTGATAGCAGAGGCTCTCCGATCCGCCGACCGGCGAGTAGCCGCGCTTGGTGAAGAGGAGCTTCATCTGGTGCAGGCGCTATTTCGCAAGCCGGGTGCCAGTCAGGACGCCGCGGCCGACTCGTCCACCCCGAGGAACTTGAACCACTTCCGCTCGCCGGCGCGGATGTAGGAAGAGAACAGATAGCGCGGCGTGGAGGGTGGGCGGAACGGCAGGCGAAGGAGCGTCATGCGCGCCTCGGTCGCCGTGCGGCCACCCTTCTTGTGGTTGCAGCTCTTGCACGCCGCGACCACGTTCTCCCAGGTGTGCTGGCCGCCGCGGTGCCGGGGCATGACGTGGTCGAGCGTGAGGTCGTGCGAGCGCTTCCCGCAGTACTGGCACATGTGCTCGTCGCGCTGGAGCACCTCCTTGCGGGTCATCTTCACCACCGGTCTCGGCCGCTTGATGTGGTACGCGAGCCGGATGACCGACGGGGAGGTGAGCGCCAGGCGCTCGCTGTGCACGACGTGACCGTCCTGCTCGACGACGACGGCCTTCTGCTTCGAGAGCAGGACCACGGCCCGCTTCACGTTGCAGACGTTCAGCGGCTGGTAGTCGAGATTCAGGACCAGCACGTTGGCATCGACGACGCCCATCCGCCGATTTTACGCACTACCCCTGCGCTACGATGGGCTCCATGACCTCCCCGAACGGATCCAACGGCGGCAGGGCCCGCGGCGCCACCGGCACCTGGACCGTCAAGACCGGCCACGCCCAGATGCTGAAGGGCGGCGTGATCATGGATGTCGTCACCGCCGAGCACGCCCGGATCGCGGAAGAGGCCGGCGCCGTCGCCGTCATGGCCCTCGAGCGCGTCCCGGCCGACATCCGCAAAGAGGGCGGCGTCGCCCGGATGAGCGATCCCGGATTGATAGAGGAGATCATGGCCGCGGTCTCCATCCCGGTCATGGCGAAGGCCCGGATCGGCCACTTCGTCGAGGCGCAGGTCCTCCAGGCGCTCGGGGTCGACTACGTCGACGAGAGCGAGGTCCTCACCCCGGCCGACGAGGCCTTCCACATCGAGAAGCACGGCTTCACCGTCCCCTTCGTCTGTGGCGCGCGCGACCTCGGCGAGGCGCTCCGCCGCATCAACGAGGGCGCCGCGATGATCCGGAGCAAGGGCGAGGCGGGCACCGGCAACATCGTCGAGGCCGTCCGTCACATCCGCGCGATCACGCACGCCATCAAGGAGCTGAAGGACCTCGACGAGCCCGGCCTGAACGACCGCGCGCGCGAGTACCGCGTGCCCATCGACCTCGTCCGCGATGTCGCGACGGCGCAGCGCCTCCCGGTCGTGCTCTTCTGCGCGGGTGGGATCGCGACACCCGCGGACGCGGCGCTCATGATGCAGCTCGGCGCCGAGGGGAACTTCGTCGGCAGCGGCATCTTCAAGTCCGACGATCCGGCGCGTCGCGCGAAGGCGATCGTCGAGGCGACCACGCATTACAACGACCCGAAGCTCATCGCGGAGGTCTCGCGCGGCCTCGGCGCCGCGATGCGCGGCCTCTCGCTCGAGGCGATCCCGGCGGGCGAGCGCCTCGCGACACGTGGCTGGTGATGACGCCTCGCTAGCAGGCCCGTGCGCGTAGGCGTCCTCGGTCTGCAGGGCGACTTCCAGGAGCACCTCGCGACGTTCCGCGCGCTCGGCGTCGAGGCGGTGGACGTCCGCCGGCCCGAGCAGCTCGCCGACGTCGACGCGCTCGTCATCCCCGGCGGCGAGAGCACGACCATCGGCAAGCTCGCCGAACGCTATGGGTTCATCCCCGTGCTGCGCGAGCGCGCTCGCGCGGGCATGCCGATCTGGGGCACCTGCGCCGGCGCGATCTTCATCGCGAAGGACGTCCCCGGCCACCCGCACCCGATCGCGTCGCTCATGGACGTGAGCGTCGAGCGCAACGCGTTCGGCCGGCAGGTCGACTCGTTCGAGCGTGACCTCGACGTGAGCGGCATGGAAGGTGGCCCGTTCCACGCGGTCTTCATCCGCGCGCCGCGCATCGCGAAGCTCGGCACGGACGTCGAGCCGCTCGCGAGCCTCGACGACGGGACGGTCGTCGCCGCGCGCCAGGGTCGCCTCCTCGCGACCTCGTTCCACCCCGAGCTCACCGGCGATCGCCGCTTCCACGAGCTCTTCCTCCGCCTGGGCGGCGGGAAGTGACGCGGGCCGGCGGCGCGGGGGACTGAGGTGCCGGTCCGCGCCGTGCTCCCCACGGAGCTGAAGTCCGTCATCGCGTTCGTCACGGCGGCGACGGAGTCTCCCGACGCGATCGTCGGTGCGGTGCTGCCGACGCCGCTCGCGCGTGGCGCCCTCGTCAGCTGGAAGAAGCTCGCGCCCGGTGTGCTCGGCCTCGGCGGCCGCGTGCGGGCGTACGTCGAGCAGCAGCGCGGGCGCGTGCGTGCGGCCACGCTCATCTATCACGGCCGCCGCCCGGAGTGGGTGGTCCTGCTCATGGCGGCCGAGCACGGTCCGGAAGGGGCCGATGCGGCGTTCCGCCTGCTCTCCGGCGTGTCCGCGCTCGCGGCGCAGCACGGGATGCATCGCGTCTTCGGCGCCGTCCCCGATGAGGCGCGCGCGCGGGAGACCTTCTTCCAGGCGGGGTTCTACTCGTACACGCGCGAGTCGTGGTTCGCGCGGAACGGCCCACTGCCGGAGCCGAGCCGCCGCCTCGACGGGCGGATCGCGGGCGGGCGCGACGCCCACGACCTCTTCCGCTTCTACGCGATGACCACGCCGCACGCGGTCCAGCGGGCGGAGCAGCTGACCGTCGAGGACTTCGACGTCGGCCGCCGCGCCGGCGCGTTCGACCCCCCGCACATCGGCGGCAATCCGCTCGCGATGCGCCGCCAGGTCCTCATGCTCCTTGCGGACGAGCGCCGGCCGCGCGCCTTCGCGATCGCGTACCGCGGCACCGAGCGGCATCCGCACGTGTGCAAGGTCCGCACGGCGGAGGGCGACGTCGACCTCGCCCGCGAGCTGCTGCGCAGCGCGGCTCTGGATCTCGCGCCGGTCCGGCCGATCGCGGTACCGGTCCGCTCGTACGAGGACCACGTCGCGCGCGCACTCTCGATGGAGGGCTTCGGCGAGGTCGCGACCGCGATGCTGTTCGTGAAGGAGCTCGC
>DASUCM010000017.1:0-4383 GCA_036276035.1 Candidatus Limnocylindria bacterium | reverse complement strand
GTTGATGGTGAGCAGGCCGAGCGACGGCGGGCAGTCGATGAGGATCGTGTCGTAGCGGGCTGCCTCAAGGGCCGTGCGGAGCCGGTACTCGCGGGCGAGCGCCGGGACGAGCTCCACCTCGGCGCCGGCCATCTCCTGGGTCGAGGTCAGAAGGTCCAGGCCGTCGACGCTGGTCGGACGGATGGCGTCGGCGAGGGGCTGGTCATGGAGGAGGACGCCGTAGACCCCCCGCTCGATGTCCTGCCGGCGGATGCCGAGCCCGCTCGTGGCGTTGCCCTGCGGGTCCAGATCCACGATGAGGACGCGCGACCCCGCCTGTGCGAGGGCCGCGCCGAGGCTGATCGCAGTGGTCGTCTTCCCCACCCCACCCTTCTGGTTCGTGATGCAAAGCGTGCTCACGGGGTGGCTGACACTCGTGAAACATTGGCTGGAGGAGTATCGCGAGAGGCCGTACGCGAGACCCCGGGGGCCCAAGTCGCTCTCAGTGACAGGAGCCTTTTCGTAGCGCCATTCTACCGTTCGGCGCCCGTCCCCGCTCCCCTGGTGCCCTGCGTCACCCAACTGCTCCTGCGTTAGTGCGCTCTCACGCACTGTCCCTGCATCCGCACCCACTTTTAGCAGCAGCAGGACCGCGATGAGATCAAGTCCGTGTCCGATCGCGAGCGGGATCGCTCAGCTGCGCGCATGCTCGCGGATAATCCGGCGGTGACCGCCCGGACGTCCCGGCTTGCGCTGATTTCTGGTCGCACGACGCGGCCACGAGGAGGACCCGTGCGCATCGCGCTCGCCATCGCGCTGCCGCTGCTGGCCGCGCTCCTCCAGGCGGCGATCGTCCCGTTCATCGCGGCGGGCGACGTGCGACCGAACCTGCCGCTCCTCGTCGCGGCGAGCTGGGCCGTCGCCGCCGGCGCCGCGGAGGCCTGCTGGTGGGCGTTCATCGGCGGCATCGCCGCGGACCTCGTGTCCGGGGGCCCGCTCGGTGCCTTCGCCGTCGCCTCGCTGCCCGCGGTCACGGGCGTCGGGCTGGGGGAGCGCCCGCTCGCGCGCCCGGTCCCGGTGCTGGCTGGCGTGTTCTTCATCACGCTCGCCGCCCTCATCGCGGGACTGCTCTACGTCGCCGTGCTCGCCGTCGTCGGACATCCCCTTCCGGAGCCGCCCGCGCTCGTCCTTGCGACGTTCGGCGGTGCCCTCTACACCGGGCTCCTCGCGATCGCCGTGTACCCGCTCGCGCGCTGGCTCCGCCGTGTCACCGAGCAGGACTCGCCGTTCTGATGTCGATGGGGCGGGATCGGGACATGCGCGTTCGGCGCTCCGCGGTCTGATGTCGATGCGACACGAGCGCGACGTCCGTGTGTTCGTCCACCCGCGGCGGATCGCGGGCATGGCGTTCCTCATCGTCGCCGCGCTTGTCACGCTCTCCGCGCGCCTCTACGACCTGCAGGTCCTGAACGGCGGTCAGTACCGCACGCTCTCCGAGCAGAACCGCGTCCTGCGCCTGCCGGTCGCCGCGGACCGCGGCTACATCGTCGACCGCAACGGGGTGGTGCTCGTCCGCAACCTGCCGGGGTTCGCGGTGACGGTCCTGCCCGTGGATGTGCCGCGCGCGCAGCAGATCCCGCTCGCGGAGCGGCTCGGCGCGCTGCTCGGCCGCGATGGCCAGGAGATCCTCGACGCGATCCTCGCGCAGCGGGTCCGCAACCCGTACGAGCCGGTGAAGGTGTCGAAGGCTCCGGTGTCACGTGAGGTCGCGCTGCTCCTCGCGGAGCGCGCCGACCAGTTCGCCGGCGTGCGCGTGGTCGCGGAGACCGTGCGGTTCTACGAGAGCGGTCCCCTCTACGCACCGATCATGGGCTACACGGGCCCGATCACCGAGGTTGAGCTGGAGGTCCGTCGCGAGCTCGGATACCTGCCGCAGGACGACATCGGCCGCACGGGGCTCGAGCGCGTCTACGAGAAGTACCTCCGCGGTACGTACGGCTGGCGCGAGATCGAGCGCGACGCCGCGCAGCGCGAGCTCCGCGAGCTCGCGATCGTCCCGCCGGTGCGGGGCGGGGATGTGGTGCTCACCCTCGACGACCG
Organism: Candidatus Limnocylindria bacterium; assembly: GCA_036276035.1. Lineage (GTDB taxonomy): Bacteria > Chloroflexota > Limnocylindria > P2-11E > P2-11E > JACDAF01. Next base: position 2,304 of record DASUCM010000017.1, on the reverse strand, counting down.
TCTCCAGAAGATCCTCGCGAGCGAGCTCACGAAGGGGATCGAGGCGAACAAGTACACGCAGGCGGTCGGCATCGCGATGGACCCGCGCAGCGGCGAGCTCCTCGCGATGGTCACCATCCCCGGCTACGACAACAACATGTTCATCCGCGGCATCAAGCCGGAGGAGATGGCCGCGCTGAACAGCGACGACCGCCGGCCGCTCGTGAACAAGGCGATCGCCGAGATCTACCCGCCGGGCTCGACGTACAAGATGGTGACCGGGCTCGCGGCGCTGAACGAAGGCGTCGCGACGCGCGGCACGACGGTGAATGTCGCGAGCAACGTCCTGAACGTCGGCGGCTTCAACTTCTTCGACTGGCGCGCCCACGGGACCGTCGACTTCGTGAACGGCTTCGCGTACTCGAGCGACATCTACTTCTACACGCTCGGCGGGGGGAACCCCCACACCGGGCAGCGCGGCGTGGGGCCCGAGAAGCTCACTGAGTACGCGCGCGCCCTCGGCTTCGGAGCGAAGACCGGCATCGACCTTCCCGGCGAGGAGGTCGGCATCCTGCCCGATCCCGAGTGGAAGAAGGCCGCGCTGAAGGAAGAGTGGACGCTCGGCAACACGTACCACGCCTCGATCGGCCAGGGCTTCGTCGCCGTGACGCCGCTGCAGCTGCTGAACGCCTACGCCGCGGTCGCGAACGGCGGCACGCTCCACACGCCGCACTTCCTGAAGGAGGTGCGCGGTCCCGACGGCAGGACGACCGTCGTCGCGAAGCCGGACCCGATCCGCCAGCTGCCGATCCGCCAGGAGAACCTCGCGCTCATCCGCGAGGGCTCACGCAAGGTGGTCTCGAGCGGCATGGCCTTCATGCCGAACGCGAAGCTCGTCGTGAACGGGAAGACCGGGACGGCCGAGTTCGGAGCCTCCAGCGGCAAGGACAGCGCGGGCCGCAACCTCCTCGGGTTCCACAACTGGTTCGCGTCGTGGATCCCCGACCCGGACGACCCGCTCGGCACGGGCGCGAAGATCGCGATGGTCATCTTCACGTTCAACTCGAGCCAGGGCGCGTGCGCGTCGTGCATCAGCCCGGCCGTCACCACGACCCAGGCGGTCTACGAGATCTACTACGGGCTGCGCGACCCGTGAGCGCCCCCTCGATCGCGATCCAGCGCGCCGCGTCGCCGCTGCACGCGCGGCCGACCGCGCGGCGTCTCGACCTCGTCGACCCGTACCTGCTCATCGCCACCCTGCTGCTCATCGGCTACGGGCTCGTCATGACCTACTCGATCACCATCGAGGACCGCGCCTTCAGCGGCGACATCCTCCAGCCCATGCTCCGCGCCTCCGCGTACGCGCTCATCGGCCTCGCCGCGATGTGCGCCGCCGCGGTCATCGACTACAACTGGCTCGGCACCTTCGCGCCCGTCATCTACATCGGGACGCTCGTGCTCCTCGCGGTCGTGCTCGTCATCGGGAACACCACCCTCGGCGCGACGCGCTGGGTGACGATCGCCGGCTTCAAGTTCCAGCCGAGCGAGTTCGCGAAGGTGTTCATGATCATCGTCCTCGCGCGATGGTTCGCGGACCGTCAGACGAAGGTCGGCTCACCGCTCGTGGTCGCCGGCGCGCTGCTCATCCTCGCGCCGGCCGCGGGGCTCGTCTTCCGCCAGCCCGACCTCGGAACGAGCCTCGTGTTCGTCGCGGTGTTCTTCGGGATCGCGTTCCTCGCCGGCGCGCGCGTCTGGCAGCTCACCGCCCTCGTCGCGGCGGTGCTCGCGGCCATGCCGCTCATCTGGACGATCCTCAAGGACTACCAGCGCGCGCGCCTCACCGCGTTCCTCGACCCGTACGCGGACCCGCAGGGCGCCGGGTGGAACATCATCCAGTCGCTCATCGCGGTCGGCTCAGGTCAGCTCAGCGGGAAGGGGCTCACCGCGGGCACGCAGTCCCCGCTGGGGTACCTGCCGATCGCCGAGTCGGACTTCGTCTTCGCGGGCCTCGCGGAGGACCTCGGCTTCCTCGGCGCGCTCATCCTCTTCGCGCTCTTCCTTGTGCTCCTGCTCGCCGGGCTGCGCATCGCGCTGCGGGCGCGCGACGCCTTCGGCATGCTCGTCGCCGCCGGCGTCGTCTCGATGATCGCGTTCCAGATCGTCGTGAACGTCGGCATGGCGATCTCGCTCATGCCGGTCACCGGTATCCCGCTGCCGTTCATCTCGCAGGGCGGCTCGTCGCTCATCTCGATCTGCTTCGCGCTCGGCATCCTGCAGTCCATCTCGATGCGCCGGAAGACGCGCGCCGAGGAGGCGCGGCTCTAG
>DASUCM010000016.1:0-4045 GCA_036276035.1 Candidatus Limnocylindria bacterium | reverse complement strand
CGCGGTCTCGAGCCCGACGCCTACGGGCGCGCGCGCCTCGCCGCGGTGCCGCTCGGCCGCCTGGCCGACCCGCGTGAGGTCGCCCACGTGATCGCGTTCCTGCTCTCGGACGCGTCCTCGTACATGACCGGCCAGTCGGTGAACGTCACCGGCGGCATGATCACGTACTGACGCGGTGCCGCTCCACGTAGTCCCCGTCGAGCTCCCAGCCCAGGCCCGGGCCGTGCGGCAGCTCGAGCCAGCCGTCGCGCAGCTGCGGGCGGTTGGCGACGAGATTCCACCAGATCGGGTCTCGGTCCGGATGGAAGCACTCGACGTAGAGCCCGTGCGGCACCGACGCGAGCAGGTGGCCGGCGATCTGGGGCTCCTCGTGATGCCCCATCGACACGTCGTAGGCGAGCGCGATCGCCGCAGCGCGTCGCCACTCGGTCGGTCCACCCGACCACGAGGCGTCGAAGTTGCAGATGTCGATCGAGCCCTCGGCCATCAGGTCGCGGCAGCCCGCCGCGGAATGCTCGCTCTGGCCGGCGCAGACGCGCACGCCCGCGGCGTAGCGCACGTCGCGCATCGCGCGCCGGTCGTTCGCCCAGCGGCACGGCTCCTCGAACCAGGCGAGGTCGCAGTCCTCGACGAGCCGCGCGAAGCGAATCGCCTCCGCGGCGCTCCAGCCCTGGTTCGCGTCGGCGGCAAGCACGAAGTCCGGCCCCGCCGCGTCGCGTGCTATCCGAAAGCGCGCCGCGTCCTCCTCCGGCGAGCGACCGCCGACCTTGAACTTGAGCCCGGCGAGCCCCCGCTCGCGCAGCTCCGCCACCTCGTCCCGGATGCCGTCGTCGCCGCCGCCGTAGTAGCCGCCGATCGAGATCATCTGCAGCCGGTTGCGGTAGCCGCCCCACAGCCGCCAGAGCGGTTGGCCGAGCCGCTTGCCGATCGCGTCCCAGAGCGCTGCGTCGACGCCGGCACACGCGACGAGGCCGAGGCGCCGGTCACGGAGGATGTCGTAGGTCGCGGGGCGCGCCAGCTGCCAGCAGCGTTCGATCGCGAAGGCGTCCTCGCCGACGAGGCTGGGCTCGATCTCGGCGTGGACGATGCGAACGATGTCCTCGAGGCCCGCATCCTCGTCACCCGCGTACGCCTCGCCGACGATTCCCTCGTCGGTGTGAACGCGCGTGATCACCGTCGAGCGGTGGGTCATGCGGTAATGGCTGCCCGCATACACGCGAGCCAGCGGCACGCGCAGCGGCACCGTCTCGATCTTGCGGATCGTCAGGCGGTCGAGGCCGATGCGCACGTCCCCGGTCGCGGTCACAGGATCGCCGACTCTATCCGGCGCACGCGGGCGAACGGCTCCTGATGCGCGGGACCGTGTTCTTCCTCTATGCGTTTCACCTTCTCGTCGCGGCGGACGGCAACGCCATCGTGCCCCTGATCCCGGAGTACACCGCGCGCTTCGACCTGTCCGTCTTCGACGCCGGCCTGCTCGTCGGCATTCCGGCGGCTGCGATGCTCCTGCTCTCGCTGCCGGTAGGCGTTCTGAGCGACCGCATCGGGGCGCGCGCGGTGACGATCGCGGCGAGCGCGATCCTCACCGTCTCCGCGCTCGGTCAGGCGCTCGCCGGCTCCTACGCGGTCCTGCTCGCGAGCTGGGCCCTTTTCGGCATCACGTCCGCGATCATCTATACGGCTGCGCCCGCGTGGCTGGCGGCGGTTGCGCCGCCGCACCATCGCGTCGCCGTCCTCGGGGGCGTCGCGACATTCGCGGGCATCGGCCTGATGGTCGGCCCGGCCTTCGCGGGTCTCCTCTCCGAGCGCTTCGGGCCAGGTTCGGCGTTCCTCGCGATCGCCGCATTGTCCGCCGCCGTGACGGTGGGCCTGATCCTGCAACCGGCGACGCAGGCGGTGGCCCTCCCTCCGATCGTCGGCGGCAGCCTTCGCGCCCTGCTCCGCGAGCCACACGCGGCTTCGGTGCTCGGGCTCATGTTCTTCGTCGGCACGCTGGGCGGCGTGGTCAACCTGCTGGTGCCTCTGCGCCTGGACGACCTCGGGATCAGCGCCGGTTCGATCGGTGTCGCCTTCACGGTGACGACGGGCCTGTTCGTCCTGACGAGCATTCTCATCCAGCGGTTGGGCAACCGCGTGCCACTGCTCGCCGCCTCGGGAGCCGCCGCGCTCGCCCTGGGCGCGGTGCTTCTGCTGCCCGTGGTCGCCGGCTCGGCCCTGCTCCTGATCGTCTTTCTCGTCCTGCGCGCGCCGCTCTGGTCGGTCGTCTCGACGATTTCGAACCCGCTCTGCGCCCGCGGCGCCGAGCTGGCGTGCGTCGGCACAGGCTTCGGGCTCGCGGTGATGAACCTGTGCTGGGCGGCGGGCAACCTGGGCGGCCCCCTCGCGGGCGGGGCGCTGGCGGGTGTGACCGGGGATCGCCCCGTCTTCGTCGTGCTTGCGGTGGCGGGTGCGGCGATCGGGATGGCGGTGTTCCGCGTCCGGGCGCTGCCGCTGGGATCCGAACTGCCGTTGCCCAATGCGATCGAGACGGGAGGCAAGCGATGACGGGAAGGCACGACGGCAAGGTCGTGGTCGTGACGGGAGGCGGCGGCGGCATCGGCGCTGCGACGTGCAACGCATTTGCGCGGGAGGGGGCGAAGGTTGCTGCGCTCGACATCGACGAACGCCTCGCGGACGCGGCTGCACGCCGGTTGGCCGAAGAGGGCGCGGAGGCACGGGCCTACCGTGTCGACGTCACCTCGAGCGCCGAGGTCGATGCCGTCTTCGCGGACGTCCAGCGCGACCTGGGCGGCATCGACGTCCTTGTCAACTCCGCGGGGGTCAGCAACGTCGGCGACCACACTCAGGATCTCTCCGACGAGATCTGGGACCTGACGATCGGCGTCATGCAGACCGGGTACTTCTTCTGCACACGCGCGGCCGGCCGGGTGATGCTCGAACAGCGCTCGGGGTCCGTGATCCACATCTCGTCGATCCGCGGCTTCTCTCCGAACCCGGGCCGGCTCGCGTACTGCGCGTCCAAGGCTGCCGTGCTGATGATGGCGAAGGTGACGGCGGCCGAGTGGGCGCCGTATGGCGTGCGCGTGAACGCCGTCGCACCGGGCGTCGAGTCGACGCCGATGTGGAAGCGGGACGTCGAGCTCGGGCTCTTCGACGAGCAGACGTACATCGACCTGATCCCGGCCGGCCGCCTCGGCGACCCGGCCGAGGTCGGCAGCCTCTGCTCGTTCCTCGCCTCCGACGAGGCGAGCTACATCACCGGAGCGTGCGTCACGATCGACGGCGGACTGACCTCGATTCCGGCCGGCTAGATGGTCGATCGGTAGTTCGCGTGACGTCCGGGGACGTCCCAGACCAAGCCGGGTGCACCGGACGGGTGCGGCTCGTGGCCGAAGCTACGGGCCGTGCCCGGACGGGGTGATCCGGCGCCGCGTCTGGGGCGCCATCCGGTTCGCGCCAATTGCCGATCAACCAGCTAGAAGATGCCGTAGCGCTCGTACGCCTCGAGCGGCGCGAGACCGGCGCGGACGGCGGTGCGGATCTCGTTCTCCGTCGCGACGATCGCTTCCGCGCGTTCGATCACGTCGTCGAGCAGGACGGCCGGGATGGCCACGATGCCGTCACGGTCGGCGACGACGTAGTCGCCGGGCTCGACGCGCACCGCGCCGAGTGTGACCGGTGTGTTCCAGTGCTCGATCCGCCACCGCGCCACCGCGTCCGCCGGCGTCCGGTAGCGGCAGAAGACGGGGAACTCCTCGGCGAGGACGAGCTCGATGTCGCGACATCCGCCGTCGATGACGGCCCCCGCGCAGCCGCGCGCGAGGAGGGAGGTGGCAGAGAGCTCACCGAGATGGGCCGCCGCGCTCCCCCGATCATGCGTCTGGTAGACGACCACATGGTGGGCGGGCACCTCGCCGAGCATCGTCAGGATGCCCCGGATCGATTCGTCACGGTCGAGCTGGACGGAAGGCACACCTTCGACCGGAAATGCGGGCCCCGCGAGGCGCATGCCCTCGCGAAGCGGCAGCAGGTTGGGCGGCAGCGT
>DASUCM010000015.1:0-12188 GCA_036276035.1 Candidatus Limnocylindria bacterium | reverse complement strand
CAGGAGCACGCGCCCGCGAACGTTCGCGGTGCTGTCATCGGCGCCCGCATCTCTCTACTGAGCCTCTCGTGGCTGCCCATCGTTCTGCTCAGTGGCGCACTCGCGGATGTCGTGGACGTGTCGCTCCTCATTGGGATCGCGGGCGCCTTCACTCTCGCCGTCGCGCTGGTCGGCTCCCGTCTTCGTGTCCTGACCGACGTTCCCTAGCCCGCCTGTCCGACGGGCCGTCCGGCTTGACATGTACGGTTGAGGGACACAAACTCGACGCCGACGGGGGGAGCGGTGCCGAAATGGCCCCAAACCGGCTACCCCTGAGAAGGAACCGTACAGAACAGTGGCTCAGAAGACGATCCTGGTAGCGGACGACGACGCCTCTATCCGCTCCCTGCTGAAACAGCTCCTGGCAGATGAGGGCTTCGCCGTCCTCGAGGCGGCAACGGGCGCCGAGGTCGTGGAGAAGGTCAAGGAGTCCAACCCGGAGCTGGTGATCATGGACATCCGGATGCCGGAGCTCGACGGCATCGAGGCGCTCTCCCGGACGAAGGCCATCAGCCCGCGGACGGCCGTCCTGATCATGACCGCGTTCGGGAGCTCGAATATGGCGATCCGCGCGATGGAGCTCGGCGCCTTCGACTACATCACGAAGCCCTTCGAGCTCGACAAGATCTCGCACACCGTGAAGCGCGTCCTCGAGCACCTCGCGCTCACCGCGGAGGTCGAGGTCCTGCGCGACGAGATCTCTTCGCTCGTGCAGACGGAGCGCATCGTCGGGAACTCGCCGGCCATGCAGGAGGTCTACAAGACGATCGGGAAGGTCGCGAAGTCGGACGCGACCGTGCTCATCACGGGCGAGAGCGGTACCGGCAAGGAGCTTGTCGCCGAAGCGCTGCACTACAACTCGAATCGCCGCAGCGGTCCGATGGTGAAGGTCTCCTGCGCCGCGTTGCCCGAGACGCTCCTCGAGGCCGAGCTCTTCGGCCACGAGAAGGGCTCGTTCACTGGCGCGATGACGCAGCGGCGCGGCCGCTTCGAGATGGCGGACAAGGGCACGATCTTCCTCGACGAGATCGGCGAGATGACCCTCCCGACGCAGACGAAGCTCCTCCGGGTGCTGCAGGAGCGCAAGATCGAGCGCATCGGCTCGAGCCTGCCGATCAAGGTCGACATCCGCATCGTCTGCGCGACGAACAAGGACCTGCAGAAGCAGGTCGAGCAGCAGAAGTTCCGCGACGACCTCTTCTACCGGCTCAACGTCATCAACGTGCACATGCCGCCGCTGCGCGAGCGCAAGGAGGACATTCCCGCGCTCGTCGAGCACTTCCTCGCGAAGCACCGCTACAGCGCGACGGCGCAGCCGGCGGCGATCAGCGAGGAGGCACTGCGCCGCCTCATGGAGTACGACTGGCCCGGCAACGTCCGCGAGCTCGAGAACGTCGTCGAGCGCGCGGTCGTGCTCTCGCGTGGCCAGATCATCACGAGCCGCGAGCTCCCCTTCGGCGAGCACGAGACGGGCGAGGACGGCGAGGACCACGAGGAGCTGCCGGGCGACCGCTCGTTCTTCAAGAAGTCGGTCGCGCAGTTCGAGAAGGATCTCATCATGAAGGCGCTCCGCGACGCCGCGGGTAACCGCTCGAAGGCAGCGGAAATGCTAGGTATCTACCGCCGCCTGCTGTACGCCAAGATCAAGGAGTACGGGCTCGAGGGCTATCCGCCCAAGGGTCGGTAGGCACGGGAGGAGCGACATGTTCGGTCTCGTCCGCACCGCGGTCCGTTTCTTCTTCATTGGGTTCGGCATCGGCATCCTGCTCGCGCCACGTGCCGGGGCCGAGACGCGCGCGCTCATCCGCGAGAAGCTCAACATGATCGTCGGCTCTGTTCTCGAGGTCGCCGATCTCCCGCCGGTCGAGGGGACCGCGGAGGCGCCGACCGACACGTCGCGTGGCCGCGCTCGCGGCCGTTCCGAGTCGGGTGCCGGGGCGAAGGGCTAAGCCCGAGCCGGGGGTCGTCCGGCTCGTCGATGCCACCGGCGCCTCGCCGACGAGCTGGGAAGCTGCCGTCGCCGACGCGGTGCGCAGCGTCCGCAAGGAGGTCCGCGCGCCGCTCGGGGTCGAGCTCACGCGCCAATGGGCCGACCTCGCCGACGGCCGCATCTCGACCTATCGCGTCTCGGTCCGGATCGCGTACCGCCAGGCCCTGAAGCCTCCCGCCCGCCGCTCTGCCTGACCGGAGCCCCCGCCCGCGCCATGTCGAGCGTCACCACGGGGCTGATCCCGTCCCGCCACCCGCCTGCCTGTTCCGTTCAGGGACACTTGCCGCGGGCCGGGACAGGGGCCCGATCGCAGGGGAGGTCCACAGGGGTGCCGGGCGAACAGGACGGCCGGGACGTGCTGGCGCAGCTCCTCATTGCCAATGACGGCGAGGTCGTGTCGCGCCTGCGTCTGTCCGCCGCGGAGGCGGCGCGGGTCTGCAACGTCACGCCGCGACAGCTCATCTACTGGACGAAGAAGGGCCTCGTGAAGCCGTCGACCGAGGACGAGCACGACTACGACGTGTTCGCGATGGAGAAGGTCATCCGGATCCGGCAGGCGCTCGAGAAGGGGTACTCGCTCGAGAAGGCGTCGCAGGTCGTCAACAAGGATCTCGCGGCGCTGAGCAGCGAAGCGGAACGCCTCGCGGCGCTCTCGGCCGGCGACCTCGAGGAGGAGCTGAAGCGGCGCCTCGAGCGCCTCGAGGAGCGCGTCGAGCAGCTCCGCCGCTCCGTCGGTGCGACGCTCACGATCGCCCGGCTCCGCAAGGCCGTCGTCACCCTGGCGAAGCTCGAGAACGAGGGCGCGCTCCACGCCGCGAGCGCCGGCGCGGGCGAGGACGCGCGCGCGGTCGTGCTCCGGCTCGGCCGGGCAGTCGACGAGCTCGAGAGCCTCCTGCGCGAGGTCCAGCCCGTCGCCGTCTAGCCTCAGCGCGTGATCCGTACCGCGCTCGCGGTCTCGGCCGGCAAGCTCGCCCGCCTCGCGCTCACGACGAGCGGTCGCGGCGCGACCGCGCTCCCCGGCCTCGTCGCGCTCGCGGTCGATCCGTCGGCGCTCCGCTCGCTCACCGCCGGGCTCGAGCACGGTGCGATCTGCGTCTCCGGGACGAACGGCAAGACGACGACCTCGCGGATGCTGTCGGACATCGTTCGTGCCGCAGGCTGGTCGCCGGTGCACAACCGCAGCGGCTCGAACCTCGATCGCGGGCTCGTCGCGGCGCTCCTCGCGGACTCGACCTGGACGGGCGCGCCGCGCGGCAACGTCGGGATCCTCGAGGTCGATGAAGCGACGCTGCCGGGCGTGCTGGGGCGCCTCGCACCGCGCGTCGTCGTTGTGACGAACCTTTTCCGCGATCAGCTCGACCGTTACTTCGAGCTCGATGCGCTCGCGAAGCGCATCGCAACGGCGATCGCGACGCTCCCGGGGGACACGACGCTCGTGCTGAACGCCGACGATCCGATCGTGGCGAGCCTGGCCGACGGGCATCGCGGCACCGTGACCTACTTCGGTGTCGACGATCCGTCGGTCGGTGGGACCGTGCCGCAGTCGATCAGCGACGCGACGCGCTGCCCGCGCTGCCGCAAGCCGCTCGTCTACCGGCGCGTCGTCCTCGCGCACGTCGGCGACTGGTCGTGCTCGTCGTGCGGGTTCGCGCGGCCGGCTCGCGACCTCGCGGCCTCCGTCGTGACGCTCGACGCGGGCGGGATCGAGCTGCGCATCGCCGGCGCCGGAGCGGCGATCGATCCGGTCGCGGTCCCGATCCCCGGTCTCTACAACGCCTACAACGCGCTCGCCGCGCTGCTCGCGGCGCGCGTGCTCGGGATCGGGCTGACGACGTCGATCCGCGCGCTGTCCGGGTTCCGCCCCGCGTTCGGACGCCTCGAGCTCGTCGAGGCCGAGGGCCGCACGCTCCGGCTCATGCTCGTGAAGAACCCGGCAGGCTTCAACGCGGCGATCGGCGCGCTTCTCGAGACGGGCCGCCGGCCGCGCCTGTGCGCCGCCCTGAACGACCGGGACGCCGACAGCCGCGACGTGTCCTGGATCTGGGACGCGGATTTCGAGTCCCTCGCGCCACGCGTGGAGGACGCGGTCATCACGGGGCTCCGCTCGCGCGACCTCGCGCTGCGGCTCAAGTACGCGGGCGTTGACGAGCGCCGGCTCGAGGTCGTCGACGGGTGGACGGCCGCGCTCCAGCGCGTCATCGCGCGCACGCCGGTGGGCGAGGAGATCGTCGTCGTCGCGACGTACACGGCGATGCTCGCCCTCCGCGAGGCCCTCGCCGACCTCGGCCACGTCGGCCGCTTCTGGGAGGACTGACCGGCGGCGCATCATGGGCGGCATGGATCTCCGCATCGTCCACCTCTATCCCGACCTCATGTCGATCTACGGCGACCGCGGCAACGTCATCGCGCTCGGGCAGCGCGCGCGCTGGCGCGATATCCCGGTCGAGGTCCGTGCGCACCGCGCGGGCGACGAGCTCGATCCCGAGTGGGGCGACCTCTACTTCTTCGGCGGGGGTCAGGACCAGGGTCAGGACGTCGTCGGCGAGGACCTGCAGGGGCCGAACGGCGCGCGACTGAAGGAGGCGATCGCGAGCGGCGCGGCGGTCCTCTCGATCTGCGGCGGTTACCAGCTCCTCGGCCACGAGTACGTGCCGGACGCCGCGCCCGCGATCCCCGGCCTCGGCGCGCTCGACGTGCGCACGGTCGCGGGCAAGCGCCGGTACGTCGGGAACCTCCTCGTCGAGTGCGACGGCAGCGCGCTCGGCGGTGCCGGCGGCACGCTCATCGGCTTCGAGAACCACTCCGGCAAGACGTACCTCGGACCGGCTGCGCGCCCGCTCGGGCGCGTCCTCGTCGGTGGCGGGAACAATGGTGAGGACAAGACCGAGGGCGCCGTGCAGGGCAAGGTCATCGGCTGCTACCTCCATGGCTCGCTCCTGCCGAAGAACCCCTGGCTCGCCGATCGTCTGCTCGGCTGGGCGCTCGAACGGCGTCACGGCGCGGTCGCGCTCGCGCCCCTCGACGACAACGCCGAGAGGCTCGCGCGCGACCAGGCCACCGAGGTCGCGAGAGCGCGCCCGTGATGCGCGGCGAGCACAAGCGGCCGGAGGTACCGCCGGAGCGACGCGGCCTCAAGCGCTTCCCGCGCCTGCTCCTCGCGGCAACGCTGTTCGTCTGGGGGGCCGATCGCCGCCGCCTCGTGATCAGCATGCTCCCGCCGCTCGTCACGGCGGTGATGACCGCGTGGCAGCTCCTCCTCACGCGCGACCTCATCGCCGCGGTCCTCACGCCCTCCGCGACCGGCGACGCCGGGCACATCGTCCCGCCGCTCGTGGGCATGATCGCCGCGGGGACGATCTCCACGCTCGCGAACGTCTTCAACACGCAGCAGCAGCAGGTGCTGAACGAGGTCGTCGGCCGGCAGATGAATCTCCGCCTCGTGAGCATCGTCTCGGCGATCGAGATGGCGCGCTTCGACACGCCGGACTTCCAGGACCGGCTCCGTCGCGCGCAGGGCGGGATGGGCCGCGTCATGGGCGTGACCTGGTCGATCATCGGCCTCGCGCGGAGCATCTTCCTCATCGTTGGCGTCGCGATCGCGTTGCTCCTCCTGGCACCGGTGCTCGTGCTCATCGCGATCGGCGGCTTCATCCCGCTCTGGATCGCGCAGACCGCGACGAGCCGCGCGATGTACACGTTCTGGCGCGAGCAGACCGCGAACGACCGCAAGCGCGGCTACATCTCCGGCCTCTTCACCTCGCGCGAGCACGCGAAGGAGGTGCGTGCCTTCGGGCTCGGCTCGTATCTCAAGTCGCTCTACCTGAGGCTCTCCGACGAGCGCCTCGCCGAGCTGCTCCGGCACCTGCGCCGCCGGGCGCGGATGGTCCTCGCGGGCGGCATCGGCTCCGCGTTCTTCAACGCGCTCTCGTTCGGGGCCCTCGCGTACCTCGTCTTCACCGGCCAGCTGGGGATCGCGGAGGCCGGTGCCGCGGCGGCCGGCAGCCAGCAGCTGCGCGCGCAGCTCGACGGCCTCGTCGGCAACTCGTCGCAGCTCTACGAGTCCGCGCTGTACCTCCAGGACTGGGACGAGTTCCTCGCGCTCGCGCCAGCGGAGCGCCACCTACCGAAGCCCGCGGTCCCGCCGGGCTTCGGCCACATCGCGGTGCGCGACGTCTCGTTCGGGTACCCCGTCTCCGGCACAGGGACACCGCCCCGCCGGGCGCTCAGCGACATCGACCTCGACATCCGGCGGGGTGAGGTGATCGCGCTCGTCGGCGAGAACGGCTCCGGCAAGACGACGCTCGCGAAGGTGCTCACCGGTCTCTACGCGCCGGACGCCGGCACCGTCACGTGGGACGGCGTCGACACGTCGACGGTGGATCCATCGTGGGTGCACGAGCGCGTCGCCGTGCTGTTCCAGGACTTCGCGCACTTCCTGCTCACCGTCCGCGAGAACATCGGGCTCGGCCGCGTCGAGCGGATCGGCGACGAGGAGGCGATCGTCGCGGCCGCGAAGCGCGCCGGTGCGGACGCGTTCGTGTCCGAGTGGCCGGAGGGCTACGGCGCGATGCTCGGTCCGGTGTTCCTCGACGGGCGAGAGATCTCGATCGGCCAGTGGCAGCGCATCGCGCTCGCCCGCGCGTTCTTCCGCGACGCGCCGCTCGTCATCCTCGACGAGCCGACCGCGGCGCTCGACCCGCGCGCCGAGCACGAGCTCTTCGGCCGCATGCGCGAGCTCTTCGCCGGCCGCGCGGTCCTCCTCATCTCGCACCGCTTCTCGAGCGTCCGCGCCGCGGACCGCATCTACGTCCTCCACGAAGGGCGCATCGTCGAGAGCGGCACCCACCGCGAGCTCATGACGCAGGGCGGCCGCTACGCCGAGCTCTTCACCATGCAGGCGGCCGCGTACTTCCCCGAGCTCGAGCGCGCCGCCGTTCCCAGCACCTAGTACCGCGGTACCGGCGGCAGGTCCCGTGTCGCGGGCCCCGCCGCGCGGCTGACATGCCCGCGTGCGTGTCGCGGCGGCGCTCCTCGCCCTCCCGCTCCTGCTCCTCTCGGGAGCGGTCGCCCTCGCCGACGACGGCGGGCCCAGCCGCACGGTCGGGCGCGCGACCGAGCTGCCGCCGCGACGCGACGCCACGAAGGAGCTGCTGATGCTCGTCGGCGGCCTCGGCTCGAGCGCGGACGACGGGACGTGGGACGCGCTCATCGCGCGGTACCAGGGCGACCCCCGCTTCGAGATCCGGCGCTTCGGTGCCGACCCGCGCTACCCGTACGACACGCGTGGCGACGTCGAGGCAAGCGCGATCCGGCTGCGCGACGAGATCCGCTCGATCGCCCATCGCTACACCGCCGTGCACCTTGTCACGCACTCGATGGGCGGGGTCGTGGCGGATCGCGCCCTGGCCGATGGGCTTTCGAGCGCGGACGGCGTCCGCACGTACATCGCGCTCGCTGCCCCGCACAACGGAGCGACGGCGGCGCGCGTCGCCCGGACCTCGCTCTCGCTCGCCGGCGACGAGTCGCTCGAGCTGCGGGCCGTGACCGCCGGACTCGTTCATGACCCCGGCGGTGACGCCGTGCGTGACCTGGCGGAGCGCCGTTCGTCGGGTCCGGCCGCCGGACTGGCACGCATCGACGTGCGTCTCGCGACCGATCTGCTCGTCAGCAGCCCGGACAGCCGCAGCGCCGGGGTCGAGTCACGCATCTTGCTGCCCTCGTCCTTCGCGACGCTCGAGGGTCATGGCGGGATCCTCGAGGACCCCGCCGTCCTCGACCTCATCACGACCACCGTCGCGACGGGAGCGCCGCCGCCAGACACGCGGGGCGCGGTGCTGCGCGGGGCGACGGAGCTCGCGAGCCGCACGGTCGACGAGCTCGGGATGCTGCTGCTGCTCGCGGCCGCGGCCGCGGCGCTCGCCCTCGCGCAGGCGCTCCGCATCGCCCGGTATCCGCGTGCCTTCACGCGCCCGGCCGCCGAACGGGTCATCGCGCGCCGATGAACGACGACGGTCAGGCCCTCGTCGAGTTCGCGCTCGTCCTTCCCGTCCTTCTCGTCGTCGCGTTCGCGATGGTGCAGCTCGCGGATCTCGGCGTCGCCCGGCTCGCGCTCGTGCACGCGGCCGCCGAGGGCGCGCGGATCGGGGCGCTCACGAACGACGACGAGCTCGTCCGGGACGGCGTCGCGGCCGCGGCCGGGCCGCTCGATCCCCGCCACCTGCGCGTCGAGATCGTGCCGGCGCAGAGCGAGGTGCCGCGCGCGGGCGACCCGCGCGGCTCGCTCCTACGCGTCCGACTCCGCTACACCCTGCCGCTCGCGCTGCCTGCCCTGCCCTTGCTCACGATCGAGACCGTCGCCGCGCGCCACATCGAGTGGACGCCGTGAGGCTCGATCGCGATGAGCGCGGCCAGGCGCACATCCTCCTCGTGGTCGCGCTCGCGATCGGCGTGATCGTTCTCGTCGGGCTGCTCGTCCGCCAGGAGGAGCTCATCGGGACCGCGCGCGCGGCACGCGCGGGTGAGGCTGCTGCACAGGCCGCGGGAGCGGTCGTCGCCGACGAGCACCTCGCGCTCGTCATGTCGGTCCGCGACGGCGGCGGCGGACCGCGCGACCCGACGCGCGACGAGCTGCTCGTCTTCCTCGCCGACGTCGGCCTGCGCGAGCGCGCGCTTGCGGCGGCCCGCTCTGTTGCCGCCGAGCACGGGATCACGAGGCCGTGGCGGGTCTCCATCGTCGACCGCGGGAGGGAGATCGAGGTGAGCGTCGACAACGGCCTCATCCACCGCGTCACGATCGAGAAGGTGTCGTGCTGCCGTCGCTGACCGCGACCGCGAGGCGGGTACCGCGACGGCGCCTGCTCGCGGGCGCGGCGTCGGTCGTCCTTCTCGCGTGCGTCCTGCTCGGGCAGGGCATGACGGCGGGTGCGCCGGGGACCGCGGCGCCATCCCTCGCGGAACAGCTCCCGCCCTCGAGCTGGGCGCTCGCCATCCCGATGAGCTGGTTCGCCGCCCCGCCAGCGGAGCTCCGTCCGGGCGACCGGATCGACATCGTCGCGCTGCGATCATCCGAGCGCCCGTCCGCGAACGCGATCGCGTTCGACCTCATCGTGATGGCCGCCGATGAGCGCAGCCTCGTCGTCGGACTCTCCGCGTTCGACGCGAGCGCGATCGCGGTCGCGCGTGCCAGCGGTCAGCTCATCGTCCCGCTCCTTCGCTCGGCCCGATGACGCGCGCCGTCGTGTGCGGCGGGCCGGACCTTGACGCGGCCGCGGCATCGCTCGGGCTCGTCGAAGCGCCGGACCCCGAGATCGTCCTCGTCGACACGCGCTGCGGGGACGGCGTGACCCGTGCCGCAGCGCACGCGCCCTCTATCCCGCGCGTCCTCGTCGCGACCGGCGCGACGGCCGAGCTCCTGCGCGCGGCAGGCGTGGCCCATATCGCCGCGGGGACCGCAGCGGAGGTCGTGGGGCCGCAGGTCGCGGCGGCGCTGCCGGCACGGACCCGCGAGGCGACGCGCCGCATCGTCATCACCGCCGCCCGCGGCGGTGTCGGCCGGACGCTCCTCGCGACGAACCTCGCGCTCCGCCTCGGGCGCACGGCGCCGCTCTGGCTCCTCGACGCGACCGGGACTGGCGCCGCCGGCTGGTGGCTGCGCGCCGAGGCGAGGCCGTGGTCCGAGCTCGAGCCGATGGCGTCAGAGCTGTCGATCGAACATCTGCGCGTCGTGGCGACCGCGGCCGCCCCCGGCGTCCGGGTCCTCGGCGGACCGGGCAGCGCGCCGTCGTGGCCGCTCCTCGCGGCGTGCCTGCGCGAGCTCGACCGTGAGCTCGTGATCGTGGATGCGGCGCCGCTCGCCGACGACCGCACGCGCGCGCTGCGCGAAGGTGCGGCGATCGCGTCGCGCACGCTCGTCCTCACGTATGCCGATCCCGCATCCCTCGCCGCGCTCGCGGCCCACGACCTCGCCGACAGCTGGCTCATCTGCTCCCAGGGCACGCTCCCCGGCGGCGCGGCGCTCGGCTCGCTCCCGCGCGACGAGGACGCCGTTGCCCGAGCCCTCTCGGGTCCCGCGCGGGTCGGCGGCCGCCTCGGGCGTGCGTACGACGAACTCGCCGAGCTGCTCGGCATCGACGCGACGTGAGCATCCGAGCGCGCGTCGAGCGGTCGGTGACCGACCGCCTTCGCGACGCGCCGGACGGACGACCCACGCGCGAGGCGCTCGCGCCCGCCCTCCGCGCGGCGCTGCAGGACGAGCGGGTCGTGCTCCCCGCTGCGGAGGTCCGCGTCCTCGAGCGCTGGCTCGACGATCGACTGTTCGGCCTCGGGGAGCTCGCGCCGCTGCTCCGCGACGAGCGCGTGACCGAGGTGATGGTGAACGGCACGCGTGGCGTCTGGGTCGAGCGCGACGGCCGGCTCGAGCGCACGACCGTGCGCTTCGATGATCCCGAGGAGATCCTCGTCATCGCCGAGCGCCTCGTCTCAGCGCTCGGCCGGCGCATCGACCTCGCGAACCCGCTGGTCGACGCGCGCCTCCCCGACGGCTCGCGCGTCCACGCGGTGATCCCGCCGATCGCGATCGCCGGGCCCGTCCTCACCATCCGCCGCTTCGCGTCGCACCCGCTCGCGCTCGGCGACCTCGTGCGCAACGGGACGCTGCCCGTGGCGGCCGCTGACTTCCTCACGCGCGCGGTCGCGGACCGGCGCAGCATCCTCGTCAGCGGCGGGACCTCGAGCGGCAAGACGACCACGCTCGGCGCGCTCGCGTTCGCCATCGGCGCGGACGAGCGGATCGTCACGATCGAGGACGCCGCCGAGCTCCGCCTGCCCCAGGCGAATGTCGTCGCGCTGGAGACGCGGCCGCCGAGCGTCGAGGGCACGGGCGCCGTCGACGTGCGCGTCCTGCTGCGCAACGCGCTCCGCATGCGGCCCGACCGGATCATCGTCGGCGAGGTCCGCGGCGGCGAAGCCCTCGACATGCTGCAGGCGATGAACAGCGGCCATCGCGGGTCGCTGACGACCGCGCACGCGAACGACGCGTACCAGGCCCTGCTCCGCCTCGAGACGATGGCCCTCATGGCCGGCATCGACCTGCCGCTGCCCGCGATCCGCGAACAGATCCGCCGCGGCATCGATCTGGTGATCCATCAGGAGCGCGGCGCGGACGGCGTGCGCCGGATCGTGCAGCTCGTCGAGCTGGACCGGTCCGCCGACGGGTACGGTCTCCGCGATCTCGGACTGCTGTGACCCTCCTGCTCATCTTCGCGGCCGTCGCGCTCGGTGCCGTCGCGCTCCTGCCGGGCGACCCGCGAGCGCTGATCCGCGGCGGGCGGGAGCGCCGGGACGCGCGCCTCGCGCTACCTGGCTTCGTCGAGGCCGTTGGCGCGGGACTCGGCGCCGGCCTCTCGCTCGAGCTCGCGATCGCCGAGGTCGCGCCGACGCTCCCGGCGCCGCTCGACGCCTGCGCACGCCGCGCCGCGGCCAGCCTGCGCCTCGGACGGAGGCTCGAGCCCGCGCTCGCGGAGTTCGACCGCGTCGTCCCGGCACAGGACCTCGCGGTGCTCCGCATCGTGCTCGGCGCGTTCCACCGTGCCGGCGGCCCCGTGCGCCGCCGCCTCGATCGGGTCGCCGCGTTGCTGCGCGGCCGCCTCGCGCTCGAGGACGAGCAGCATGCCCTCACGGCGCAGGGACGCGTCTCGGCGGTCGTGCTCGTGGGGCTCGTCCCGCTCGGCGCGCTCCTCTTCGCCGCGCTCATGCCGAGCTACGCGGCGCTGCTCCTCGAGCGCGGCCGCGGACTGCTCGCGGTCGCCGTGCTGCTCGAGGCCGTCGCGATCGTGTGGCTCGCGCGCATCGTCCGGACGCGGCCCGCGACGGCCGACCTCGCGACGCTGCTCGACGCGGTCGTCGTCGGTCTCGACGCGGGGCTCACCTTCGAGCGCGCTCTCCGCTCGCTCATCGAGCGCAAGGCCGGCGTCGGCCGTTCCCGCGAGGCACGGGCGCTCGCCGCGGATCTCGCGCTCGGCGTCGGGCGCGCACGCGCGTTCGGCGCGTTCGCGGCGCACGGGGGCCCCGAGGCCAGGGTCGCGGCGATCGTGAGCGCGGCGACGCGCCTCGGCGCGCCCCTCGCGGAGCTGCTCGTGCTCCAGGCCGACTCGCTGCGCGA
>DASUCM010000014.1:0-9530 GCA_036276035.1 Candidatus Limnocylindria bacterium | reverse complement strand
GCCCGCGGCGTGATGCCAGCCGCGCCCGACGACACGGCCTCCCTGGACGACGACCGCGCCGACCATCGGGTTGGGGCTCGTCCGCCCTGCCCCGCGCTGCGCGAGCCGGAGCGCGGTGCGCATGTGCTTCTCGAGATCGTGCTGCGCGGGCTCGGCCAACCGCGCCGATGCTAGTCTCCTCACCCCGTGCCGGCCGCAACGCCAGACGTCGTCCAGCAGATCGCGCCCAGGCTGCCGCGCGGCGTGACCCTCCGCGAGTGGCGCCCGGAGGACCTCCCGCGCGTCGTCGTGTTCCAGAACCGCTACTCGCGGCCGGCGCAGCGGCAGACGCTCCAGGACATGGAGCGCTGGGAGTCGATGGCCGACCCGAACGAGGTGCGCGCGCGGCTCGTCGTCGAGGCCGGCGACGAGCTCATCGGCGTCGCGGGCGCCGGCGACGGCGGCAGGTGGCGCCCGCCCGATGGCTCGTGGGGCGCCTGGCTGCGGATCGACGACGCCTGGAAGCGCAAGGGCATCGGCACGGCGATCGCGGACGCGCTCGAGGACTACGCGCGCGGTCACGGCGCTCCGTCGCTGACCGCGGGGCTGCGCGGCGACGAGCGCGACGGCATCGCGTTCGCCGAGAAGCGCGGCTACCGGGAGTTCCACCGCCGGCAGACCGCGTACCTCGACCTCACGGCGTTCGATGCCTCCCGCTTCGAGGACCCGGATGCGATCGCGCGGCGCGGCGGCTTCCGCCTCGCGAGCTACGCCGAGCTCGCAGCGGCGGGCGAGGCCGAGGGGCTGAGGCGCCGCGTCCACGAGCTGCACTCGGCGACCTGGCGTGAGGTCCCGACGCCCGAGATACCGCCGCCGCCCTCCTACGAGGATCTCTCGCGCTACGCCTTCGACAGCCCGACCTTCGAGCCGCGCGCGACGACGCTCGCGCTGAGAGGCGACGAGCTCGTCGGGCTGACCCTCGCCGACGTGAACGGGTCGGGGGTCGGGTACACGTTCATGACCGGCGTGCTCTCGAGCGCCCGCGGCAACGACCTCGCGCTCGCGATGAAGCTGCGGGCCATCGCCGTGCTGAAGGAGCGGGGCGTCCGGCTGTTCGGCACGACGAACGACAAGGACAATGCACCCATGCTCGCCGTGAACCGCAAGCTCGGGTACGAGCCGGAGCCGCCGAGCATCCGCATGAAGAAGCCGCTCTCGTGACGACCGCACCGGTGCGCGCCGAGCCTGGGCAGGAGCTCCTCGCCTCCGCGGTCGCGCAGCTCGACGCCGCGGCCAAGGCGCTCGGGCTCGACCCCGGGATCCATCGTTATCTCGCGTCCTTCGAGCGCTCGCTCATCGTCGCGCTGCCGGTGCACCGCGACGACGGGTCGCTCGAGGTCTTCACCGGCTACCGCGTCCAGCACTCGACCGCGCGCGGCCCCGGCAAGGGCGGCATCCGCTTCCACCCGTCGGTCACGCTCGACGAGGTAAAGGGCCTCGCGATGCTCATGTCCTGGAAGTGCGCCGTCACCGACATCCCGCTCGGCGGCGCGAAGGGCGGCGTCGCGTTCGATCCGCGCGGCTTCTCCGAGCGCGAGGTGCAGCGGCTCACGAAGCGCTACACCGCCGCGATCCTGCCGATCATCGGCCCCGAGGCGGACATCCCCGCGCCCGACGTGAACACCGACGCGCGCCACATGGCGTGGATCGTGGACACCGTGACGATGATGACCGGCCGCCACTCGCCGGAGGTCGTCACCGGCAAGCCGGTCGAGCTCGGCGGGTCGCGGGGCCGTCACGAGGCGACCGGACGCGGGGTCGCGTTCGTCACCCTCGAGGTGCTGCGGCGGCTCGGCCGCGCGCCTGAGGGAACGCGCGTCGCGGTGCAGGGCTTCGGCAACGTCGGGAGCATCGCCGCGCTCGCGCTCGCGGAGGCCGGCTGCAAGGTCGTCGCGATCTCCGACGTGAGCGGCGGCTACGCCGCGACGGACGGGCTCGACGTCCGGCGCGCGATGGAGCACGCGCAACGGAACCCGCAGCGCACGCTCGAGGGCCTGCCCGGCGCGGCGCGGATCTCGAACGCGGAGCTCCTCGCGAGCGACGTCGACGTCCTCATCCCCGCCGCGCTGGAGGGCCAGATCACGTCCGCCAACGCCCACGAGGTCCGCGCGCCGATCATCGTCGAGGGGGCGAACGGGCCGATCACCTCCGCCGCCGACCGGGCTCTCGCCGCGCGTGGCGTCACCATTGCGCCGGACATCCTCGCGAACGCCGGCGGGGTGGTCGTCTCGTACTTCGAGTGGGTCCAGAGCCGCGCCCAGTTCTACTGGGAGCTCGACGAGGTCGAGCGCCGGCTCGAGATCTACATGCGCCGCGCGATCGACCTCGTCCTGGCGAAGGCGCAGGTCTACGACTGCACGCCGCGCGAGGCGGCCTTCATCGTCGCTGTCGAGCGCGTCGCCGGCGCCCTCGAGAAGCGGGGGATCTTCCCCTAGCGGTTGCATAAACATCCACGCCACTGCATAATCCGGCGGTGAGCACGCGCGTCGCGATCGTCGGCGTCACCGGTTACGCGGGCGGGGAGCTCGCCCGGATCCTCCTCCGTCACCCCGAGGTGCAGCTCGTCGCCGCCGTCGCGCGCTCCCACCAGGGCGAGCCGCTGCGGGACGTCCAGCCGCACCTGCACGGCGCGCCCGCCTCGCTCGTCGTCGGGTCCGATGTCGGCGACGCCGAGGTCGTCATCACCGCGCTCCCGGCCGGTGAGGCCGCGAAGCTCGCGCCGGGATGGCTGAAGGAAGGGCGCGCGCTCATCGACGTCGGCAGCGACTTCCGGCTCCGCGATGCGGCGGGCTACCAGCGCTGGTACGGCTACACGCATCCCGCGCCCGAGCTCCTCCGCGACGCCGTCTACGGTCTGACGGAGCTCGTGCGTCCGAAGCTGCGCGGCGCGCGGCTCGTCTCGAATCCCGGGTGCTACCCGACCGCGTCCCTCCTCGCGCTCGCCCCCGCCGTGCGCGCCGGGCTCATCGGCGACGACGTGATCATCGACGCGAAGTCCGGCGTCTCCGGCGCGGGGCACAGCGTGGACGAGGCCTACCTTTACGGCTCGATCGACGAGAACCTGCGCGCCTACGGCGTGCCGCGCCACCGCCATACGCCCGAGATCTCGCAGGAGCTCGCTGCGCTCGGCAGCGCGTCGCCGCGGCTCACCTTCACGCCGCACCTCATCCCGATGACGCGCGGCCTCCTCGCCACCTGCTACGCGCCGCTGCGGGAAGGCGTCACTCCCGAGCAGGTCGCGCAGGCCTACGCGCAGGCGTACTCCGAGGAGCCGTTCGTCCGCGTCACGCGCTCGTTCCCGCAGACGAAGGCGGCGCTCGGCAGCAACTGGTGCCTCGTGCACGCGGTCGTCGACGAGGCGAACGGCAGGCTCGTCGCGATGGGCGCGCTGGACAACCTCGTGAAGGGCGCGGCGGGCTCTGCCGTGCAGAACCTCAACGCGATGCGCGGGTACCCCGAGACGCTCGGTCTCGAGGGCCTGCCCCTCTGGCCCTGATGCTCATCCGGCGTCACGACGCCGCGCTGGACGACGACGAGTGGCGCGCCTTCCTGTCGGCGCACGACTTCGGGCAGCTCGTCGCGTCGGGGACCGGCCACGACGTCGCGGTCGTCGTGCCGACGCACTTCATCTACGACGGCGGCAGCACGATCGAGCTGCACCTCGCGAGGCCGAACCCGGCCTGGGAGCGCCTCGAGGAGAACCCGCTCGCGCTCGTCTCCGTGATCGACGCGTACACCTACATCCCGACGGATTGGAACGCCGACGCCCCTCGTCCCGTCGAGGAGGGCGTGCCCACCTCGTACTACGCGGCGGTCCAGGCGATCTGCCGCTTCGAGATCGTCGACGACCCCGACGCGCTCGCCGCGATCCTCACGCGCCAGCTCTCGCACTTCCAGCCGCAGGGCGGCCACGCCCAGGTGCACGGGGGGAGCGGCCCGTACGCGCCCATGCTCCCGGGCATCCGCGGGCTGCGCGGGCAGATCGTCGACGTGCGGGCGAAGTTCAAGTTCGGCGGCAACAAGACGCGCGAGCACCGCACGCGGATCGCGGAGAGCCTTCACGCTCGCGGCGCTCCGCGCGACGCCGACGCGCGCGATCACCTGCTCCGCCGGCTCGGTGCCTCGTGAGCGCCCGCGGGGTCACCTACGCGAAGGGCTTCCTCGCCGGTGCGGCGTCCGCGGGCGTGAAGTACGGGCGCAAAGAGCGCCTCGACGTCGCGCTCATCTGGTCGGAGCGTCCGTGCACGTCCGCCGCGGCATTCACCAGGAACGAGGTCATCGCGGCGCCGTGCGTCATCACGCGCCGTCACGTCGAGCTCGGCACGGTGCGCGCGATCGTCGTGAACTCGGGCAACGCGAACGCGTGCACCGGCGAGCAGGGCGAGCGCGACGCCGTCGCGATGGCGCAGGCCGCGGCGCAGCGGCTCGAGGTGCGCGCCGATCAGGTCGCGGTCGCGAGCACCGGCGTCATCGGCGTGCCGCTGCCGGTCGAGCGGATCCGCGTCGCCGTCGGCGAGATCCAGCTCGCCGTCGACGGCTGGGACGACGCGTCGCGCGCGATCATGACGACGGACACGCGCCCGAAGGTCGCCGAGCGCGAGGTCCGGCTTCCCGGCGGCGTCGTGCGTGTCGGGGGCATCGCGAAGGGCGCCGGGATGATCCATCCGGACATGGCGACGCTCCTCGCGTTCATCACGACCGATGCGCAGATCGCGCGCGAGGCGCTGGCCGCGGCGCTCCGCCCGGCGGTCGACGCGACGTTCAATGCGATCTCGGTCGACGGCGACACCAGCACGAACGACACGGTCCTCGTCCTCGCGAACGGCGCGTCGGGCGTCACGGTCGGGCCGGCGGAGGCCGACGCCTTCGCGCTCGCGCTGCACGAGGTCTGCCGCGAGCTCGCCCTCGCGATCGTCGCCGACGGCGAGGGGGTGACGAAGGTCTTCGAGGTCCGCGTCTCCGGCGCGGCGAGCGACGCCGACGCCCGGCTCGCCGCCCGGACCGTGACGAACTCGAACCTCGTCCGGACCGCGATCCACGGAGCCGACCCGAACTGGGGCCGCATCCTCGCGGCCGCGGGTCGCTCCGGCGCGCGCGTGGACGCGTCGCGCGCGACCGTCCGCATCGCCGACATCGCGGTCTTCGCGTCGGGCCGCCCCCGCTCCTACGACGACGCGGCGCTGCGCGCGCACTTCGCGGGCTCGCACATCGCGATCGCGGTCGACCTCGGCCTCGGGCAGGGGAACGCCGTGGCGTGGGGCGCCGACCTGAGCGCGGAGTACGTGAGGATCAATGCCGAATACACCACGTGAGGAGCGGTCGGCCGTCGTCGTGAAGGTCGGCGGCTCCGTCGCGGGCAAGGCCGACGCGGACGCCACGATCGTCGCCACGCTGCACGACTCCGGGACGCCGCTGGTCGTCGTGCACGGCGGCGGGCCGCTCGTCGGGGAGTGGTCCGCGAAGCTCGGCCTCGAGGCGCGATTCGAGCGCGGGCTGCGCGTCACCGACGGGCCGACGCGCGACGTCGCGCTCGCGACGCTCACCGGCCTCGCGAACTCGCGGCTCGTCGCAGCGCTCGTGCAGCGCGGCGTGCCGGCCGTCGGACTCTCCGGCCTCGACGGCGGGATGCTCCGCGCCGAGCGCGAGAGCGCTGACCTCGGCCTCGTGGGCCGCATCACCCTCGTCGACAGCTCGCTCCTCGAGGAGCTCCTCGACCGCGGCCGCGTGCCGGTCGTCGCCCCGGCTGCGCTGGACGCGGACGGCGGCGAGCCGCTGAACGTGAACGCGGACAGCGTCGCGGGCGCGATCGCCGCGGCCATCGGCGCGCGGCTGCTCGCCTTCGTCACCGACGTGCCGGGCGTGCGCGGGCAGGACGGCAAGCTCATCGCGTCGCTCGACGCGCAGCGCGCGAAGGCGCTCGTCGACGACGGCACGATCGAGGGCGGCATGCTGCCGAAGGTCGAGGCCTGCCTCCTCGCCGCCGCCGCCGGGTGCCGCGCGGCGATCGTCGCGAGCGGCGGCGACGCGCTCGAGCGCCTGCTCGCGGGCGAGCGTGTCGGGACCGTCATCGAGGCCGCGGCTTGAGGGATGCGCTCGCGCGCAAGCAGCACCGCCAGCGCGCGCTCCTGCGCGTCGTCGCCCAGCGCCGCCTCGCGACGCAGGGCGAGCTCGCGCGCGCATTGCGCGGCGCGGGGTTCCCCGCGACGCAGGCGACGATCTCGCGCGACATCGTCGAGCTCGGGCTCGTGAAGGTGACGCGCGACGGCACGCATGCCTACGCCGCGCCCGCCGCGGGGGCCGGCGCCGGTGGCGGGACCGAGCGGCTGCGCCGGTTCTGCGAGGACTACCCGGTCGAGGCCGCGGCCGCCGGGAACATCGTCGTCGTGCGCTCGCTCCCCGGCACCGCGAGCGCGCTCGGCGCCGCGATCGACGCCGCCGGCCTCGACGGCATCGTCGGCACGATCGCGGGGGACGACACTGTGTTCGTGGCGGTGGAGCAGCGCTCCGCGCGGCCGCTCCTCGCGAAGCTCGCGACATTCGGCGTGCGACGGAACGAACGGAGGTCCCGTGGAGACACATAGGAAGACGTGCGTGCTCGCGTATTCGGGCGGCCTCGACACCTCGGTCGCGGTCGCCTGGCTGCGCGAGACGATGGGGCTGCAGGTCGTGACCGTCACCGGCGACCTCGGCTCGGTGAAAGACCTCGACGAGGTCAAAGCGAAGGCGTTGAAGAGCGGCGCGAAGAAGGCGATCGTCCAGGACGTCCGCGAGACCTTCGTGCGCTACTTCGTGTTCCCCGCGCTCCAGGCCGGCGCGCTCTACGAGGGCCGCTACCCGCTCGCGACCGCGCTCGGCCGCCCGCTCCTCGCGAAGCTGCTCGTGGACGCGGCCCGCGAGGAGGGCGCGCAGTACGTCGCGCACGGCTGCACGGGGAAGGGGAACGACCAGGTGCGCTTCGACCTCGCGGTCGGCGCGCTCGCGCCGGACCTCAAGGTCATCGCGCCGATGCGCGCCGGCATGAACATGACGCGCGACGAGGAGATCGAGTACGCGCGCGAGCGCGGCATCCCGGTCCCCGTCACGAAGAAGAGCCCCTACAGCGTCGACGAGAACCTCTGGGGCCGCTCCATCGAGGCCGGCGTGCTCGAGGATCCCTGGGGCGCGCCGCCGCGCGACGTGTACCAGTGGACGGTCGACCCCGACGAGGCGCCGTCGAAGGCGCGCGAGATCGTCATCACCTTCAAGGAGGGCGTGCCGACCGCGATCGACGACGAGGCCTGCGACGGCGTGACGCTCATCGACAAGCTGAACGCGATCGCGGGCAAGCACGGCGTCGGGCGGATCGACCAGATCGAGAACCGCCTCGTCGGCATCAAGTCGCGCGAGATCTACGAGGCCCCCGCGGCGGTCGTGCTCCACCTCGCGCACCGCGCGCTCGAGGACATGGTCCTCTCGAAGGAGAGCCTCCGCTTCAAGGAGCGCGTCGGGGCCGAGTACGCCGACCTCGTCTACAACGGGCTCTGGTTCACCTCGCACCACCAGGACCTCGCCGAGTACGTCCGCTCGACGCAGCGCTTCGTGTCGGGGGACATCCGGGTGCGCCTGCACCGCGGCACCGCGACCGTGGTCGGGCGCCGCTCGCAGCACTCCCTGTACTCGATGGCGCTCGCGACGTACGGGAAGGGCGACGCCTTCGACCACAAGGCGGCCGAGGGCTTCATCAACGTCTTCGGCCTCCCGCTGCGCAACCAGGCGAGGACCCAGGAATTGTTCGGGCCGGAGCTCGCCGCGCTGCCCGCCGCGAAGCCTGCGCCGAAGAAGCGCCGCAAGGCGTGACCGATCTCTGGAGCGGGCGGCTCGGCGGCGGGCTCGACCCGCGGATCCGCGGCTTCACGTCGTCGCTCGAGCTCGACCGCCGGATCGCGCGGCACGACGTGCGCGGGAGCATCGCGCACGCGCGGATGCTCGGGCGGCAGGGGATCATCCCGCGGCCCGAGGCCGACGCGCTCGTTGCCGGCCTCGAGCGCATCGACGCCGAGCTCGCCGACGGCACGTTCGTCTGGCCCACCGATGCCGAGGACGTGCACAGCGCCGTCGAGCGGACCCTCAGCGAGCGCCTCGGCGAGGTCGGCGGGAAGCTCCACACGGCGCGTAGCCGCAACGACCAGGTCGCGCTCGACCTGCGCCTGTTCGTCCTCGACGCCATGGACGGGCTCGACTCGGCCGTGCGCTCGCTCGCGGCCGCGCTGCTCGACCGAGCCGGCGGCGAGGTCGACACCGTGCTTCCCGGCTACACGCACCTGCAGCAGGCGCAGCCGGTGTCGCTCGCGCACCACCTCCTCGCGCACGTCGAGGCGCTGCTCCGCGACCGCGATCGGATCCGCGAAGCGCGCCGCCGCGCCGCCGTGTCGCCGCTCGGTGCCGCCGCGCTCGCTGGCTCGCCCTACCCGGTCGACCCGGCGTCCGCCGCCGGCGAGCTCGGCCTGCCGGCGCACTTCGTGAACAGCATCGACGCGGTCTCCGACCGCGACTTCATCGCCGAGCTCGCGTTCGTCGCCGCGCTGGCCGCGGTCCACGCCTCGCGGCTCGCGGAGGAGCTCGTCATCTGGTCGTCGATCGAGTTCGGCTTCGTCGCGCTCTCGGACGCGCACTCGACGGGGTCGAGCATCATGCCGCAGAAGAAGAACCCCGACGTCGCCGAGCTCGCGCGGGGCCGCAGCGGACGCGCGATCGGCGACCTCGTCGCGGTCCTCACGACGCTGAAGGGGCTGCCGCTCGCGTACGGGTCCGACCTGCAGGAGCACCGCGCGCCGCTCTACGACCTCTGCTCGGTCGCGCCAGCGCTCGAAGCGCTGGCGCTCGTGGTCGGCGGGATGCGCATCGACCGCGACGCGATGCGCCGCAGCGCCGACCGGGGCATGGTCACCGCGACCGACCTTGCCGACCACCTTGCGCGCCGCGGCGTCCCGTTCCGCGAAGCGCACTCCGTCGTCGGCCGGATCGTCCAGGAGGCGCTCGCTGCGGGCCGCGGGCTCGGCGATCTCACGCTCGAGGACCTGCGCCGGCACCACCGCTCCTTCGATGCCTCCGCCATCGATGAGCTCGACGTCGGCCGCTCGCTCTCGAGCCGGACCTCGCCGGGCGGGACCGCGCCCGCGCTCGTGCGCGAGGCGCTCGTGAAGGCACGCGAGCGGCTCGGGGCATGAGCCTCGCGCTCCGTGCGGCGCGCGTCGGCGACGTCGACGCGATGCTCGCGCTCATCAACGGCTACGCCCGCGAGGACCGCATGCTCGAGCGGTCGCGCGAGTTCCTCGTCGAGCACCTGCGCGACTTCTTCGTGGCGGTCCAGGGCGACCGTCTTCTCGGCTGCTGCGCGCTCGCCGTGCTCACCGCGGACCTCGCCGAGATCCGCTCGCTTGCCGTCGTGCCGGAGGCCTCCGGTCGCGGCGTCGGCAAGGCGCTCGTCGACACGTGCGTGGCGGAGGCCCGGC